>JALGUG010000026.1 GCA_029820995.1 Candidatus Zipacnadia bacterium
CGTCATCGCCGACACCAGCGTCGTCTTGCCGTGATCCACATGGCCGATCGTTCCCACATTAATGTGCGGCTTCGTCCGCTCAAACTTCGCTCTCGCCATCGGTCGTCACCTATCTGCACGGGAAATGACCAGGCTCCGCCGAGCAGCGCAACGCAAGCGCTCGCGCCTCGGCCCAACAAGCACTGGTGGAGCCCACGACCGGGATTGAACCGGTGACCTTATCCTTACCAAGGATACGCTCTACCGACTGAGCTACGTGGGCCCGCCGGTGTTCCTGAGCCCCTGTCTACGCAAGCTCGCGCCTCACCTTCACTCAGGCACACCGTCCGCCACCGACTGACTGCCCCACCACTCCCGTCCCCCTCAGAGCGGCCCTACCCTCATCTTGTCCTGGTGCAGGGGGGAGGATTCGAACCTCCGTAGGCTGCGCCGCCAGATTTACAGTCTGGTCCCATTAACCACTCGGGCACCCCTGCCTGCCGCACGGACCACAAAAACCATGCCCTCCACGCCAAATCGCTCGCTTTAGGGCATGGACCATCAGCACTGACTAGTATCCGTGAACCGCACTGGACGAACCTGGCCCCACATCAGCCGCTCTGGAGCCGACGGCCCGATTCGAACGGGCGACCGGCTGATTACAAATCAGCTGCTCTACCCCTGAGCTACGTCGGCCCGGTCGCTCCGCCAGGTCTAGGCCAACGACGCCGCTTGAAGAGTCCGCCCAATCTTCTTCTTAGCTCGCTGCAGCGCGTTATCAATCTGCTTGACGCCCTTGCGGAGGTCTGCAGCGATCTCGTGGTAAGACTTACCTTCAATATACCTCAGTAATGCGCTGGCTTCAAGGTCCGAGAGCTGGTCGCGAATCCGCCAGTTCACCTCGTCGCGTAGCTGGCGCCCCAGAACCACCCGTTCCGGCTCCGTCGGCCGCCGGCTGCACAGCACGTCCTGCAGCGGCCGTTCCCCCCCGTCGTCCTCCACAGGCGCATCAATCGAGACGCAACTGTTCAGCAGCCAATGCTTCTGCCGCGTCGCCGTCTTTACCGCCGTAATAATCTGTCGAGTGACACACAACTCGGCAAAAGTCCGGAAAGCTGACAGACGACCACGATGAGAGAAGTCACGAATCGCCTTGTACAGACCGATCATGCCCTCTTGGAGGACATCGTCGCGATCAGCGCCCATCAAGAAGTACGCCTGGGCTTTTCCTTCGACGAGGTGGCGGTACTTCCGCAGGAGATGCTCTGCTGCTTCCCGGCTGCCCTTCTTGGCCAGTGCGACGACGCTCTCGTCCACCATGTGGTGGAAAGCGGCAGCACTCGCCCCGCCACGATCCGCCATGGTCATTGCCTCCGGTCTGAGGTCTAACAGCCAGCACGGACTGCCGACAAGTACCGGACGGACCGGACAGCCCGAGCAACCCTCCCCGAAGACAAGGCACTCGATCCCTGCTTGCCGCTTATCTCATGCGCCAGCTCGTCGGAGCTGCGCTTCGTAGCTTTGCCAAGTTGCAAGGATACTAACCACAATCTGCCGCTGTCCCCAAGCAGCGACATAGAACTATAGCGGAAACCCGCTCCCAAGTCAAGCCACGCCGCTCTCCAAGCGACTACTGCCGCTGTCCCCGCCTATTCGCCAGCCATGCCTCGAAGGTGTACTGCGGTTCGAAGCCCAGAACCCGCCTCGCCTTCTCAATGCTGTAGTAGTGCGTGATCGGCGGCAGCTTCAGTCCCTGGGCTGCAATCAGCTCACCCGCTTCCGGGTAATACTTCCTGACCACCGACACGGGGTCGTCCCGGAGCGCCGCGGCATCCGCCGTCGTAAACGGCGTCGGTGCAGCCACGATGAACACCTCGAACCCCGGCAGCTCGCTTTCCACCGCCAACACGTGCGCCTGCACGAGATCCTCCACCTCCATGTGGCACCACAGCAACCTGAGGGCGTGTAGCAGCTCTCCCTCTGACCCGGGCACGAAGTGCGGCGGCCGCAGAACGGTGATGTCCATCCCGTGCCGGTGCACGAACAGCCGCCCGAACTGCTCTCCGACGTGCTTGGTCACACCGTACAGGTTTTCCACGGGCCGGCAGACCTTGTTCTCCTCGGTCATTGGCAGATTGTCCAGCCCGTCCGGCTCATACCCCATCGCCGCTATGCTGCTGGTATACACGACGCGCCGAATCCCGCTCGCCGCCGCCGCGCTGAACACGTTCCACGTCCCCCTGATGTTGCAGTCCAGGTACTCATCATCCGTGTATTGCTTCCAGGGATGAATCGCCGCGCAGTGTACTACCAGATCGTGGCCTTGCACCACCTCACACGTCGCCGAGGCGTCTCGCAGGTCCGCCGGCACAAACGGCAAGGTCGAGCTGCCCTCAACCATGTCCGTCAAGGTCACCTCGTGTCGCCGGGCCAGCGCCTCTCCCACCGGCCGGCCCAGCGTCCCCGCTCCGCCCGTCACCAGGATCTTCACAGCCCCTTCACCTCTTTCTCGCTCGCCGGCGCTTCTGCCCTCTCAGTGCGGGAAGAACAGGTACATCCGCTTGGACACGATGGTCCCATACAGCCCCCACAATGCCGGCACGCTGAGGTCGCCCAGGATCAGCCCCAGCGATACCGGCACCAGCCGGCGATAGGTCTTCAGGCCCGCATATCTGAGCACGAGCAGCTTGACCAGCCAGGCGACTAGAAAGGGCATCCACAGGTAGTCCATGGAGGGCGTGTTGGCGATGGCGTAGCCGACCGGGTGAAAGGGCCAGGCCATGACCCTCTGCCGCGCGAAGCCGATCGCCAGCGCCGCCAGCCCCCCTAGCGCCGACCCACCCAGGCTGACCCAGTCCGTCGGCAGGGGGTAGCTGGTCCAACTCGCGAGCTGCCGGTAGCCCTGCTGGCCCACCGAGGTGTACCATCCGCGCACCTTGGCGGTTGCCGCCCCATAAGTGTAATCAATGTGCAGGTGCGCCCAGTATGCCGACACAAGCGCCAGGACCGACGCCACGCCAATGGCCCAGCCCAGTTGCGCCTTGGCGATGCCAGCCTCCCGCCGCATCTTGAGCGCCGCCAGGAGGTGCACAATCGGCGCATCCCGATAGTCGGCATCCAGCCAGTTCAAGAAAGCAAATGAGGCCAGCGAGCGCCGTGAGAACCGGGGCACTCCCAGCGCGTGCAGCAGCAGCCCATGCGGGTTGTTCGCCCGAATCATGGTCCACCCGGCGCCGGTCTCCGCTACGATCCGGGCAACCGCCAGCACGAACAGCATGTACAGGACGAAGAATGCCGCCGCGATCGGCGGAGCCAGACCGCCAACGGCCAGCAGCACCGTCAGCAGAGCCAGGCTCAGGAGCAGACCCGCCATCGCCGCTCGGGGCGACACGATTGCCGTCTCGTCTTCCCCGCCCCGACCGTGTAAAGCCTCCCAGATCGGCCGCCGCGCGATCCACAGTGCGGCGACCATCAGAGCCAGCATCGCCCCGGAGCCCTGTTCGTGCAGCAGCGGCAGCCGCGACAGCGCCGATCCCCGACCCGCGCCGCGGAACCCCAGCGCAATGCACACCACATTCTCCAGCTTCCCCAACAGATAGAAAAACCAGCAGCTCAGTGAGGTCTCCAGCGTCAGCAAGAACCCAATGCCGATCATGAACGGGAAAAAGGCCACCGAGAAGGGCCGCAGCCCATTCCACGGCGGCTCCGTGAGCAGCGCATTCAGCGACCGCGCCTTCAGCCACACCGTGGGGACCGCGGGACACAGGTAGTTGACGAAGTCCACCGACTCCAGCAGCCCGGCTGCCGCAAACCCCAGCCACATGCCCCGGCTCCGCCAGAACCACGCACCGGGCTTCGTGTCCGCCATCTCCAGCGGCAATTGCACCAGCGGAAAGGTCAGCCGCTCCCGCTCCACCCACTGCTTCCCCAGCAGACTGGTCAGGCACACACTGGCCCCGACCACCAGCAGGATCACCGCGCCCCAATACGTCAGAGGCAGTGCCCATTCCCGCACGGTATCCCAGCGGTACAGGGACCCCGTGGCCTCGTAGAAATCCTTGACGATCCGCTCATTCTGCGGTCCGAACCAGGCCGGCAAGTCGCCCAGCAGCTCCCGCCACCCATTCTCCGGGGTCGCGAAATAGTGCCCTGCGGCCATCGTGTGCACCAGGAACGCCACGAACCCCACGCCGCTCAGGCAGACCGCCAAATTGCTCATGACGTACACGACCAGCAGCTCGTGCTGCTGCAGCCTGAGCCTTCGCCAAACACGCCCCAACAGCGCACTGGCCCCGGTCAGCAGCAGCAAAGTGAATACTGAGCCCTGCTCGATGGAGGTCTGCCCCCACAGGAGAGCCTGCACGATGAGGTACGCGTACGCCCCAAAGAATACGCCCGCCGGCACGAGCACCGCGCCGATGACGATCGCCCGCCACGCCGGCGGGCGCAGCTCGTCGTGTGTCTCTGCGCTTGCCCTGCGCTCCTGTGTCAAAAGACGTTCCGCAACTCCCTGCACAGTGGCGCCCGGCCGGCTGCTTAGACAGCCACTGTCTCATGCCCCCAGGCGTACGCCCCCGGCGACGTCCCCGCAAAGATCTCGGGTCGGTTCCCGGTCAGCCTCCCATACTCCTTGGCGATCTCGCGCACCAGCGGCAAAGCTTCATCCCGACACAGAATCGCCACCGTCCCGCCGCAGCCGCCTCCGGTGATCTTGGCGCCGTACAGCCCGCACTTGGGCCCGCGGTCCTTCACCAGTCGCACCAGCAGATCCGTCTCCGCCGAGCCCAGCGCGCATCGCTTCCCGTAGCTCCAGTGCGACGCGTACATCAGCCGCCCTGCTTTCACCAGTGCGCCCTCGGCGCCTTCTGACGCCTGTCGCAGGAGCCGGATGAACTCCAGCACCCGCGCGTTCTCGTAGATCGGATGCTCCGTGCACGCGCGCACCGAGTACGTCTCCGCCGAATCCACTGTCGTTGCAGGATCTTCGGTCCGGCCGTACCGCGCCAAGAACTGCCCACCAGCCATCTTGCCGGGCAGCAGGCCTTGCAACTCCGCTCGATACTGCGCCGGCGTAAGGTTGCACAGGTGCCCACGCGCGTATTCGGGCCCCCGAGCCTCGCTGATGATCTTCAGCCCCATGAACGCCGCCGTGCGCGCCCGCGTGTATCTCTTCCCGCCCACCGAGTGCTTCACCGCCGAGTTGATCCCCACCACGCGGCACCCTGTCGGGAGCTCGTGCAGTCCCAGCACATCATGCGGCTGGCACTTCAGGGCAATCAGCTTGCCGGGCTCCCCCAGCGCACAGGTCACCTGATCCATGATTCCGCAGGGCGCGCCCACAACCCGATTCTCCACAATCTGACACAGCCGCGCCAACTCAAGCCCGTCCAGGCCTAGCTGATAGGCCACGTTCACGGCATACATCACGGCGACCTCGAGCGCCGCGGAGGAGGCCACTCCCGCTCCCATCGGGACAGTGCTCGAGATCAGGATGTTGGCGCCCCGCCTGAAGCGCCCGGCCGCTCCCTCTGCCTCCAGTACACTGAAGACCCCGGCAACGTATCCGATCCAGCGGGCCCCGGCCTCAGCGCCGAGCACCTCTCTGAGGCGTTGATAGCCCTCGCGACCGCTGAGCCGCAGCGCCCCCAATGGCACCTCGTGGCGCGGTTCGTGGCCTTCCTTCTCCAGCCCCACGCTCCACATCCGCAGCCGCTCGTCACGTCGCGGCTGCAGCCCCACCAACACCGCCTCGCCAATCGTGCCCTCCAGCACAACCGAGCCCGAGTAGTCCGCGATGCCGCCCATCACATCGAGCCGGCCCGGCGCCCGGGTCACCGTAATCGGCGCAGACCGGCCGAAGAAGCCCGGCGTCTGCGCTTGACACAACTCGATGAATCCTGCCTCCGGTCCCCGAGCCATTACTGCCCCTCGTACTCCTTCTCCCGACAGGCCCGACAGGGGTGAGACAACCCTTGGCACCGGCGGGACCAGCCGGCCCGCCGAGGCCGCTAATGGCCCTATCCCGGCGCGCCGTATGAATGCAGTCCCGGCAGATAGTTCACGCCCACATAGCAAATGATGATCGCCACAAATCCCAAGAGCGCAATCCAGCTCGCCCGGGCGCCCTTCCAGTTCGCCAGCAGGCGCGCATGCAGATACGCTGCGTAGATCAGCCAGGCCACGAGGGACGAAGTCTCCTTTGGGTCCCAGCCCCACCATCGGCCCCACGCTGTCTGGGCCCACACCGCTCCCGTAATGATCAACAGCGTCAGGAACGGGAAGCTGAAGCCGATGATCTTGTAGTTGGCCTGGTCCAGGAATTCCGCACTGGGCAACTGCCGCTTCAGCAGGCCGGGCAGGCCGCCGTCGGTCGCCCGGGCATCTCCCCACAGCCTCAGCAGGTGCACCCCCGACACACCACACGACACCGCCAGCCCCCCATATGCCACGATCGCCATCAACACGTGGGCGGTCAGCCAGAAGGGGTTCCGCAGCGCCGGCATCAGCCCGTGGACGCCCTTATCCTCAAAGACGGTGTACCCGTACAGCGCCAGACCGCAGATGATCGGAGCGGCCGCCGCCCCCAGCAGCTTCGATTTCTGCACGCGCTCCACAATCAGGTAAGCCGCCGCGGCGCCCGCCGTGAAGCACAGGGCGAAGTCCCAGCCGCTGGACAGGGGCAGTCGCCCGCCTCGCCAGGTGCGAACGGCGATGGCGCCCACGTTGCCCGCCAGCGCGATCACCAGCAGCCCCGTTGCCAGAGCGCCCACTGAGGCCTGGCGCAAGAAGAAGAACAGCAAGTACAGCATCGCGACCGCCACGTATCCGTACACGAACACCTGCGTGAGCGCGGTTTCCAGCCTCTCGGCCCTGCTCTCCGGCAGCAGAAAATCCTCGTGGTTCGGCTGATACGAGAGAAAGGGCGTCACCAGGCCACAGTCCAGCGCGACCGTCCCTCGCTGCTTCGTGGGTCCCACTTGCACCAGCGCGTAGCCGCGCTCCAGTCTCGACTCGAGGCTGGTCCACTGCAGCCCTCCGGGACGCGCCCGCAGCTCGCCCTGAGCCTTGATCTCTCCCTGCTGTCGCACCACGACCGGCAGCGCCGCCTCTGCACCCCGGAGCGCCTCCAGTCGCAGCCACACCTTGTGCCGTCCCGACCGCCGCAGCCACAGCGTGTACTCCGCCGGGCCGCCTGCGCCCAGGATCAGCCGCCCGCCCCCGGAGTGCCGCGCAGGCTGCGACATGTCGCCGCGTCCCTGCGATCCGTCGCCCGGCACCTCGGCGCTCTCGCCCTCGAAGAACCTGCTCTGCTGCGTCAATCCCTTCGGGAGCTCCGAACACCGCAGCCCAGCGCTCCCCCACAGGACCAACGCCGTTATTATCGCCGCTCTCATCGCCGTCTGTCTTTCCAGCAGTCTGCCGACACTGTACCCCGTTCGCCGGTCCCCCTGCAAGTCCCGCTGTACGCTTTGATGCGCCGGCACAGCGCCGGCGCATCAAGTTCCGCGCAGCCGCCACAATCACAGGCCACGTTGGATCTTGGCTGCCTCGACCGTGTTCTTGAGGAGCATGACCACCGTCAGCGGCCCCACGCCGCCGGGCACCGGCGTGATCATCCCGGCCACCTCGCACGCCTTGTCAAACTCCACATCGCCGACCGTCTTGCGCTTGCCCGTCGCCTCGTCCTTCACGCGAATGATCCCCACATCAATCACCAGCGCGCCGGGCTTGATCTGATCCGCCTTGATCAAATTCGGCTTGACCCCGACTGCCGAGATCAGAATGTCGGCCTTCTTGGTGTGCGCTGCGACGTCCTTGGTCGCAATGTGGCACACCGTGGTCGTAGCAAACTTGTCCAGCAGCAGCAGCGCGATCGGCTTGCCCACGATCTCAGAGTGCCCCACCATCACGACCTCGGCGCCCTCGATCTCATAGCCCGACTCCTCCACCAGCGTCACCGCCGCCTGCGCCGTACACGGCGCCATGCGCCGAATGCCTTGCACCACGCCGCCCAGGTTCGCCGGATGCACGCCGTCCACGTCCTTCTCGGGCGCCACCGCCTGCTGGATCGCGCGAGCATTGATCTGCTCCGGCACCGGCACCAGCAGAATGACGCCCGTCACCGCCGGGTCGGCATTCAAATCCGCCACAACCTTCAGCAGCTCTTCCTGTGTTATCGTCGCCGGCTGCTCTCGCAGCTCGTAGCCGATGCCCAGTTCTTCGCAGGCCTTGGCCTGCTGCCCGGCGTACATCTTCGCGCCCTTGTTGTCTCCTACCAGCAGCGCCACCAGCGCAGGCGCGGGCTCACCGAGCTTCTTCAGCTCCTCCCGGAGCTCTCCCTTGATGCGTTCCGCAATCGGACCGCCTTCTAGTAGCTTGGCCGGCATTGTACCCCCCTCTTTCTGGTGTGCCGTCTGAGACCCCTTCGCCACTGCGCCGCGACTGGCCCATCGCGGTCCTAGAACAATCCCACCGTGTTGCCCTTCTCGTCAATATCTACATCCACTGCCGCCGGACGCGTCGGCAGCGCCGGCATGGTGGACATCGTGCCGCACAGCGGATACAGAAAGCCCGCTCCCACCGACGGCCGGACATCGCGAACCGGTAGTCGCCAGCCCGTCGGGCGGCCCTTAAGATCCGGATCGTGTGTCAACGACAGGTGGGTCTTGGCCATACAGATCGGCAGGTTCGCCAGACCGCCCTCGGTGAACTGTGCGATCTTCTTCTCCGCCTCCAGATCATAGTCCACGCCGTCGGCCCCGTAGATCTCCGTGGCAATCGTTTCGATCTTCTCCTTAATCGAAGCCTCCAGCGGGTACAGGAACTTCGTCTGCGCCGGCTGCTCACATGCCGCCACCACCGCTTCCGCCAATTCGGCTCCGCCCGGGCCGCCCTTCGCGTGCACGTAGCTGCGCACCGCCGCCGTCGCCCCGGCCGCCAACGCCTGCTCCTCTATGGCCTTCAACTCGTCCTCCGTGTCATACGGGAAGGCGTTGATCGCCACCACCACCGGCAGGTTCATCTTTCCCATGTTCTCAATGTGCTTGGCCATGTTGGCGCAACCCGCCACCAACGCCTCCATATTCGGCTTCTTGATCTCGTCCATCGGGGGCTTGGTCCCCGGCTTGAACGTGAACGCCCCACCGTGCAGCTTCAGCGCCTTCACCGTCGAAACGATGACCACGGCGTTGGGCTGCATCCCGCCCACTCGGCACTTGATGTTGACGAACTTCTCGGCGCCGCAGTCTGCCCCGAAACCCGCCTCCGTCACCACGTAGTCCGCACACTTGAGCGCGATCTTGTCGGCCAGAATTGAGTTGCAGCCAATGGCAATGTTGGCGAACGGCCCCGCGTGCACAAATACCGGGCCACCATCCAGGGCCTGAATCAAGTTCGGCTTGATGGCCTCCTTCAGCAGCACTGTCATCGCTCCGGCCGCCTGGAGGTCCTCCGCCGTCACCGGCTGGCCGTCTCGATTGAAAGCCACCCAGATCCGTCCCAGCCGCTCGCGAATGTCCTGCAATCCGCTGGTCAGCGCTAGAATCGCCATAACCTCCGAGGCCACTGTGATGTCGAAATGCGCCTCTCGCGGAACGCCGCCTCGCTTGCCTCCCAGGCCGATTACCATGTTCCGGAGCGCCACATCATTCATGTCAACGCCCCGGTTCCAACTAATCGTCAAGGGATCAATATTCAGGGGGTTCTTGTGCCACAGGCTCGCGTCAATCATCGCCGCCAGCAGGTTGTTTGCCGCTCCAACAGCGTGGATGTCGCCCGTGAAATGGAGATTGAGATCCTCCATGGGAACCGCCTGCGCCTGGCCGCCGCCCGCTGCGCCTCCCTTGATCCCGAACGTGGGCCCCAGCGAGGGCTCCCGAATCGTAGACACGGCCTTCTTACCAATGTACCGCAACGCCTGACCCAAGCCCAGATTGGTAACGGTCTTGCCCTCGCCCAGCGGTGTCGGTGTGATCGCGGTGACCAGGATGTACTTGGCGTCCGGCTCGTCCTTCAGCCGCTCGATCGCTGACAGGTGCACCTTCGCCTTGTACCGGCCGTATAGGTCTATTTCATCCTCGCTCAGGCCCAGCTCACCGGCCACCTCGACAATCGGTCGCATCTTTGCTGCCTGGGCAATCTCAAGGTCGCTTAGCATCAGAATCCAGTGCACCCCTTCCCAAACGACGCGATACAGCAGAATCGGAGGCCCACAGGCTCACGCTCTCGAGCCTCCGTCAAGCACGGCATTCCAACAGGCGATCCAGCAACACGTCCAGCTCCACGTAGCGCGAGATGAGCTGCTTGGCCAGTTCCACCTTCGCCACATCACCGGGCATCGTCTTGGCGACCAGCGACGAGATCTCGGAGGCGACATCGTAGGTCCCGCGCTCGCTGGCAATCACCGGCACTCGACTCTCCTTAATGATCCGCATCACCGACTGCTGCGGCAAGATCCCGCTGGTCAGGCAGATCGCCACGGTCCCGGCAGCCTCCGGATCCAGCTCATCACAGCTCACCGCGGCCAGGATCAGGTCATCCCGATCGCCCGGAACGATGGCCAACACACCCTCCTCCAGAAACGGCAGCAGCCGGTGCGCCGGCGCGGCTCCGATGATGCACTTGCGTACCCGCCGGTCCAGCACGTCCTCGCCGTTGACCACCTGAGCTCCAATCTCGCCCACGATCTGCCGGACAGTCAGGTACGTCAAAGCCGGCTCAAAGGGCAGTGCCCCCAGCAGCGGTACCGATTGCGCTGCGAACCATTTCTCCAGTAACTGCTTGATCTCTGCCAGACGGTGCGATTGGATCTTGTTGGCGATCACCCCCGTAATACAAACTCCCCGGGCGTCGAACAGCGCTCGATTCAGCGCGAACTCATCTATCGGCCTTCCTACTCCCGCTCCGGTGACGATTACCGCCCGGGCCCCCAGAAGTCGCGCCACCTCGGCGTTGCTCAGACCCACCACCGAGCCCACACCGGCGTGCCCCGTGCCCTCGATCACGACGATGTCCGCGTCCTGGGAGACGGCCTCAAAGCCCTGCTCAATCCGCCGCATCAAGGGCGTGCTGCTCTCACCCGAAGTGAGGAATTGCGTCGTGAATCCGGAGGGCAATGTGACCGGGTTCGCCATGCCCGGACGCGTACGCAAATGGCATACTTCGTGAATCAACACAACGTCGTTGTCTACCCGGTCTTCGCCCCACTGAATCGCTCGTTGGCCCACCGGCTTCATGTAGTGGGCCTTCAGTCCGCGTTCTATTAGGGCCTCGACCAACCCCAGCGAGACAAAGGTCTTCCCGCTATGCTGGCCGGTGCCCGCTATGTACAGCGGAGGATACTTCGAGGTGACCACCCTCGCCTCAGCCGCCGCCCGACCAGAAGCTCTTTCATAACCCGTGTGGGAGCGCGTTTACGCGCGATTGCCACTGGTCGTTGAGGTTATGAAACCACCCCTAGGGTGCCAGGTATCTTGTGAGCAGCTCATCCACCGCCCTGACCGCCACGCTGTCCGCGGGCAACGACAATAGCGGCTCGCCGTTCATAGCGGCTCGCCGTTCTGATCCCTCTGAGCCACCAGCTCGTCCTCCGGTATCCTCGCCGCCACGGTCAGTCCCGCCGCCTCCAGCACCTGCTCCGCTGCCGGCGCCAAACCGTTGCGCGCCCGATTGATCACGACCGCCCTCTTGCGCACTTCGGTCTTGAGCTCGGCAATCAGTTCCACCACGCGCGCTGTCGTCTCAACTCCCCGCACTGTAGGATCAGACACCATAATCATCAAGTCCACGTCCCGCGTCGTGCGGCGGCTGAGATGCTCGAGCCCCGCCTCGCAATCCATCACGACCATCCGGTAATTCGCCGCCAGCCGATCCACTACCTGACGCAGAACATTGTTCGCGTAGCAGTAACAACCGGGGCCCTCCGGCCGACCCATCGCCAGCAGATCGAACCCCTCCGCTTCCACCAGCGACTGCTGAATCTGATACTCGAAATACTCCGGCTTGCTCATCCCGATCGGAATGCTGTCCGTGTCCTCCGCCGCAGCCTCGCGAATCCCTCCCACTGTTGCCTCGACCTTGACCCCGACCGCGGCATCCAGGTTCAAGTTGGGGTCGGCGTCCACTGCCAGTACCGGCGTCCAGCCCCGGTCCAGCAGCCACCGCAGGCACAGCGCGGATACAACCGTCTTCCCCGAGCCCCCCTTGCCGGTCACAGCAATCACCGTGCTCATGGTCTCAGCCCGATCCCTCCGCTGTGAGACGCTCCACGATCACTTCCAGCTCCCGCCGAAATCCTGCACCGGCGCTCGACCCCAGGATCGCCTCCGTCGGCAGGTCCGGATGCATGCCGATCGTGCCCACCAGCTCCAGCGGCGCCAGCTCCTCACGCATCTCGTCCGCCTGGTCCGCCGACCGCACTTGGTTCGCAATTACCCGCACCCGCTTCATCCGCAGGTCAGCCGCCAACCGCGCGATGCGTTGTACCGTGCGCAAAGCCGCGGGCGTGGGCAACGTGACCACCAGGAGCTCGTCCATCGCCTGCACCGTTCCCCGCCCCAGATGTTCCAGACCCGCCTCCATGTCCACCACAATATGCTCCGGCAAGTCCACCAGTTCGCGCAGCAAGGCCCGCAAAACCGCATTCTCTGGGCACGCGCAGCCTCCGCCCCCCTCGCCGATGGTCCCCATCACCAGCAGCCGCAGGCTGTTGTGCCGCAGGCTGAACCGCTCGATCAGATCGGCCACCTGCGGGTTGAGATTGAAGATCGGCCCCTGTGTCGCCCCCGCCCGCTCACTCAAGAGCTCCCGCATCTCCACCAGAGGCCGTACCTCCCGAAGTTGCTCCTCCGGCAGCACCAAGGCGTATCCGAGGCAGTTGTTCGAATCGGCATCCACCGCCAAAACCGGCTCGCCGCGCTCCGCCAGCAGCAGGATCAGCCCCGCGCTGATGCTCGTCTTCCCGACCCCTCCCTTGCCCGCCACCGCAACCTTCATGTCTGATCCTGAGCCTTTCGCAACCCTTCCTCCACCGCAGCCTCCATCAGGTACAACGACAGGTGCATCACGGTTTCGCCCAGCCGCGGATCCATCTCCATGCTCGCCAGACAGGGCCGCGTATGGTGCAAGACCTTGGCCGCCTCAATCAGCGAGTCATCGGCCGGACGGCCCACGAGCCGCTCAGCCACCCAGTGGGTCAACCCGCAGGGCGACCCCTGCACGCACTCCGCTGCCGCCACCTTCCCGTCCTCCACAGTCAGCCGAATCTGCGGACGCCCCACCTGAAACTCCCGGCAGAACTCTCGCACCACGTCGCCCTGCGGCTCCAGATTGCAGAACGGCTTAGGCAGAGCGCACTCCAGCCCCTCCGCCCGACACTGATCCGAAATCTGCGGGATCAACCCCGGTCTGAGCCACGAGGGGTTCTCAACGGAGACGATCAGGGCCCGGCCGCCCCGTTCGGCCATAATCGCCGGCAACTCGGCCAGGATATCTTGATGCACACCCATACAGATTACGACATCGGCCGCACCCGCTTCCGGCGGCAGCACCTCCCGCGCATCGTCAATCGGAATGGGGAGTACGCCCATGACTTGAAACGGCCTCACCCGCTCCGAACGGGAGCTCAAATACTCCAGCACCACCTCCGCATAGCGCCCTCCGGTGTGCAGAACGTCAACATCCACTATGTCTTCCTCCGGTACGCCTTCAAGAAATCGTCGCAGTACACCGCCTTGTTCAAGAGCACCTCGGCAGTAATCATGGCGTCCATCAGTTCCGAATCCATGGGATCCACAATCGCCGCATCCAGGCCGCCGGCCAGGCACATCACCAGCGCCGTGCGATTGATCAGCTCCCGATGCCGTGCCCCCTGCGACACGTTACTCAGCCCCACCACCGTCTTGGGCGGCGGATCGGCCAGTAGCTTGGTTTGCCGGATCGTCTCCATCACCTGGCCGGGATTGGTCTGCTGCGCGTTCACGGGCAGGATCACAGCGTCAATATACAGGTCTTCCGCGGCGATGCCATGCTCCATCGCGCCGGCTAGCAGCTTCAGCGCCACCTCCATCCGACCCGCAGCGTCGTGCGGCACGCCGTTCTCGTCAATCGTCAAGCCAATGATCGCGCAGCCGTGTTCCGCGGCAATGGGGAACAGCTTCTCCATCTTGGCCTGCTCCCCCGTCGTCGAGTTGATCACCGCCTTGCCCCCGGCGGCCTCCACGCCGGCCGTGATCGCGTCGGGCTTAGTGCTGTCAATCGCCAGTGGAGCGTCCGTTACCTCCCGAATCGATTCCACCAGCCATGCCATCGCCGACACCGCATCAGCCGCTCCCGGACCCACGTTCACATCCAGACAGTCCGCCCCACACTCCACCTGCCGCTGGGCCAGATCCTGGATCACGCCCTTGTCTTGGTTCTTGAGGGCATCTCGCACGTCATTGAACATCCCGTTGATCCGCTCACCGATTACGTACATGACTACCCCCCTAGAAAAATGGCGATACGGCTTCCCCCCTCCGCTCAAGCCTTGCGCGCCGGTCACCACCCGGCATGCCCCCCCGGCCCTATGCCTCCTCGGCCGCCAGCTCTTGCACCATCTCCCGAACGAGGCGCACCGCCTCCGGATGCCACATCACTACAATGTCGCAGCCCCCGTGAATGAAGGTCGTCGCCGTCGCGGCCTCCCAGATGATCCCTCGCCGCTCGCCCGAGCCCCATTCCGGCGCCTCATCCTCTCCCAGCCGCGCCTCCTTCACCTTCCAGGCCTCGGACCCCACTACGCCCAGCATTGGCATCGAGAGCATCGCGTCGCCGCCCAACGCCGCCAGGCGCGTCCGCTCCATGATCGAGTACGCGTACTCGACCCCATACCCCAGACCCCCCGTGGTCTGGTACATCACAATCCTCTGCGGGTCGAAACCCATGTCCGTCACCAGGATGTTAACCTGCTTCTGAATATTGATATCCAGCGGGGCCTGGTTGATGATCAGGTGTCCGTCCGCCTGTGCGCAGGCAGTGATCGTCTTGTAGCTGTCCTCTTCCGCCGACCCCAACAGGCAGCGCTCTCCCGCTCCCGCCTGGCTGCACGCCGGCCAGATCTCGCTGTCCTTCCCGTAGTCGCCGCAGCCCCAGATGATCAACGGCACTCCCACGGCCTCCAGCACCGCCTTGACCTTCGCCGCACACTCGTCCGGCGAGGCGTTCGTCCCCTCCGGATCGGCACTTACCAGTCGCAGGCAAATCAGGTCCGCTCCATATTCCTCCGCGCACTTCTTCGCCCACGCCGCCGGATCGGCGTACACATCCTGGAACGCTTCCTCCAGCGCAGGAGGCCAGTCCGTAGGAGCCTCGTCCAGCACCTCCATGGCGATCGCCACCCCGTGAGGCGTGGCCCCCTCGAAGTGCAGGAACGGAAGCGTGGTCTCGCCGCCGACCGTCACCGTCGAAGTGCGCGTGCCCCCCTCAGCGCTCGTGGCGCCTAGTGTAACTTCGTTGACTGCAGCCGTCCACTTCTCCACGGGAATCTCAAGGCTCATCAGTATGCCGCTCCTTTAGGCCACGCCGCGCTGCTCGCGACGGTTCTATGAGCTCGAGGCAAGCGAGGGATACAGTCCCAAATCGGTATGGGGCAAGAACATGCTGGCCACGAACTCGTCCATGAATTCGGGCACGTTCCCCAATTCCACGTACGTCATCCGCTCGGCAATCAACTGCGTTCGCCGCCGAGCCTCCGCACAGCACAGCATGAGCCGAGCGCCGACCAGCGAAGTGTTGCCCACGTAGTGAATCTGCTCTCGCGGCAGATCGGGCAGCATCCCGATCACAATCGCCTGACTGATGTCTAGGTGGTTGCCGAACGCGCCCGCCAGATAGACGTGACGCAAGGCACCGGTGTCCAGCCCCACTTGCTTCAAGGCTACCGTGATCCCCGCATGAATCGCCGCCTTCGAGCGAATCAAATTGTCCAAGTCCCCTTGCCGCAACACCAGGTCCTCCCCGCTCGCCGATTCCGAGCCCCAGACAAGCACAAACTCGCTCTCGCCTCTCCTTTCCCGCATCCGCGGGGAAGCAAACTCCTGATCGAAACGCCCCGCCCGATCGGTAATACCCGCTTGCACGAACACGCCGAGCGCCTCCAGCAGCCCGGTGCCGCAGATGCCTACCGCCTTACCGTCCCCCAGAATGCTGAACTCAAAGGCATCCTGTTCTCGGTCGTAGGATAGCCCCTCAATTGCTCCGGGAATAGCCGGCATGGCGCTGTCTATCCCAACCCCCTCAAACGCGGGGCCGGCTGAGCAGGAGGCGCACGCCAGCCAATCGCGATTGCCCACCACAATCTCGCCGTTCGTGCCTACGTCCACCAACATGCATAGCTCGTCCGTATCGGTCATCCCTGTGGCCAGCACGCCCGCAGCGATGTCGCCGCCGACGAAGCCGCTGATGGCCGGCGCCAGTAGCACCGGAGCCGACGGCAACACCTCCAACCCCACCCGCTCCGCAGTCATCACCGGGAACATCTTCGCCGGCGGTATGTGCGGTGCTCGGCGAATCCACCGCGACTGAATGCCCAGCATCAGGCTGGTCATCGTCGTGTTCCCCGCACACGACACCGCTACAATATCCTCCGCCGCCACCCCGTGCCTGTCGCACAGCTTGGCGATTATCCCGTTCAGCGAGGACAGGACCGCGCTCCGCAGATCCTCCAACCCGCTGCTTTCTTCCTCACTCCAGATGATCCGGCTGATAACGTCGGCTCCGTACCGGGCCTGCGGATTGCGCTGCACCGCCCGACCCAGCGAAACGCCGGCAGACAAATCGAGCAGCTCCGCCACGATGGTCGTCGTTCCCACATCCACTGCCAGACCATAGACGGTCTGTGCGCCGCTGGCCCGTACATCAATCAGACGTGGACCGCATTCCGTGTCGGCGACAATGGTCGTGACCTCGAAGTTCGCCTCACGCAGGCGCGCCGGCAGGTCCTGCAGCACCGATAGCCCCACTTTCAGCGGCCCCGTCGCCACTGAATGGTACGATAGCGCCCGTGTCAGCCGCTCCAGGTCGCTGGAGTTGTCCGTCGTAGAGGGAGGCGACAGGCGCAAGTCGGCAAGATGCACCAGGGGCGAGAGGCCATGCCGAGCCAGGAAATCGGCTACCGTTGGCGCGACCGGCACCGCGGCCGAGAGCTCAACCTCTTGTGGCACCGCCCCCATCGGCACCTCCACCACCAGGTCTCCGGCGACCAGTGCCTGACAGGCCAAAACCCGCTGTCGGCCCCTTTCCACCTGCGGGTCCCAGCGCGCGGGGTCCTTGGGCTTAACCTCCCCCTCGCACAGAACTTCGCAGCGACCACACGTGCCCTGACCGCCACATTGGGCCAGCAACTGGATACCCGCTCGAGCAGCAACCTCTAGCAGGGTCTCACCCTCCTCCGCCTCCACAGTCCAGCCAATTGGACGGAAAACTACCTTGTACTTGGCCATGCACAACACCAGCGCTTTGTCGCTGTCCCGATAGCTCCGCTGCACCAGAAGCTATTTCAGAGCCCGCCCAGGAACACCTTTAGGCGCGATTGTCCTTGGTCGTTGAGATTATGAAACCGCCTCTAGAGGTTGGCGCCACAACTAGCCGGAGTGATAACCTTGCTCGCGCAGATAGGCCGGAATGCCCGACGATTCTCGCGGCCCCACCAGTACTTCCCAGCCCGAGGCCTCCTCCAACTTGCCCTTGAGCACCGCGACGCCGCCCGGGATAATCACCTTCTTGTGCGACACCTTCTCGCCGATGCCCGACTTCTCCAGCGTCTGCGCAATGCTCTCGGGCGTGAACGTCTCGGCCGCCCAGGCCGTCAAGACCGAGGTCCCCTCCGTGTCCACAGTCACGATCCACGCCGGAACTTTCCCCGAAGAAACGTCGCCCTCCACAATGTAGTAGGTCAACGAGAAGTTGGTCGTGGTCAGCACCGGAGACTCGGCGTTCGGCTCGCCCACTTCGTGGATCCCGGCCTCGACCTGCAACGGCTTCTGGGGATCGGTGTAGATGTTCAGCCGCTCCGTGATCAGGGTCAGCAGACTCGGCCGATCCATGAAGTCCACGACCACAATCCCCGCATACTTAGCGATGTAGCTGCACGCCTGCAGCACTCGCAGCTCCTGATCCTCGGACGCCGGAAAGCAGATCGTCGGATAGCCGAAGGCCCGGAACTTCTTCAATGCCGCCCGCCGAATGATCGTCTGATGTCGCAAGACCTCTCCGCTCGCGCGCGCTCCGCTGTCCAGCACGAGATCCTCCACACCCTCCTCCGCGGCCTTCTCGCTCAGTTCCGCCAACTGCTCCAGCCCCGCCGCCTTGATCGCCAGGGGACAAGAGTGCTGCTTGGCCAGCGCCACCATCGCCTCCAAGTTCTCCGCCGTCGCCGCGTAGATCAGCGGCGGCTTGTCCCCAGACTTCTGCAAAGCCTCGCCCATCACTGCCGGATCCTCGGACATCAGCACCAAGGGCAGCGCGCTCACTTCCGCCGCCGCTTCGGTCGCGCCAACCAGGCTACCGTCTCCCATATCGCGCAGGGCCACCAGGTCCAGCCCGAACATCATCCCCACGCGATCAAACTCCAGTTCGTTCAGCTCCTCAATCCGCTGCTTCAACTCGTCCGATGCCGTGTTGCTGGCAAACTCCACTGCAATCCCGCACGGCCGGTAGAACTTCTCCTCATGCCGAAACAGCGAAGTCTCCCCGCCAATCTCGCAAGCTCGCTCGCCCGCACCAATCTTGACCGTCCGCATCGGCGGCGCCGACTGTCCCTCCAACGCGGCACGCATCTCGTCTGTCACGCGGGGGCATTCGTCCAGTGACGCCTGCTTCTGCGCCAACTTCATCGCGAACGCCAGACACGTCGGCACCCCGCACTCCCCGCAGTTCTCATTCGGCAAATGCTTAAAGATCTCTATCGCAGTCAGCTCCACGGCCAGACCTCCTCACATTAGCGGGTCCATCGTCAGGGCCGGATGCTCTTTCTTCGTCAGAAATTCCACCAGCTCCGCCAGGTCCGTCGCCACCGTCTCATCCGCGATCTTGTCCAGCAGGTCGGGCATCCCCAGCTCCTCGCAGCGCGGCTGCAGGCGCTCCCGCATGTCCTCCTTCAATTCCTTGGGCATCCACACCAGACGCGGCAATCCGCCCTCGGCGGAGATGAACTTCTTGCTCGCCATGTACAATCGCCCGACCCCCAGGAAACCCGGCGTCTGATGCCCGCCCCCCACGCTACCGGCCAACGTGCTGAACTTCATCCCGATCGGCGTCATCCCCGTGTACTCCCGGTTCACGATCATCACGCCGTTGGTACCGGGCACCACCGCCAGAATGCACTCAAAACAACCGCACGACGTCATCGGGTAGTTCATGAGCGAATAAGCGCAGAACCGCTCGATGGTCCGATTCGACTTGACATACACGAACTCGTTGATGTTCTTCCACTCCCCCGCCACCGGATCCAGGCACTCGCCCTTCTCCACCGGCTGGTTCGGCCCGGTCGGATTGATCTCGTACGAGGCCTTGCCGTCAAGCCAGTTGTAGGCCCCGCAGAGGCCCAGACGCTCGGGGCTGATGATGCACACGTGGTTGGGCGCGTACGACTGGCACAGCGTGCACGAGTAGAAAATGTCCACGCTCTCGTCGGTCATGCTGCCCATGCGCTCGTCGCGCGCCGCATACGCCTTCCGGGCCTCCGGCAACAGCGCATCAATCTTGTCTTGCTCCGTTATGATCGTGACCTGCACCTTGTCCACAATCGCCGGGAAATCGTTCTTCAGTCCGGCGTGCAACAAGGTGCCAAAATGCTTCAGCCGAAAGCCCGCGGCGTACGCCTCCTTGCTGATCCGGATCCAGGCCATGTCTCGCTGGCCCATATGAAAGATCCCGTGGGCGTGGTTCAGGAACGTGTGCGTTTGCCGCTCCAAAATCGACTCGAAGTCCTCCTGCATCTTGCGCCCGGCCACCTCAATGTGGATCCCCAACGGCATCGCACCGCCCTGTTCCACGGTATCACAGTCCGGCCCGATCAACTCCACCTTGCCGTCCTCCACCTCATCCATGTCCCGCATCTGCAGGTACTCGAAGCACGACGAGTACTTGCTGCCAAACTGAAGCTGCATCTCCTCCTTGCGCACCGTCTCGCCCTCGAACGCCGCCGCAACCGGCACGGGCACGTCAATCTCCGTGACCGTCACCTTCACCCCGCGAACGTCAATGCACCGCGCCACGATGGCGTCATGATCCAGCTCGCGCACCAGCTCCTCGTACGTGCAGACGCCCGTTGGCCTGATCTCGGGAATCTCCGTATCGCAGATCACCGGGAACCCCATGTCGATCGCTCCGGCGCCCATGGCATACTTGTGGTCGTCAATCGTGCCCAAGCCCAGACCGAAAGCAAAGATCCGATCCTGCGTGTACTTCAGGCACGACTTCCAGTCGCCCTTCTTGTGTCCACCGAACGTCAGCGCCCCCCGCATCGCCCAGTTCAAACAGTAGATCCCCGACTCGGTGTCCGGCCCCAGCGGCACCACGTAGATGTCCCACCCCGCCTTGGGGTCCTCCGGGATCACGCCCGCCTCCAGCAACTGATCCCGCATCGTCACACCGTTGTGATTGCCGATCAGGAAGCTCAGAATGTTCCGCTTCTGCAGTTCGCGGATGATCTTCACCGCCGTCTCCGTATCGGGCGCCGCGCCAATGACCGCGGCGAAGCCCGGCATCCGCCCATCCACGAGTTGGATCCCCAGCGTACGCAGAATCGTGTCCGAGATGAACCCGTGCCACCCGTCACGAGGCTCCTCGCCGTTCAGGTACCGCATGCCCATCAGTATCTCTTGGGCCAACATCGTGGCGATGCCCGCGTCCAGCGTCTTGCTCAGATACGGCACCCACACGTGGTCCCCGGGCTCCTCGCTTAACAGCTCTCGTTTCACCCACTCCAGCTCCTCCTGCACATCGGCCAGCGTCTTGATCTCCAGGCCAAGCAGCGCATACGCCATGGGGTAAAAGAACGCCGTCTCGGGAAACTCCACTCGCGCGTCCTTCCCGTGCTCTGCAATGGACTTCGTCAGCGCCTCCTCGGCCCAGTTCACGACCTTGTGCGAGCCTCGGATCGCAGCCGCCGCGACTTCCTTGGACATTGTGCACCGTCCTCCTTAACCGCTCTGAGCCACGGAAGGACTATCGCTTCCCTCCCGTAGGCCGTCTAGGCTCACCAAATTCACCTTCAGCCGGCCACCCCTCGCCGCCTCACCTTGCTCTGTGCCTTCACCGAGACGGCTTGCCGGCACTCGTGGCATACCCGCAGATACTCCGGCTCCCAGCCCAACTTCTCGACTACTCGGTCCAGAGCCGGCTTGGGCGCGAACCGCCGCCCACAGACCTTGCACTTCTCCAGCTCGACCTCGATCCCCCACGGCTCGATGACATGCGCCAGGTCCCCGCGGCGCTCCAGCGCCGCGCCCGTGGGGCACACGTACACGCATGCGCCGCAGCCTAGGCAGACGTCGGGCGGCTCATCAAACGGGGTCGTCACCTTCCGCTCTGCCCCGCGATGCGCGAAGCTGATGCCTGCTACACCCACCGTCTCCCGGCAGACCCGCTCGCACAACCCGCAGAGAATGCACTTCTCACCTTCATCCTTGCTCGGTAGCCGCCCCTCGGGAACCCCGTACTCGGCCGCCAGGCGCCGCACTTCCTCC
This sequence comes from Candidatus Zipacnadia bacterium, assembly GCA_029820995.1. Taxonomy (GTDB): domain Bacteria; phylum Armatimonadota; class Zipacnadia; order JALGUG01; family JALGUG01; genus JALGUG01. Next base: position 21,705 of record JALGUG010000026.1, read on the forward strand.
GACCCCGGCGCCTCCGCGACCAGCAACTCCAACACCAGGCGGCGCAACCGACGAATGCGCTCCGTGTTCGTCTCGACCGTGATCTCCTCGCGAATCGGGTACGTGCACGAGGTGACGACCCGCGTGCGACCCCGCTGGTCGGTCACCTCCACCAGACACAGCCGACATGAGGCATAGGCCTCCACCGCCGGATGGTAGCACAGGGCCGGAATGTCAATCCCCCTCTCCCGCGCTGCCTCCAGCAGGTTCGTCCCCTTCTCGGCCTGTGCCCGCTGCCCGTCAATGGTGAACTCAATCATGTCCCGTCCTCGGATCCTCCGACCGCCGCTGCTAGTCGGCGACCACCACGGCCTCAAAACGGCATGCCTCGCGGCACGCGCCGCACCGGATGCACTTGTCCTGATCAATGGCGTGCGGCTGCTTCCGCTCGCCCTGGATCGCCTCCGTCGGACAGACCCGGAAGCATGCGTGGCAGCCCGTGCAGGCGTCCGTATCAATCACAAAAGTCGTCAACTCCCGACACACGCCTGCCGGGCAACGCTTGTCCCGAATGTGCGCCTCATATTCCTCCCGGAAGTACTTCAGCGTGCTCATTACCGGGTTCGCCGCCGTCCCACCCAACGCACACAGCGACGCCTCCGTAACCACCTCCGCCAGGTCCTCCAGGAGCTCCAGGTCGGATGCCTCGCCGCGCCCCTGTGTGATGTCCGTCAGAACCCGCAGCATGTGCTGCAACCCTTCGCGGCACGGCACGCACTTGCCGCACGATTCATCCACCAAGAACTCGGTGAAGTACCGAGCCACCTCCACCATGCAGGTCCGGTCGTCCATCACGACGACGCCCCCGGACCCCATCATCGAGCCCGCTTCCGTTAGGCTGTCATAATCAACCGGCAGATCAAGCAGCTCTTCCGGAATGCAGCCCCCGGAGGGCCCGCCGGTTTGCACGGCCTTGAACGGGCGATCACCGAGAATACCGCCGCACACGTCATACACCAGTTCTCTCAGCGTGATGCCCATCGGCACCTCGACCAGCCCCGTGTTCTTGACCTTGCCCACCACCGAAAACACTTTCGTTCCCTTGCTGTTCTCCGTGCCGATCCCCGCGAACCAGTCCGCACCCCTCTCAATGATCAAGGGCACGTTGGCCCAGGTCTCCACGTTGTTCAAGTCCGTCGGTTTGTCCCACAGTCCCGACTCCACGGTGTGTACATACTTGCTGCGCGGCTCCCCGGCTCGACCTTCCACCGAGGCCATCAGCGCCGTCGATTCGCCGCAGACAAAGGCTCCGCCGCCACGCACAATCTCAATATCGAAGCTAAATCCTGAGCCTAGAATATCCTCCCCCAGCAGACCTACCTCCCGCGCCTGCGCAATGCCTTTCTCCAGTCGCCGCACTGCCAACGGATACTCGGCCCGCACGTAGATGTAGCCCTGCCTCGAGCCGATCGCGTACGCCCCAATCGCCATCCCCTCGAGCACGCTGTGTGGATTGCCCTCCAGAATGCTGCGGTCCATGAACGCTCCCGGGTCACCCTCGTCTGCATTGCAGATCACATAGTGCGGGTCCCCCGGCGCCTCTCGGCACGATTGCCACTTCCGCCCCGTTGGAAATCCGCCACCTCCTCGGCCTCGAAGACCGGAGTCGATCACCGTCTGAATGACTTCCTCGGAGGTCATCTCGAACAGCGCCTTCGCCAGCGCCTGGTAGCCGCCTAGGACCACGTAGTCGCCGATGCTTTCAGGATCAATGTGTCCGTTCCTACCTAGCACCAGTCTCTTCTGCTTGCGGTAAAACGGCACATCCTCCTGGCGCACCACCCTCTCGCCCGTAGCTGAGTCCTTGCTCAGCAAGTCCTCCAACAGCCGCCCATGCACGATAGTCTCTTCCACAATCCGAGCTGCGTCCTCCGGCTTCACCCGCTGGTAGAACGTCCCCTCCGGATGAATCAAAACCAGTGGTCCCCGTTCGCAGAGCCCGTGGCAGCCTGTCTTCGTGAAGCGCAGCTCCGTGTCGAGCCCCCGGTTACCCAGCTCCTCCGCGAAGGCCTCCACGACGGCCTGGGCTCCGCTCGCCATACAGGCCGTGCCGCAGCACACTGCGATCCCGCGCGCCTCCGTGGGACTGCCCTCTGCCAGCAACTCCTGCTGCCACCTCTGCAAATCAGCGGCAGTCTTGATCATCGGCACCGACCATTCACTCCCCAATTCGACGCCGCGCTACCTATCCGAGCTCTGACCCGCAACGCCGCTCTACCGGAAATCCTCCAGCAACGCGTCCAGCCGCGCCGCCCGCACCAGCCCAAACACCTGATCATCAACCCGCACGGCCGGCGCCAGACTGCAGCAACCCATGCAATGCACCGCTTCCAGCGTGAACCGTTCATCCGACGTCGTCCCGCCGCACGGGATCTGCAACACCTGCTCCAGCCGTTCCAGCAGCATCGGCGCGCCGCGAACGTGACAGGCCGTCCCCGTGCAGACGCTAATCAGATGCCGACCGCGCGGCTCGAGACGAAACGCACTGTAGAACGTTGCGACGCGGTACACCTGGCTCAACGGCAGCTCCAGCCGCCTCGCCACCTGGCGCAACGCCTGCTCCGGCAGATACCGCCACTCCTCCTGAACGTCCTGAAGCACCGCAATCAGCTTGGAACGCTCCATCGCGTGGTGCTCCAGAATCCCGTCAACCTTGCCCAGATCAATCTCCTGCTGCTCCGTCTGCACAGGGCCGGTCGTCATGCCTGACCTCCCGTGATCCTCCGAACCTCAACGCCTCAGGACTCCTTCGCCGCAGCCGAGAGCTGGGCTCCCTGCGCCAGCTCCGCTGCGGCCCGCTCCCGCATCTCGCGCGCAATGTCGGCCACCTGCCTGAGCGACAGCGCCCCGGTCGGACACGCCTCCACACACGCCGGCTCACGCCCCGCTTCGACCCGGTCCACACACAAGTCGCACTTCACGATGGCCTTCCCATCTGGGCTCAGGCTGATCACACCGAACGGACACACCAGAATGCACGACTTGCACCCGATGCACACCGCGCTGTCCATTACTACCGGGCCCTCCGCCTCCGGCTTCTGCAGCGCTCCCGTCGGGCATACGCTCACACACGGCGCGTCTTCGCAATGGCGGCACTGTAGCGGTACCGCCATCTCGCCCGCCCCCACCACACTGACGCGCGGCGTTAGGCCCTCCTCCTCTTGAAGCGCCACCACTAGGTCACCAGACTTCGTATGCGCGGCCGCACAGGCCAACTCACAGGACCGACAGGCCACACACCTTGATATGTCTGCCCAAATGATCCCGCGCATCTCTTCTCTCCTTTGCCCTGCTTCGGAACGCTGCGGCTACCCGGCTGCCACTTCCTCCTCGTACATCATCGGCGCCAGCTTCAGCTCTTTCCGCTTCTTGTTCATGTGCTCGATCATCATCTGCGCCGCCTTGATCGGGTCCGGCTCCCAGTCAAAGCACCCGCCCACCACCTGCTCCATCTCCTTGGTCAGCCACTCGTTCACCTTGGGCGAGCCCAAAACCGGCTGGGGTGTGCCAAACACCGTGTAAATCCCCGAACCCACCACGTAGAACCCGATGGAAATGGCCTTCTCCGACATCCACTCCGGCGCTGCCCCGGCTACCGGCAGGTCGCTGATGTCCTCGCCCAGACCGCCCTCCTTGAGCACCTCGCAGCACGCGATCAGTATGCGGCTGTTGTCTACACACGATCCCACGTGCAGCACCGGCGGCATCCCCACGGCCTCGCACACCTCCGCCAGCCCGCGCCCCGCCAGCTCGCGCCCCGTCTCCGGTTGCAGCAGCCCCTCCCGGGCCGCCGCCAGCGCCGAGCAGCCCGTCGCCAGAACCAGCACGTCGTGCTTGATCAGTTCCTTCATCATCTCCACATGGCAGTAGCCCTGCTTATGCCGTGGATTCTCGCAGCCCACCACGCCCGCTACGCCCCGGATCCGCCCCTGAATGATCGCGTCATTCAGCGGCCGGTACGAGGGCCGGAACTTCCCGCCCAGGAGCGTGTGTACGTAGTCCGCGGTGAAGCCGGCAATCAGGTCAATGCTCTCTTGCGGAATTTGAACCCGGCTGGGCTCGCGTTTGCTGTAGGCCTCAATGCCCGCCCTGATGATCTTCCTCGCCACCTCCAGAGCGTGTTCCTCCTCAAACTGAATGTGCTCAACACCCGGGAACTTGGCCTTGTACGATGTGGTCAGCAGCCTCGTATGGAAGCAGTCTGACAGCCGAGCCAGCCCCGGCATCCAGCACTGCACGTCAACCACCATCGCGTCCGCCGCCGCCGTCATCACCGCCAGCTCCTGATGCAGGAAACTACCCGCCGAGGGAATGCCGTGTCGCATCAGAATCTCGGTGCCCGTGCAGCAGAGCCCCGCAAGTTGAATCCCCGCCGCACCGGCCTCTCGAGCCTGATCTATCAGTTCCTGCTCCCGCGCCGCCTCCACCAGCATGTCCGACAGCGCCGGCTCGTGACCATGCACCAGGATGTTCACGTGGTCCGCCTTCATCACCCCGAGGTTTGTCCGAGCTTGCAGCGGCTCCGGCGAGCCGAACAGTACGTCCTGCAAATCGGTCGCGACCATGGACCCGCCCCAGCCGTCGCCCAGAGCCGCACGCAGTCCCTGCAACAACAGGTTCTTGTAGTCCCCGTCCACGCCTATGTGCGTCTGGTGCATGATCTGTACGATCTCGCGGTCAATCCCCCGCGGCATGATTCCCGCCTTACGCCAGGTCTCCTTACGTGCCTCCGGTGCCCGCTGGGCAAACTTCAGCTCCCCCTCCTGCTGCCCGAATTCGGCCAAGCAGATCTCAGCCACCTCTTCCGCGATCTGCTCCACCCCCTTGCCGTCCGTCTCCACACCCAACTCCTCCGCCAACGCCTGCAGCTTCGCTTCGTCTGCGATCTTGTATCCGGACTCCGGGTGCCGCACCGCAGCCAGCAATGTCGTGGCCACGTCCCGCCCGTGATCCGAGTGTGCTGCCGCACCCCCGGCGATCATCCGAATCAGGTTGCGCGCCACAATCGTGTCCGCGGTGGCTCCGCACACGCCCTCTTGCGGTCCTCTCCCGAACGGGTCAATGCGGCACGGCCCCATATTGCAGTTCCGGCAGCAAATGCCTAGCTCGCCAAAACCGCACTGCGGTTGCATCGCGTCGAACCGATCCCAGGACACGCAAAGCTCTTCCCTCGCTGCCCGTTCCAGCATCTGCTGCGCTGCCGGATCAATGCTGCGCTGCTTAGGATCCATGTTTCTCAAACCTCTCTTTGCGGCACCTGGGCCCCGGCCCAGCCGCGTTGTGTCTCTCGGAACCCGGCCTGGCACTAAAATAGCCCTCCCGCCGGCTGTCACAACCGCACACACCCAGCAGGAGAGCTCCTCAGCGTCGAGCACAACACTAAGCTAGCTGGCATTGCCGCCCGAAAACCAGTATCCAAGCAATGGGCAATAACTAGTCTTGCCGGTTTAATCGCGGACCCGTCAGCCTAGCCCGCCATCATCTACTCGCCCCATGCCTTCCGCCCACGCCACGGCAATGCTGTCCACCTCGTGCCCCCTCGACGCCAATCCAGCGTAACTTTACCTCTTTTTCCGTCGCACCCATTGTCAGCCCCATCACACCGCACAGGATCTCTCCCCCTGCCGCGCCACTCCGCCCGCTCCCGGTCCGCCAATTACTCTCTCGGGTCACAACGGCCGCAACCATCCGAAGTCAACTTTCTTCTTTTCCCCTTGCTCTTCAGCAATTCCTTCTTCCCATTTGCAGTCCTTGAATTTCGGAGAAGGTCAAAGTCGCGCCTGCGAGGAAACCCCAAATGTGTCCGGGCGAACTGAAGAGCGCCGGCGGGCCGGCTGAAGTCAGGCCGGCCTTGCGCGCGCGGGTGGGCGTCGAGGTCGCCGGCGCCAGTACTGTTTGCGGGCGCTTGTCCGTTGGAGGACCTGAGGATGGCAGAACACACCAAGTTCCAGATTGGCATTCTGGGCGCCGGACCCGGCGGGTACGTGGCCGCCATCCGTGCCGCCCAGCTCGGTGCCAGCGTCGCTCTGGTCGAGCAGGACGCCCTGGGCGGAACCTGCCTGAACCGGGGCTGCATACCAAGCAAGGCGCTGATCTCGACTGCCGAACTGCTGGACGAAATCCGCCACGCAAACCAATACGGCATCGAGGTCGGCCGGCCCACGCTCAACCTCGGCCAGGCCATGGCCCGCAAGGACAAGATCGTCAATCAACTCGTCAAGGGCGTCGGCTTCCTGATGAAGAAGGGCCACGTCGCCGTCTTCTCCGGCCGCGGGCGGCTGCTGGCGCCCCACCGGCTCGGCGTCGCCTTGCAAGACGGTCAGCGGGAACTGGAATGCGAGACCATCATCCTCGCCACCGGCTCCGAGCCTCTGGTCATCCCCATCCCGGGCCATGACCTCCCCGGCGTCATTACCAGCGACCAGGCCGTGCACCTGACCGAGCTGCCGGCAAGCATGGCTGTCATCGGCGGCGGCCCCATCGGCGTCGAACTGGCCTACGTCTACTCACGCTTCGGCAGCCGGGTCACGCTGATCGAGATGCTCGATCACCTGGTGCCCGCCGAGGACGATGACATCTCCGATACGCTCGAACGCAGCCTCAAGAAAGGCGGCATCAAGGTCCGAACGGGGGCCAAGGTCCAGGCAATTGAGCAGGCCCAGACGGGCCTCGTCGTCAAGTACGCCGCCCCTGACGGGCAAGGCCAAGTGGAAGCCGAGCGCGTCCTCATGGCCGTCGGCCGCCGCGCCTGCACCAAGAATCTGGGACTGGAAGAGGTGGGCGTTGAGCTCGACCGCTCGAATGTCAAGGTTGACGATCATCGTCGCACGAGTATCGAGAGCATCTTCGCCATTGGCGACTGCACCCGCGGCGCCGGCCTGGCGCACACGGCCAGCCACGAGGGCATGGCCGCTGTCGAGACGGCTCTCGGACACGAGGGGCATGTGAACTATGACGCCATCCCGGCCTGCACCTTCACTGTCCCCGAGATCGGCTCCGTGGGTCTGACGGAGCGTGCCTGTCAGGAGCGCGGCGTCAAGTACACCGTCGGGCGCTTTGACTTCCGCGCATCGGGCAAGGCCCTGGCCATGAATGCGCGTGAAGGTTTCGCCAAGGTGATCGCTGAACAGAGCACGGGCAAGGTCCTGGGCGCGCACATCATCGGTCCGGGCGCCACGGACCTCGTCGCCGAGATGGCTCTCGCGATCCAGCTTGGCGCGACTGCTGAACAGATTGCCGAGACAGTGCATGCCCATCCGACGCTTCCGGAGGTGCTGCACGAGGCGGCTCTGGACTCAATCCACCGCGCGCTGCACAAGTGACCTTGTCGCCGCGGCACAGTGCATCGCGCACCGCAATACGACCGAACCAATTGGCAAGGAGGAACACGCGCGTGGGTATGCAGGAAGCCATCGCAAGTGGCGAATTCATTATTACCGGCGAGGTGGCGCCGCCCAAAGGCTGCCATCTCGAGCACATGGTCGAGGAGGCCGAGTACTACCGGGGCCGCGTCTCCGCCATCAACGTTACCGACCTGCAATCGGCGGTCATGCGCGCCGGCTCCCTGGTCGCCTGCGTCAAGCTCAAGGAAGCCGGCCTCCCGCCGGTCCTGCAGGTGGTCTGCCGCGACCGAAACCGCCTCTCCCTACAATCGGAACTGCTCAGCGCCGCCGCTCTAGGGATTACGGACGTACTCTGTCTGACCGGCGACTACACCACACTGGGCGACCATCCCCAGGCCAAACCTGTCTTTGACCTCGATTCCGTCTCCCTCATCGCCGCGGCCAAGCGTCTGATGGAAGGCAAAGACCTGGCCTACTATCCCGACCGTCGCAATCCCGGTCAGTTCATTGACGGCGAGCAACTCGAGGGCGAGCCGCCCGACTTCTGCCTCGGTTGCGTCGTCAACCCCGGAGCCGTTCCCATGGAGCCGCAGATCTACAAGCTCAAAGCCAAAATAGACGCCGGCGCTCAGTTCTGCCAGACACAGGCTGTGTACGACGCGAGGCTGTTTGAGGAGTTCATGAATAAGCTCGGCGAAGTCCCAATCCCCATCCTCGCCGGTATCGTGGTGCTCAAGAGCCCCATGATGGCCAAATACATGAACGCCAATGTTGCCGGCGTATCGGTGCCGGACTGGATGATCGAGGCTCTTGCGAACAAAGAAACGCGTGTCGAGAAGAGCATCGAAATGAGCGCACAGCTCATCCGCGAACTAAAGCCCCTGTGCCAAGGCATACACCTCATGCCGCTCGGATGGGATAAGCACGTACCGGCTATTCTGGAAAGGAGCGGTCTGTGAGGTCTTCGTTCGCCGGAACTATTGCGGGGGGTCTGAAGCAAGCTGACTGTCCACGTCTAACGGTAGGTGTAACCAGATGATAGCAACCACCCAGAAGCCGTTCGAGGAAATCCTGAGTCTGCTCCAAGATGCGCAGAAGGTCTTCATCGTCGGGTGCGGCGACTGTGCGACACAGTGCGAGACGGGCGGCGAGGTCGAGGTCGCCGCGATGAAGCAGAAGCTCGAGGAAGCCGGCAAGACGGTCACTGGCACCGTCGTGCCCGACGTCACCTGCAACATGCTCGACACCGCGCGTCTACTGCGCAAGCAGAAGGGCGAGGTCCAGGACGCCGACGCCCTCCTCGTGCTCGCCTGCGGCACGGGCGTACAGGCTGTAGCTCAGACCCAGGAGAGCAAGCCGACCTTCCCGGGACTGAACAGCGTGTTCTCGGCCATCACAGAGCGCAAGGGGCAGCTCAGTGAGGCCTGCGTAATGTGCTCCGATTGCGTGCTTGGGGATTACGTCGCGATCTGCCCCATCGCACGTTGCCCCAAAGGCCAACTGCACGGACCCTGCGGCGGATACGATAACGGCAAGTGCGAAGTTGACCGAGATAAAGATTGCGTTTGGACGCTCATCCTCGAGCGGGCCGAAAAGACGGGCCAGCTAGACAAAGTGCTGGCCAAGATCAGCTCGACTGAGGCCAAGAACTACGAAGTCAACAAGCACCCCCAAAGCTTGGCCTTCGAGCCGCGCCGCGCCGGAAAACTGCGGTAGCCTGCCCCTCGCCGCTGTGCGGGCACTGGCCGCCGTTCGCAGTCGGCCCCGGCCTCCTTTGCCGGGGCTCGCTTTTCCCTGTGCTCAGGCCCGGCCCTGAATGCCCGTCATAAACCCCACTGCATCCCGCTCCAGCTCCGCCGCATTCGCCTCATCGGTGTCCACGTGCATGTCCAACCGGAAGTCCGGGTGCACCCGCACCAGCACGTCGCCGAACACCAGCGGCCGCCGCCCTGCCGCAACCCGCACCTCAATCACATCCTTGTCCCGCACCCCGAACCGCAGCGCGTCCTCGGGGCTCATATGCACGTGACGCGCCGCGCAGATCACGCCCTGGCCCAGCTCCACCCGGCCTGCCGTTCCCTCCAAAACCAGACCGGGTGAGCCCTCCAGGTTGCCTGAATGACGGGTGGGAGCGTTAATCCCCAGCTTGAACTCCTCCGTCCGCGAAACCTCAACTTGCGTCTGTTCCCGCGCCGGCCCCAGCACCCGCACCCGCTCCACACGCCCCCGCGGTCCCACCAGCGTAACCGACTCCTCGCAGGCAAACTGCCCCGGCTGGCTGAGCTGGGCCTTGAAGGTCAGCTCGTGCCCCGGCCCAAACAGCGTCTCCACATGCTCCTGGGACAAGTGAACGTGGTGGGCCGAAGTCGAGATTGGAATCGGATGCCGTTTCCCCCTTATCGCCGCCGCCATGCTCTCCCATCCCAAGACTCGCATCGCCTCGCTGGCCATCATCCGGTGCTCATCGGTCGCGACCACCAACACCTGCACCGGTGAGGTCGCCTCCGACACCTCGCTCGCGCCCACCACGCCGGGCGCCACCTCTTGATTGCTGTGAGCATCCAGTCTGATCCCCAGGCAGTCCAGGCCCTGGCAGATCTGCGCCCGCACTTGCGCGTCGCCGTGGCCGATCTCGCCGGTAAACACCATTGCATCCAGACCGGCCAGCACCGCCATGTACGCGCCCACGTATCGCTTGATTTGATAGCAGAATGCCTCCCGCGCCGTCACCGCCGCCTCGTCGCCCTTCTCCGCCGCCTCCCTCACCTCCGCGAAGCCCCCCTCCACGTCGGCTAGCGCTCTCACCCCGCCGCCGTCCCGCAACAAGGCCGCTGCCTCGTCCCATGCCAAACCCAGCCGCTCGACCAGGTGCAGCACCACGCCCGGGCCCACGCAACCCGACGAGTACAGGCTCATCGGCCCCTCCAGCGGCGTCAGGCCGGCACTGGTGTCAATCGCGCGTCCCCTGTCAATCGCACACAGCGAGACCTCGGCCCCCAGGTGACACGTAACGATCTTCAGCTCGTCCAGCGGCCGGCCCACATGCTCCGCCGCCAGCAGTGCCGCCTGATGATGAACGATCCCGTGGCAGCCATACCGCCTGAGGCCCTGCTCCACATACAGCTTGCGCGGCAGCCCGTACAAGAAGGCTCGCGGCGGCATCCGCTGATGAAACGCTGTGTCGAATACCGCCACGTGCGGAACCTCCGGCGCCAGCTTTCGCAGCGTCTCCAAGCCCAGCAAGTTCGTCGCGTTCTCCGGCGGCGCGACCGACGAAACACCACCAATCCTCTGCACCACCTCGTCATCTACCAGCACCGATTGGCTGAAGGCCTCGCCGCCGTGCGCAAACCGGTGCGCGATGGCCGTTAACTCTTGCGGGCTCTGCAGCGGCGCCGCCGGCCCCTCGGTCAGTCGCTCCAGCACCGCTCGCAGTGCTCCCGCGTGCTCCGTGGGAGCCTCGGTCACGGACTTAGTCCGCAGACCCGTCGCCGTATGGCTCGCCCGGGTCGTGCCCAGTTGGTCCACCAGGCCCGTGAGGTCGTTGAACTCGTGCTCCGCATCATAGTAGCTGTACTGGATGCGGGTCGGTCCACAGTCCACCACGAGAACCTTCGCGGACGGCAGTGCCGCTTCCGCCGGCTGTTCGGCCGGCGCAGGCCGCACCTGCTCGACCTCCTCTGGGCGCTGACGCAGCCGCAGCGTGATCGTCCGGGCGATGTGTTGCAGCGCCGTAGGCTCAACCGCCAGCAGCGATCGGAACACCTCGTGGGGAATCAGAAGAATGCGACACACGCTCGCGGCCACCACATCCGCCGACGTCGGCTCCCCGCTCACCAGCGACATCTCGCCGAAGTACGAACCCGTCGGCAGCTCGCCCACTGTCTCCCGCCGACCCTCCTCTGCCGTGCGGACTGCCTCGGCCTCTCCCTCCAGAACGACCCCCAGGAACCGCCCCGGCTCCCCGAAGTGGATGATCGCCTCCCCCGGCCGAAACGTCCTCACCTCCGACTGCTCGCACAGCCGCGCCAGCTCGTCCGGCGACATCCCTTGAAAGAACTCGTGCTCGCTCAGGAACCCCACTAGCTCCAAGCTCTCCAGCCTCCTCCGAACTCAAGATGGCTGTGCCCCCTGCGATCCGGCCTCCCGCAGCCGCGCCAACGGAAAGCTGTCCAGCAAATACCGCAATCTCGAATACTCGCCCTTCCGCCAGGCGCGCTCGCAGAGCCTCATCGTCTCCTGCGCCTGCGTGCGCACTCCCCCGGTCGTGCCCGGCTTCGTCACCAGCGCCCGCGCCTCCTGCAGCCGCTCCCTCAGCGCCCTCCGTTCGCTCTCGGGAATCTCCGCGGAGGCATACACCATCCTCGCCTGCGCCGGCTGCACCACGAACGACCGCAGCCCGTACGCCGCCAGCTTGACCGTCAACAGTGTCCCTGTTACCGTCTGTTTGTCCCCCGGCGCGGGACCATTCGGCCCCGGCTCCGCCGGCAGATCGTGCTCGCTCACGAAGCCTCGCGGCCGCGCCGCTGGCAACTCCCGCCCGGTCACGACCTCCGTCTGCACCTTCTCCCCGGTCGCCGGATCCAACAGCGTCACGTTCCGGCCCGACCAGGCCGCTCGTGCCGTGACCTCGAACGGCATCCGGTTCACCAGGTAACAATATCGCTGGCCCTCAACCATCTGCTCGCGCATACACACCGGATCGCTCATCCCCGGCACGTCGCTGAACCGCACACGAGGCAGCGCCCGGTACTGCCGCGCGAACTCACGGATTTCATCCTCGTGCCCCATCGTCAGCACCGTGTACCCGCCGTACGCCAGACTGCAGGCGTCCAGCTCCGCCACGGCGTGCGCGTAGAACTCCAGGTAGTTGCGCCCCGCCGCCGTCGGTTGCGACACCCGCCACGGGTGGCAATCCCACCAGTACCCTGCAATCGGCTTGCGCTTGCCGATGCTCGACTCGAAGTACCGGCAGTGGAACGCCGTGGCGGGCCAGTTCGAACACTTGAACGGGCCAATACCCTCGCTCAGCAGCTCGATGTCGCGCGACAAGATCGGATGCGCATTCGGCCCGCCGCCGGCGTAATGAGCCAGGTAGAACCGGTAGTCAATGGGATACATCACCCGCCGCAGCACCACGCCGGGCAGGTCGCGGTACAGCCTCATGTCGAACCCGCCCTCGCGGTAGATCTGCTCCGTCGAGCGCCCGTCCGGTCGCCACGTGTTCAGCTTGAACAGCGGATTGCGCATGTGCCCGTCAATGGCGTAGAAGGTCAGGTATAGCTTCAGGTCCTTCCGCCGTCTCTGTACGCGCCGGCTGATCTCCAGATGTAGGTCCCGGATCTTCTCGCACCGCCACTGCACCCACTGCTCGTAGCACTGCTCGTTCAGCCACCGGAAGCGCTGGCTGAACCGCGCCGGCCCCGTCTTGTCCGCGGGTACGGTGATCCCGGTCTCCTTCTCGAACAGCCCCACTGTGTAGTCATCGTATCCACACTGTAGCGACCCGAACCACACGCAATTGCCCTCGCCCACCAGCAGCGAGATGCCCTCCAGCGCCGGGAAGTCACGGTAGCGATCAACCGCTTCCTCCACGTACGCGATCAGCGCCTCCCGCACCTCGGGATACAAGACATTATACTCCGGCGGCTCGAAGTAGAACCCCGGCGAACAGGCGCCATCCCACATCACCATCTTCGCCGTCGGCTCCCCCTCCGCTATCTCCTCCTCCGACTGATCGTGCCACCGCTCGCGAATCTGATAGGTCCCCGCAAAGTACATTTCCGGCAGGAACCTCACACCCCGCGCCCCGCACAGCCGCAGAGCGTACTCGACCCAGTCCGTCGAGTGTCGATTCGCTCCGCTGCCGCCCCGGAACTCCTGCAGCGCCGAGGGGTACATTGTCCCGATGTACCAGGCAATCGGGTAGCAGATCAGGTTCTGCCCGCTGAACCGCAGGTAGTCCACCAGGCGCTCGAAGCTCTTGTAGACCTCCGGCGGCGAGAAGTCCAGGCCCCCGTGCTCCAGGCAGATCGTCGGGTCTTCCCAGTACAGCCCAATCCGTCGGCCTCCGTCCGGCGCCGGCCTCACCGCCGCTGTGGGCAGCCCTCCTTCGGCTTCGTACACCCGAATCCGCGCGCACGCCGCTGGTCGGCCCTGCTCCAGCGTCATGAACACGATTGCGTTGTCCTCCTCCCGGGGCGTAAACCAGATCGGGAACTCAATCATCCGGTGGGATAGCGGATTCTCGTCTCCGCAGTAATACCCGGTGCCGATGTCATACGTGCCGCTCGCAAAGTGCGGCGAGTTCCCCACGATATCGCAGGCTCGCGCCTTGTCATCCGGATACGTCACCACGATCACATGCGCCACTCCCGGCCGCTCGATGCGAAATCGGTAGGCCATGCGATCATAGCGCGCCGGCCCTGCCTCCCGATACTTGCCCAGCGCCGACTCAACCACCTGACAACTCCCCGTGCTCGCGAATTGCTCCGCCGGAAGCTCCTGCGAGCAGTCAATGTCCGCCAGGAGCTTCAGCTTCGGCTCCACCCGGGCCACGCCATCCGTCGGCTTCTGCTTGCGCATGCGCGGCACTACCAGGAAGTACGTGCTCATCGTCGAAGCAGCATACTTCTTGGGCCGACACATCACCTCATAGACCCCTTCTTCCAGCACCATGCTCCCCCGAACGTCGAGGCTCTCCTCGGACCACTTGCGCGCCGGCAGCGGCAGCCGCAGCGTCTTGCTCAGCACCTGCTTGCCCTCCGGCGATCGGATCGCCACCATCACATCATCCTGCGCCGATCGGCCCGACGAGTTGTACACCCTCACCGCCAGTGTTGCCCCCTGGCCTTGCTCAAAGAGCGTCGGCCGCAGGTCCACCGTCAGCGGCAGCACGCGCTCCGTTGCCTCTGCCTCGACCTGTCTCGCGGTCAGCGGGGCGTCGTAGACCTTCACCTCGTCAATCAGCGCCTGCGCCGGGTACCGCCCGTTCCAGTTCCCCACGAACATCAGCTTCGCCGGCTCTGTCGGCCACCTCGCCGCCTGGCCCTTCTTCCTCGCGACCAGCTTTCCGTCGGCGTACAGGCTCAGCTCGCCCTGTTGCCAGCAGCCCACCACGTGGTGCCAGGTCCCGGGCCGCCACTGCTTCGCGCTGCTCTGCAACAGCGGCGGCCGCACGTCGAAGCGCAGCGTCGGCCCGGAGGCCCACATCCACAGCCACAGCGCATTGGCGACCTCGCCCGGATTCAGCCAGGTGTTCTTGTCGTCGGCGAAGTACGCACAGTTGCTCTTCAGCCCCTCTGCCAGCGGACAGACCCACAGCGATACCGCGCCCGCCTCCTTGCTCAGGTTCTTCTCCGCCTCGTACTCAAGCTGCAAACCCTCCTGCGCCAGCAGCGCTTGCCCGACCACACCCCCGCCATATTTCACACCCTCGGCCTTCACCGGCGCCGGATTGCCCGCCGCCTGCCTCGCCTCCACACTCCCATCGAACGGCAGGTCAAACACCAACTTCGCTTTCGCCCTTTCCGCCGCAGCACGCGGCGCGGCGATCGGCAGGGCCTCCGCCTTCTTCCTGGGCAGTTCGCCCCCATACTCCGCCTGCGCCTCTGCCGCCGTCAACGGCCGGTCGTACAACCGAATATCGTCCAGCCAACCGTTGGCGAACTGTGTGCCATTCACCTCGGCGCCGAAGTACAGCCTTCCGACGCGCGGCAGCTCGCAGGTTCCCTCCTTGGCCCCCGCCTGCTGGCCGTCCACGAACAGCGCGATCCCCTTCTCCCGCTCCCACGTGGCCACGATGTGGTGCCACTGCCCCGCCTTCCAAGCGCCCACGGATACACTCGCATTCAGCGCCCGTGGCACGCCGACCCGGAGCGACAGCGTCGCCCCCCAGATCCCGAGCGCCAACGGCTCCGGCTCCCCTCGCCCCCGCGGCGTCGCCACCAGCGTCCGCACACCGCGCCGCTGCCGCTCATCCCCGGGGTCCCAGTCGGCCCGATACCACAGCGACAACGATCCCCGGCTCGGGTCCAGACATCGCTGCACATGCGCCACCAGCCCGCACGGATAACGCACCGACCCGACCCGTGCCGCCTGGCCTCGATGGCCCGGACCGTACTCGATCACGGTGTACGAGGTCTTGCCGTAGCCGTCGGCTGCGTAGCTCGCGTCCGCCCGACCGTCCAGCGGCAAGTCCAGCCGCAATCCTGGCGGCGCCGCGGCAGCCACGGCACATATCAGCGCCCCGAAGCAGAAACACCTTCCCACCATGCCGCACCCTCCCTCGCGGCCCCGGCCGCTGCGGCCGCTGCAACTTTCTCAGCCGGTGCCCTTTCCGCGGTTGCACCTCAATAACCTCTCGCCACGGCTGGCCGTGCAGGGCAAGCGCGCGCTCGGCACGAATACAGCTCTCGAGTCGCTCTCTGTCTCAGGAGGCAACGCCGATGTCCAAGGGCTTCTCGCGCCGCGAATTCTTGCGCCGCCTCTCTCTCACCGGCGCCGGCCTCGCTGCCGGCCTCGGCCTCGAGGGCCAACGGCCTGCAGCCTACGCCGCGGAGGCCCGGCCGAACATCCTGTTCATCCTTACCGATGACCAGCGCTGGGACGCCATGTCATGCCTGGGCCACCCCTTTCTGCACACGCCCCACATGGATCGCCTCGCCCAGGACGGCGCTCGCCTTGCCAACGCTTTCGTCACCACCTCCCTCTGCTCCCCCAGCCGGGCCAGCTTCCTTACCGGCGCCTACGCCCACACTCACGGCGTTCGTACTAACGAGGGCATGGCCATTGATGCCGGCGTGCCCACCTTCCCGCTGCTCCTACAGCAAGCAGGATACGAGACCGCGTTCCTCGGCAAGTGGCATATGCAACCCCGCGCCAATCCGCGGCCCGGCTTTGACTACTGGCTCAGCTTCGCCGGCCAGGGCGTGTACAATAACCCGAGGCTGAACGAGAACGGCCACAACTTCCAGACCGAAGGGTACATCACTGACCTGCTCACCGACTATGCCGTGAAGTGGCTCCAGCGCCGACGCGAAAAGCCCTTCTGCCTGTACCTGTCCCATAAGGCCGTGCACGGGCCCTTCACGCCGGCCGAACGCCACAAGAACGCCTTCCCGCACGCCCAAATCCCCCAGCCGGCCGGCTTTGACGACACCTTCGAGGGCAAGCCTGAGTGGATCCGCGCCGCCATGATCCGCGGCGCCCGACCTCGCCAGATGCGCAAGAACCGGGACAAGCCCGTCCCCTCGAAGATCGAGCCCGGTGAGTGGAACCCCGCCGTCAAGAGCCGCCTCGACTACTACCGCTGCCTGCTCGCCGTGGACGAAGGCATGGGCCGAATCTTCCGCACGCTGACCGATCTCGACGTCATGGATCATACGATCATCGTTTTCTGCAGCGACAACGGCTATTTCATGGGCGAGCACCGCCGGGGCGACAAGCGCCTGATGTACGAGGAGTCCATCCGCATCCCCTTCCTGGTCCGCTACCCGCCGCTGGTGAAGCCCGGCACAGTCATCCCCGAGATCGCCCTCAACATTGATCTGGCTCCCACCCTCCTGGACCTGGCGGGCGTCAAAGCCCCCGACACGGTCCAGGGCCGCTCCCTGCGCCCTCTGCTTGCCGGCCAACACGTCCAGTGGCGTCACTCGTTCCTATACGAGTACTTCCAGGAAGCCTGGCTGGCCGGCATTCCCACTATGCTGGGCGTGCGCACCGAGAGCTGGAAGTACGTCCGCTACCCGGAGATCCAAGACCTTGATGAAATGTACGACCTCGCGAATGATCCCATCGAGATGCACAACCTCGCTCAGGACCCGGCCCACCAGGCCAAGCTCCGGGAGCTCCGCGCCGAGCTCGACCGCCTGCTCAAACAGACCGGCTACGGCAATCCGCCCCGCACCGTGGTCAAGCGCCCCGGAACGCTCGTGGCCCACTATGCGTTTGACCAAGACGAAGGCGGCACCGCCAAGGACGCCTCCGGCAAGGGCAATGACGCCCAGATTACCGGCACCAAGCTGGTGCCCGGCCGCCGCGGCCAGGCCCGCGAGTTCAGCGGGAAGGATCACTTGGAAATCGCCAAATCCGCCAACCTCGATTGCTCCAACAAGCCGTGGGCCGTCGAAGCCTGGGTCAAATGCACCGCCGCGGACGGCGTGATCCTCGCTCGTGGCGGCCAGAGCTACGGCTATGCGCTTTACCTGCAGGAAGGAATGCCGGTCTTTGCCGTCAGGGCCGGCGGAGGCCTGTTTGAGGTCCGCGGCGAGAAGCTGCAGCAGGATGTCTGGGTGCACCTCGCCGGCGTCATCACCGGCACCCGCCAGTTGCGGCTCTACGTCAATGGCCGCCCCGTGGCCAATAAGGAGCTGCGCCTGTTCATCTCCGCCGATCCCAACGAAGCGATGCAAATCGGCGCCGACCTGGGCACTAAAGTCGGCGATTACGAGGACGACCAGGGCTTTGTCGGCCTGATTGACGAAGTGAGTATCTACGATGGCGAACGGACCGACGAACAGATCGCGCAAGCCGCAACCGGCTCATCAGATCATTGATCTTGGAAGGGATGCCGCATGTACGACTTGGATCCGCCCGCTCTCTACGCCCATGAATCCGTCCTTGCCCGCGAGGCCGACCGCGAACGCATGCTCCGCGTCGTCCAGGCCTGCGGGCGTACTATGGACGACGTGCTTGTCTATGCCGATGATCAGCTCTACGACCTCATCGAGAAGCGCGGCTTCCGCTCCGCCCGCCGTCGCATGGGGACGCTGGCAGAGGTCCACGACCCCGCCCTGCTGTTCAACACCTTCCGCTTCGATGGCCGGGCCCCGGAAGCCAGAGAAGCTCTCGCCGAGCGCTTCAGCGGCTTCCGCGGCCACCTCGCCGACGCGCTCCTCGGCTACGGCGCCTTCGACTGGTTCTGCGCCGGCCTGAAGGACGACCCACACCGCAACGACAAGGTCTGCCGCCCTTGCTGGCGCCTGCACTTCCAGCAGGGCTGCGTCCACCGCTGCCGGTACTGCGGCGAGGGCGGGCTGCTGGTGACCATGACCAACGTCGAAGACTACATCCAGCAGCTCGACAAGGTGATCGCCGCCCATCCCTGGCAGGAGACCTACCTGCTGGAAGATGATGCCGACATCCCCTGCCTGGAGCCCGAGCTGGGCTGCCTCGGCCCGATCATCGAGTACTTCGGCACCGTCGAGGACCGCTACCTCATCATCCACACCAAGACCTGGAACACCGACTGGATGCGTAGCCTCGACCACCGCGGCCACACCATCGTCGTCTGGAGCCTCACCAGCCACACGGTCAGCCGCGAGATCGAGCCCAAGTCCGGCACCACCGAGCAGCGCATCGAGGCCGCCCGGCGCCTCCAGGAGGCCGGCTATACGATCCGCTACAAGTTCAAGCCCATCGTCCCCGTCCGCAACTGGCGCGAAGAAGCGGCCGAGATGATCGAGCTGGCCCTCACCCGCACTAACCCCGACAACCTCAGCCTATTCTCCTTCGCCTGGTGCACCGTGGACCAGA
The DNA here is from genome assembly GCA_029820995.1 of Candidatus Zipacnadia bacterium. Lineage (GTDB taxonomy): Bacteria > Armatimonadota > Zipacnadia > JALGUG01 > JALGUG01 > JALGUG01. The sequence goes on from JALGUG010000026.1 coordinate 40,622, forward strand.
TGAAGGAGATGCTCGACGTTGAGATGCTCGACCCCTCCTTCGTCCGGGCGGCCGAAGAGTCCGTCGAAGCCGTGGCCCACACGCTCGCCAAACCCTTCCCGGAGCACAAGCGCGCCGAGCTGTACGAGCACTATCTCGCCGAGATCAAGCGCTGGAACCCGGAGGTCCCCGTCTGCTTATCCACGGAGACCTGGGACATGTGGAAGCGCTTCAAAGATCGCCTGGGCATGACGCCGACCAACTACGTCTGCGGCTGCGGCCCCCAAGCCGTCCCCTGGCGCAGGAAGCTCGACGTCAATCCCTTCGCCGTCGCCCGGCGCGTCCCCGTAGACACCGGCGACGACGGCCCCGGCGTCTACGGACATTGACGCGCGGGGCCGTCAGTCCGGTCTTTGCGTGTACTACCTGCCCGCCGGCCTGCCACGGGTCATCTTGACCCGTGCCAAGCCAGCCGTGCTGCGAGACCTGCCGCCGACTACATCAAATCCGCCAGCCGCACGGGCGCGCCGCCCTGCTCCACCGACTTGTACCCCGCGACCGAGATCGCCAGGCTCTTGACGCCCTCCTCGTACGGCACGCTGGTCTCCGTCTTGCCGGCCAGGACCGCGTCATACAGCTCAAACAGCACATAATCCGACCAGTTCTCACCCGCCTTCATCTCCCCCTCTTCGTCCCCGACCCAACTTGCGTTCGGCCCGTCAATCGTCACCAGCAATCCGTCCGCCACGACCTTGAATCCCATGTCCCATTTGGCCTGCGGCACCAGCGAGCAGCTCAATGTGCCCAGCGCGCCGCTCTC
>JALGUG010000231.1 GCA_029820995.1 Candidatus Zipacnadia bacterium
CGGCGGTCGCAGCGGATCAGCTTTGGCCGAGGAGCGAAGCCGGACCTGACGGTCTGGCAGGCCACGCCGGTGGGCTCAGCGGCTCCGGGACGCACGTACGAGGCTAGCGTCTATACCAAGTGCAAGGGCCTCAAGGATGCCTGGGGCGGCCTGCGGCTGGCCCTGCGGTTCATGGACGCCGATGCCAAGGTGCTCGAGGAGCACCGCGCCCCCCTGGCCCCCGAGTGTGCGAGCGGTTGGCGGCGCATTTATGTGAGAGCTACGGCGCCCCGTCGGGCACTTCGGAGCCAGATTGTGTTGTTCTTGCATAGTGAGTCGGGGACTGTCTGGTACGATGAGGCGACTGTGAGACTGGTTGACTAGGGGGGCACAGCATGAGCGACGCACCGACACCTGAGCAAGAATCTCAAGTGCAGCCCAAGCGGAGCGTCAGGAAGCTCGTCATCGCGGCATTGGTCTTGCTCGTCATCGCGTTGGCAATCAATGCCAAGGGAATCTACAAGATCGCCACCGGCCAAAAGACGATCCAATCGTACTTCGCGCAGCACTCTCCACGCGGGCGCCGCTACATGGCTCCCAGCGGCCCGGTGGACGCCAAGGTCGTGCTGGTGGGCTACTTGCAGTCCAACAACGAGTGCCACGATGGGCTCGAACAGCTTCTCCGCCAGGTGGCGGCCCGAGCCCCCCGTCACATCCGAGTGAGGTTCATGGACACCTCACGCAAGATCGGGTTCCGGAAAGCTGATGCGCTGGGCATGGCCTGCGATGCGGGGTTTACCATCAACGGCAAGCTGGAATTCGAAGTACCCGGACCGGTGCCCGACTTCGAGGGCGCGGGGCCGACGGACACCTCTTCGGCGGTCAAGGACCAGCCCGAGGCCCAGACCCATGTCGTGAAATTCTCGGGCCCGGGCCCGGGCATGACGCCGGAGCATTGCTGGACCGAGAAGGACCTGGAGTACGTACTGAATCAGGAACTGAAGAAAGCCTACGGGCCCGACGTGCAGCTAGCGCCCCCGCGGCCCACGACGCAGCCCACCGACAAGCCGCACTAGTCCTCGCTGACGCACTGTCACAGCGCCCCCTCGTGCAAAAGAGGCCGCCTTCGTCCCCCGTCCGTCTCCGGCGCCTTAGGAGCTAACGATGCACTCCAGGTGCTTGCCGGTGTCCAGCACGAACTGCCTGTGGTACTGTCGGTACGGCGCCAGCTCGGCGGTGAGGTAGTTGTCATATCCCACGCCACGCAGCGCGTTCACAACACGCGGGTAGTCCACGCTGCCGCTCAGCAGAGCGACAAACTGCTTGGTGTCCACGTTGAAATCCTTCACGTGCACCTTCTTGATGCGCTTGCCGAGAATGTCAATCCAGTGGTGCGGGAACCCGTACAGGAGAATGTTGCCCACGTCAAAGTACGCCTGCACCAACTCGTGCTCGAAACCGTCAATATAGTCCCGCATCTCCAGCGGGCTGAGCAGGAACTTGTTCCACACGTTCTCCAGCAGCAGCATTATGCCGTGTTGCTCCGCTGTCGGTAGGATCTCCTTGATGCTCTTCACCGACAGGTCCCAGCAAGCGGCGTATGAATCGTGCTCGGTGCAGACGCCGGGCACTACCAGCACATCGTCGGCTCCGACCCAGGCAGCCACTTCGACGGCATGCTTGATCCCCGCTACGCCCTCCTGCCGCACGGCCTCGTCGGTGCTGGAAAGCGGACACTTCCAGTGGATGCCACCCATTACGCTGTGAATCTCGATCCCCGCCTCGTCACCCGCGGCCTTCACGGCCATTGCCTCTTCCTTCGTCTCAAAGGTCGGAATCTCCACGCCATCCAGCTCGGCCTCCCGGCACAGCGCCATCCGGTCCTGCGGCGAGAGATCGCGAGGCAACGATGAGTAGCAAATGCCCTTTTTCACCTTCCGACTCCTCCCTGTTATCGCATGGCTCAGGTTGTGGCCCGCTTTGTGGCCTGGAACGCCACTTCCCGCCAACTACCCCCGGACCTCCTAACGACGTTGTCGAGGCCCTCTCGGCGGGCCCTCGGACGGGCCCCCCCCGCCGTCGAGCCCTCTCAAGTGTCCTTCTGCGGAGGCCGATTAAGCAGTGGTAGGCACCTGCGTTGCGAGGGAGGCACCGATTTGGCAGTGGCATGGCAGCAAGAGCCGGGCGAAGACCCGGCCTTGGACCGCGAGCGGTTCCTCCGAATGGTCACGCACGAGTTGCGCGCGCCGATCGCCGCCATCGCAGGGTACGCGGAGCTGGCCCAGGAAAGCCCGCGGCCCATGCGCTCAACCGAGGTGGACGAATCCCTGCAAACGATCGTCCGCTGCGCCGATCAGCTCGCCCGCCTGGTTGAGGTCGTGTTCGACCTCCTGCGGCTGGAGAGCGGAGTACTGCCTGAGCCGGTGCCGGTTGACTGCGGTGATGTCCTGGCGGAGGTCGTGCAGGGCATGCGGCCGCTGGCCCGCGAGCGCGGGGTCCGGCTGGTCGCACGCCTGTCACTCGATCTGCCCGAAGTGCTCGGCGACGCCGTGCGGCTGTCCAAGCTGTTCACCGAGATTCTGGACAACGCGCTGCAGTACACTCCCTCGGGCGGAAGGGTGCTGCTCACGTGTCGGCCGGCCGCGGTGCGGATCATCACTCAGGTGCGAGATACGGGGCCGGGCATTCCCGCGGATGAGCTGTCACGGGTCGGCGAGCCCTTCTATCGCGGACGCGCCGGTCTGCGCAGCCCGACGCGGCGTGCCGGCCTGGGCCTCGCCTTGGCGCGGGCCATTGTAAGCGCCCATGGCGGCCAATTCACCCTGCAGAGCCAGGAAGGTCGAGGCACGGTCGCAACTATCGAGCTCCCCCGGGCGTAGAGCCTACTTCGCACCAGGTCTCAGGCGCACGTTGCCCTCACCGGGGAGGACACTCCCAGCCCGGACGGGAAGCACATTTCGCGTACGGACAACTCACCGCCCAAGGCGCTCGCCCCTCACTTCGGGAGAGACAAAGGTCATCAGGTCCGCCGAAGGTCCACTGGGCGCAGGCGACCTGCTCCGCAACCTGCCCGGGCACCTCGCAGCCGGCCGGCGCTAATCAGGTCCCGCACTCTCGGCTCCGGAGGCCAAGTTCTGAATTGCCGGTTCCGAGGATTAGGCAGCGCCCTATGCACTCGCCGCTAGCTCACTGATCCCGCTGGAGGAGAGATCACATGCCTGTGATTTCCGAACTGCATCCCCCGATTGTACCTGCTGTGTGCTGTCTTGCGGTCTGGCTGCTGCTATCCCTGGCCTTCTGCGCCTTCGCTCAAGAGCTTGACACGCCCCAGCCCCTTGGCTGGCTGAACGCGCGGGACCTGGGAGCTTCGGGGTCGCGCTACCAGACCGTGGCCTCGACCACCGCCGGCTCGCGCCAGATAACCGTGGCCGACCCGGGGGACTTCAAGGTGGGTCAGGGCGTCATGGTGTCCAAGTGCTTCGTTCGCTACACGGATGCCCGGCTGTGGGGACCGCGTGACAAGTACGGTCACGGCCAGCCTCTTGGGGACGCCCTCCAGATGCGCGGCTATGACGGGTCCAGCGGGAGCTGGACCGTGTTCATCATTGACACCGACGGGACCAACCCGTCCACCTACCGCTGGAGCGACGACCTCGGCCGGACCTGGAAAGAGACGAAGGTGCCCCTCACGGACCAGTGGCACGCCCTCAGTGGTGGCACGGAGGTGCGATTCGGCAAGCTGGACTGGGACGCAGGCTACACGGTGACCTTCAGCGCACGCGACCAACTCGTGTCCGTCATCGAGGAGATCGAGGGCAATGTACTGACGCTCCAGGATCCTGCCAACCGCACGGTGCAGGATGCGGTGGTCCGTCATAACGACCAGGTGGCGTTGCAGAGGGCCCTGGACGCCGCCCTCAAGCAGAAGCGCAATCTGTTCATCCCCAGGGGGTACTACCGGCTGGCAACCGGCTTGACCATCAATAATGCTTCGGGCATCGTGGTGCAGGGGGGCAGTGCTCCGGACACCATCTTCGATATTGGCGAGGGCGTGGGGTCATGTTTCCGCGTGGTGGGTGGTACCGAGGTCGCCCTGCGCAATCTCACAATGGTCGGGCACACGGGTTTTGACGGCCGGGACCAGGCCGGACACCTGCGCACAAAGGGTGCCCAGGGCGTCTGGGGATTCTACCTCAAGCCCTGCAGCGCTCTGAACATCCGCAACACCGAGCGCGTGCTGGTGGAAAACTGCCACGCCTCGCGCATGTCCGCCGAGTGCTTCTATTCGCAGGGGCGTTCGCGTCAGGGCACCCAGGAGCCCAAAGCGTACACCAAGAGCATCACGTACCTGCGCTGCTCGGTCGAGGACTCGGCTCGCAATGCCTTCAACAACAATGACATGGCCGAGAATACCAGTGTGCTGCATTGCCGCATCCGCAATGTAGGCGGCTGTTCGTGGGAAGGGGCGTCGCGATTTGTCCGGTTCATCGGCAATTACGTGCGCAATTCCGGTACGGTGGCAATGGGCAATATCCGCAGCCGCGATGCCCGGTTCGAGCAACTCGCTTCGGGTCAGCACATCATTGCCGACAACGTTTTCGAGGAGGGCGTGTGTTACGGCGGTTGCGCCATCCGTGCCGCCGCCGGGGCCAACCAGGTCATTATCCGCAACAACATTTTCGTGAACTACGGCACCTCTGCCATCGAAATCAGGGGTACGGGCAGCAACCGCGACATGCCCGCTCGTACCGCCGCCATTATCGGCAATATCATGGACCTGACCAGCCTGGCTGAGACTCCAGCAGCCCGCATCGCGGTTGACGTCAGCGCCGACGATGTAATCATTGCCGACAACCAGATCTACTCGCGTGGCGAACCCGACCCGACCCTGACCGCCTTCACATTCCGCGAGCCGGCCATGAACCTCCAGGCCCATGACAACCTGGTGCGCAATTGCGGGTACGGCATCGTGACCACCCGCGCCCAATCTACAGTGTCCGAAGTCATTGACCCCCGGACCTTCTGCTCGTACCGGGGGCGGGTGCCGAACCTGTGGCGACAATCCCATCGCTACCGCGGATGGCAAGTGGTATGGCTGCGCGGCACCAAGCCGGTCGGCGTTTCGACCATCGAGGCATACGATCCCGACACGCTGCAGTTCAAGCTCACGGACCCGCGCGAGATGAAGGTGGGCGATGTCTTCGAACTCCGCGCCCCCGCAGCTCTCAACTGGCAGATCCATGACAACATTGTCACCGGCTGCCTCAGCCCCATCGTCCTCGACTCCTACGGCAGCACCGCCTGCCTTTTCCGCGACAACCTCATCTCACGTGGTGGAGCCGCAGCCGTCAAGCAGGCGGTCCAGGTGCGCGGCAGCTTCCAGTTCATCGGCAACCACTTCACCGGCTTCGACGAGCAGGGAAGCGCAGTGCTGGGTCTGTACCTCAACCGCTCCGGCAAGCCTCCGCTCAGCATCTACCGGAACAACACCTTCGAGAACTGTGCCAGTGTGGTTTCCGAGAGCCAGGAGGGCCTTTGGGCGGCCGCCGCCACCGGCGGGAACACATACCTGGGCTGCAAGAGCGTCCCGCAATAGCCTGCGCTCGCACTGTTGCCGGCCCGATGCTCTGAGTTGGCCCAGGGCTCTTCGCCTACCCGAAACCTCGAGCCGGCGCCGCGATCCCGGTATGCGATTCCACGTCGAGAATGGCGAACCCCGCCGACGTGTGCTGGTTCGACGGCCTGGAGGTGCGGGAGGGCCGGCGATTCTAGTGCTACAACGAACCTCCGTGTGCGCGCCCGGTGGGGCACCGCCTGACCGGCACTTACACACTTCTTGACGGAAGCTCGTCAGAGATGGGCGAGCTGCATGCCGAGCAGTTTCGCCGTTTCGGCTAGGGCGTCTGACCAGTGCCCGAAGGCCATGGACATGTGCTGAGAGCCAACCAGCGTCTGAGGCAGTCGAGCCACGTCGCCGTCTACGCTCATGTGTATGATGATGCGGCAGTGCACCCCGTCCTCGCTGCCCCGGGTTTGCCCCTGAACAACCACCATCTTGTCCAGTGATTTGGCGACGTTTAGCAGCGTCATCGGCTCATCGGCCTTGATATCTGCGTAGGCAGTCGCCCCAAAGCCCCTGCCGTGATAGTCGCGGACCACATGGCGGCTCGAAGCCATAGAGGCTGGGATTAGGTCGTGCTCGATAGTCACCTCCCCTGCATCAGCCTCGAACATCCCTTTCCGATAGCCAAAGTTGCCCATCAAGACGGGTTGTTCGCTGACTGCATGCAGCATCAGGGACGCAAGCATAGCGGTAATGTCGCCCTCGCACGCGCACATGATGCCCTCGTCTATGAGGCGGTCGAAGGCCAAGCAAGGCACCACGGGACGTTCCTCGGTAAAGCGGCCGCAGTTGATAGTGAGCCCATTGGCGTCCTCTCGCTCGCAAAGGTCGCGCAGGGCCAGATACACCCTTGTCGCATCGAGCATGCTCTTGTGGTCCGGTTCAACCGTAGCGAATCCCTGCCGCCAGTGGTCGAGCTCAGCCTGGACCTGGTCAGCGCCGAAGGCGTCGAAGTGCCGGTAGAATTCATTGGTCTCGATGTGGCGAACCCGAACGCCGAGCCTCTGTTCGATCCACTGGAAGTCATACGGTCCACCCGGTGCGGAGAATGAGGGGATCTCGCCGATGTACAGGAACTTGCTTTGGCTCAGGAATTTGCTCACTCTGAGACCCCGCAGGAAGCTTTCGCTGGCGGGGCCGTTGATGACGGGTAGACCATATTGAGCCAAGGTGAACTCCTCCCAGGGCCGTGCGCCCAGGCTTTGCACCAGGAGGGCGTCCGTATCATAGCTGAGCTCGGAGCGCAGTCTCCGCAGGTCCCTATGCTCCAGGATGACAAGCGGCTCGTCCACCTGCACGAATCCCAGGCCCAGACTTTCTGTGAACCGCTCGACCATCTTCTGCGCCGAATGTCGTATCTGCTCGGCGGCAGGAGCCTCGATCGCCGGTGCTCCCTGCACATCCGGCGAGCACACGCTGCCGTAGACATCGCTGTAGTGGTGGATGCCGATGTAGACGGGCTTGATTCTGACGGTCCCGCGGTCAGGATCACTCATCGTCACTGTCATCGCTCCCCTTTGGCTGCAATCCGCTCTGCGCGGCGCCATTGCTCACTTGGTGCCTATCCTCCTCTATCACCTCAAACCCCAGCAGTCGCCCCATCTGCCTTATCTGCTCCCGGTAATCGCCCAGCGTAGCTGTCCGATGCACACCGTACACGTCGGGATAGAGATGACTTTGCACCCTCCTGGCGTCCTCAAGCTGGACGACCAGCTTCGTCCGGCACATGATGTTGGTCCAGTCCTTGTAGAGGGAATAGCCATCAACAGTCTTGCCGGTATGAACCAGTATTGACCTAGTAGGCACGTCAACTCTCCACACGGTGGCGCTTTCGCCCGGCGGGAACAGCACTTCCGAACAAGCGCCCACCCCGGGCTTGGCATGCCCCTTTACCCTTCGCTCTGCATGGTCCCTTATCACATACGGGACCTTCTTGGTTCCTCCCCACGGATTCCACGGAGCTCCGCAGTGCATCACGATGCCGACGCCACCGGCCACATCCACCATGAAGTCGCCGCCAGCATGTGCGTGAGCACGACGTTCATATGTGCCTGGCAACACCCCACGAGCCCTTCCAACTGAAGCTGTGAGTTCCCCAAACTCGGCCATATCATATCCTCAGGTTTGGCCTCCGTAGTCAGCGACCTGATGTGCGTTGCTATCGTATTCGCGCCATATTCGTCCATCAGCGCCTTCATCGCCAAGTACATTCTGGCTGAGTTCACGACCTCTCGCTCAATCGTCCCCTTCATGTCTTCAGCTTCAGCGACCCATCGTTGCGCGATCTCTCTCGCTTGCTCCTCGTCAATGCCCTGGACGCGTTGATCAGCGGCCACCTCCGGGGTTCCGATCCTGATGATTTCAGTACCAAGGCAGTCATGGACCGCCTGCTGGAAGATCTGGTTGAATTCCTGCGGCGCCTTTCGCCGTAGGTCTCCGGGATACGCGGTACCCAGGTCTCCGTGGTGGACATCCACGCAGGGGTTGTCCGTCAAGACCAGCATTCTCGATCTCTTCATCTTCCCGAGGGTATCCACCAAGCCTATCTTCTCCACCAGGTCGTCGAACATGGAGGCCGACTGACTCGCCTGGCACAGATTCCCCCTGTCGCAGGTGGCGGTCAAGACGCCCCGACGCTCTTCGAAGAGCTTGTATGGTAAGTGCGAGAACTCCGGGAAATTGTGCACCGCTATTGTGGGCAGGCCGGTCAGAGCCGGCCTGTAATCATTGAGGCCGCCGAAGACGAGCACGCCGTCGAAATCGCCCTTGCGGGTCTCCAGCTCGTCGGCCACCGCCTGCAGCCCGATGCCGGGCTTGGACGCGTCTCTGACAGTGAACTCCACGCCACTGCATTGCTGCTCCAATTCACGCAAGAGCTGTTCGTTGGTCACGGGCGTCAGAGTCTCAGACTCGAAGTGTTGAACGCCTGCGTCCACGAACACGGTGTACAGCCTCGTCCTCGGTGCATCCATTGCCGGACACTCCTTTACCCGTTAGAGCCGGTCTCGCCCCCAAACAAAATGCGGCTGCAGCCCGCCCATAGCTGCAGCGCCAGTTCCTTCAGATGCGTTCTTACGATGGCAGCCTAGAGAATCCTCCTCATGCGTAAGCTACGAAACGGTCTGTTCCCGAGGCGCGGACCGAGAACTGAGCCAACCAGGTCCAATGCGTGCTTCCAG
>JALGUG010000232.1:0-7543 GCA_029820995.1 Candidatus Zipacnadia bacterium
TTGGTCTGCCACATCCACTGCTTGTGATGCTTGCTGCCGTAACTGTCCCGCCGCCCGGTGCGGATGAGCAGCCGCTCGCCGAAGGCGTAGAGCAAGAAGGAGTTCTGCGATTCGTAGCCGTGGCTCTGATTGCCGAAGGGGCTGGACTTGAAGATGATCTCCACGTTGTTCTTGGCGTCGAGCAGGTTGGTGTTAAGCACCGCCTGCCCCGTGCCTCGGAAGCAGCGGGACGAGGGCAAGTCCACCGGCGGCTTGCTTTCGACCGGCGAAAGGGCGCCGCGAATGAAGCCGATGTAGCCGCCCTCCGGCTTCGGGCCGCCCTGCGCCTCGACGTACCACTGCCAATACGGGTTCTGGGCCTGGACGGCGAAGTTGCTCATCAGCGGCACATTGCCCCGCGAGTCGAGGTGAGCCGTCAGGTCGCCGAAGCCGCCGCCCTTGGTGCCCGGCGGCTGCATGTACAGCGGATAGTAGCCCACGCGCGAGAAGTACGGCTTGTCGTAGGCGTTAATGTCCAGCGCCACCCGCATCACGTCGGCCCACCAGGTGAAGCGGTTGATGTAGCCGCGCCAATAGGCCATGCCCTCATGCCAGCCGCCGTCGTCATCGCACCAGACGGGATACACGTTGAAGAACACGTTGGCCGCGAACCACAGCCAATCGTCCGCCTCGGGAATCTCGCCCAAGAAGGCAATGGCCACCTCGCCCAGCCAGTGCCAGGCGCGGTTGGAGTGGCTGGCATAGGGCCGCCACAGATGCCGCGGGCAGAGGTGGCGGTACATCTCGGTGCCCCGGACCTTCATGACCTCCCGGCACTTGGCGCGCTCCTCCTCCGTCAGCAGATCGTTGATGAACGTGTACGTCCGGGCGAAGTAGTAGGCGTACGGCATCCCGGCCTCGTCATTGTAGCGATAGCCGGTGGCGCCCTTGGGGTCCCACTCGGCCGCCTCCAGGAGCAGCCGTTTGGCCAATTGGCCGTACTGCTCTTGTCCGCCCAAGAGCCGCGTGAAGCCCAGCGTGGCGGCCCCGTTGAGGACCTTGATCGTGTACGTGCGATTCCCCCACCAGATCTTCCGCCACGGGTCACTGCCCCGTTGCATCCCCTCGGGGTACTTGGGCGGCTCGGCGGTGGGCGGCGGTTCTTTGATCAGCTTCTCGCAGGTGGCGACCAGCGCCTCATATTGGGGCCGCAGCTCTCCCCGGCCCAGTTCCCTCAGGTGCGCCAGTTGCTCCGGTCGTACGAACAGGCGCGGATGCGTGCGCGGCACGCGAGCCAGGAGCTCCTCCCGAGCAGGCATCGCCAGTTGCCGGGCCTCCGGCGCAATCGTGAACCCGCGGACCTTGCTCCACGGCGACAGCTTGTTCTGCTTATCGTGGAAGCGGAAGCGCCAGAACCACTGGCCGGTCTCGAAGACCCGCGGCGGACAGTGGCAGTTGAAGCTGATACCCGACGCCTCGTAGTCTGCCGGGTCAAAGTTCTCTCGGCGAGACGCCTGCAGGTCGTAGCTGACCGCCCCTTTCTGGGGCCGCCAGGTAAAGCCGGGCGGCGTCACGGCACAGACGTGCCCCTCGGCGGGCCGGAATCCCCACTCGCCGGGGGCACCCGGTGTGTCGTCAACCTTGAGCCCCTGGGCGGATACGGACAGGGCCCCCCAGACCAATGCAGCTACCAGAACCATCGGCACGGGATAGCAAGACATGGCTCACCTCCGCTGTTGCGCCTACCTGAGTGCTCATTGCTTCAGGACGGCGCCGGTTCCTCCCGGCCGGCACGTGCTGTGCCATGCGAGCCGCACGGAGGTAGGAGTCCAGGTCACTCGGGGGGAAACGATCCGGGACGATCCGATCTAGGGGACCGGCCCATGCAGTGGGCGCTGATCTTCGACGTAGACGGCGTGGTCGCCGACACCGAGGTCCTCAACGCCCGGGCGAGCGTGCTGATGTTCCGCGAGCTGTACGGCGTGGAGGTCCAGCCGGAGGATTTCCGGCCCTTTGTCGGCACCGGCGACGAGCGCTACGTGGAGGGCGTGGCCGAGAAGTACGGCCTCCGGATTGATACCGAGGCGGCGGTTGAGCGGCGCGCCGAGAACTTCTTCAAGCTGCTCCGCGATTCGCCCCTACCGGCCGCGCCCGGCGTGCTGGAGCTGGTGCAGGCGGCGCGCCAGGCGGATGACGTGCGGCTGGCCATCGCCACCTCGGGACGCCAGGAGAAGCAGTTCCCGGTGATCGAGGGCACCGGCTTGAAGTTGGACTGGTTCGACGTCGTCATCACCGGCAACGATGTCACGCGCAAGAAGCCGGACCCGCAGATCTACCTCATCACCGCCCGACGACTGGGCCTGCGTCCCGACCGCTGTGTGGTCTTCGAAGATGCGCCGGCCGGTGTCGCGGCGGCGCGGGCCGCGGGGATGTATTGCGTGGCAGTAACCAGCACCGTGCAGGCCGACAGACTCGCCGACGCGCACCTGGTCCTGGACAGCTTGGCCGACGTGACACTGGAGCAGTTGCGGCAGATGATACCGGTCGGCCCCGCCTGACGAGGCCTTCACTCCCCTGTCCTGGCCTCGGGTGCAAGGCCGGGGGTCGGGCACATCGTTTCCTTGCGCCGTTCATCAAGACTCACGCGAGGTGAAGGCAGTGGACAAACTACGATTTGGCGTGATTGGCGTCGGAGCACGCGGCATCTGCAATGCCCGTGCCGTCGCGGCGCGGGAGGACATCGAGCTCGTGGGCGTATGCGACATCGTGCCGGAGCGGCTGAAGCTCTGCGCCGACGAGGGTATTTGCGACCGCGGGTTCCCGGACTACCGGCAATTGCTGGACGAGGGCCTGGACGCCGTCTGCATCAACACCGACAACAACGTCCACGCGGAGATCACCATTGCCGCGGCGGAGCGGGGCTGTCACGTGTACTGCGAAAAGCCCATCGCCCTGAGCGTGGAGGACGCGGAGGCGATGACCGCGGCCTGCCGCAAAGCCGGCGTCGCCACCGTGGTCAACCTCAGCCTGCGGATCTCGCCGGCGCACCTGCAATTGCGCGAGCTGATCGAGACCGGCAAGCTGGGGAAGCTGCTGGCCGTCGGCGCCACGCATCCCAAGGTCAGCGGGCTGCTCTGCCGCGGCGGGGGCCATAAGGCGACCCGCGACCCCGCCACCTGGGGACCGCTGTTGCTGCACGACGGCGTTCATATCTCCGAGTGGCTGCGATTCATGGGCGGCGAGGTGCAATCGGTCTATGCCCGGACGCGCACCACCGGCGACGATCCCGAAAACGCGGAGCTGATCTCGGCGATCACCGTCCACGAGAACGACGTCCTGGGCACGCTCTCCTATATGACCATGCCCTTCATGCCGCAACGCCAGTACGTCATCGGGGAGCAATTCAGCGCCTGGCCCGACAAGGACGACCAGGGGCAGTTCATTGCGGTGGCCAACGAACGGGAGCAGGAGCGCGTCGAGATCACGCCACCGCCCCTGACCGGCGACGCCGCCTACGTGGACGAGTTCGTCCGCGCCATCCGCGAGGGCTACCGACCGTACGCCACCATGGAGGACGGTCTGGCCGGACAGCGCATCGTGGACGCCATCAATCGGTCCGCGCTGCAGGGAGCCGTCATTCAGCTCTGAGCGCGCAAGATCTGCCTGCAAGGAGGCAGCCATGCGAATCTCTCTCATCTTGCCGCTGATGCTCGTCTCACTGTGCACCCTTGCCGATGAGGCGACGAAGATCGAGCAGCTCGCACCGGGCGTGACCATAGTCTACGACGAGACCGGCCACTGGGGCGGGCCCTCGATGGGGGTCGCTCATCAGGTCAACCCGACGTACCAGGTGAAGAAGTGGATTGACCTGTCCGATTTGCCTCCGGACACACTCCAGAAAGCGAAGGAGGTGCGGTTGAGGGTTTACTTCGGCCTCCAGGACTACTCCTGGAACACGGGCGACAAGAAGCATAACGGCCTGGACGAGAGCTTTGAGATCCACGTCAACGGCCACGTCCACAGCTATCCCACCGACGGGCCCTTTCCGTCCCGTGCCGGGCCCAAGGACCGCCTCGTCTTCGGCTGGACCGACTTTGTCCTGCCTGTCGCCGAGCTCAAGCCCGGCGTCAACGAGATCCTGTTCGTCAAGTCCGCCGGCCCCAAGCATGATGACTACATCTACGTCGGGATTGACAACGGGGCCGTCCACGGGCACAGCGCAGTCAGCTTCGACGGCGGCCGGACCTGGACGAAGGAGAAGCTGAACGCGATTGACGCGCAGGGCGAGTACATGGTGCGTCTGGTCTTGGTGGAGCAGGAGCTGAAGGCCCAGGCGACGTGGCGCCCCGGCCAACAGCCCGACCGCCTGGACCCGGCCGGACTAATCGGCTACGCCGGCACCGAAGGAGCGCAGGTCGGCCCGGAGGGCGTCGTGCTGGCCGGACCCAAGGCCTCGGCCTACCTGGAGTTCGACGAGCGGGCCCTTGACGCCCAGCGCGGCGCGACGGCGGAGCTGGAGGTGGCGGGCGAAGGCTCACCGACTGTGCACTGGCTTGGTCTGGAAGGTCGGGAATTCACCGCCAAGACCGAGCGCACCGGCGGGCGGCTCACCTCGGTCCTCCCGGGCACCTTCAAGGCGCCGGCGACGCTGCGGATTAGCGGCTCCAAGGAGGGCCGCACCGTGGTGAAATCGGTGGCACTGAGTTTCTCCCGGCCGCTGCCGCCCGGCAAGCCGACGCTCAACATGTGCCCCGGGATCAGCCCGCCGAAAGGGAAACCCCGCAAGCGCCCCCCGACGTGCCGCATCACCGGCAACGAGGTGACGCTGGAGAATGCCTATTTTGTCCTGCGGCTGCAAACCAAGCCCCGGCCGGCTCTGCGTTCCTTCGAGGTCTGTTACCTTGGCAAGAGTGTACTGGGCGATCCCGCGGCGAGCGGGCTGTTCCTGCTGGAGGTGGCGGGCAAGCGATACAGCGCTCGTGACTGCGAAGTAGTCAGTGTCAAACCGCTCAAGAAGCCGCAGGAAGGCATCGAGGCGCTCCTGCGCGTCCCCGAGAGGCGCCTGGAAGTGCAGCTCACGCTGGCTGTGGAGGACTCCCCCGAGCTGAGCATGACCTGCCGGGTGACCAACCGCGGCGACGCGTCCGCCGACTTCAAGCTCGCCTTCCCGCACCTGGCGGGCTTGCAGCTCTCGCCCGCCGGGCAGAGCGACTACTATCTGTTCCCGTACTTCGGCGGCATCATCGCCGACGTGCCCACGTACCTGCGCACCTCGTATGGCGAGAACTCGGCCTGGTGGCAGATGATTGACCTGTTCTCGCCCTCCCTGGGCGGCGGCATGTATGTGCGGATTGACGACCAGACCGGGCTGTACAAGTGCCCGGTGCTGCGCCGCGGGAAGGGCTACGATGCCCGCTACGGATTCGACCGAATCGGCTATCTGATGGACCCGGAGCTGCTCTGGAACGAGAGCCTCGCGCCGTCCGACGGCACCGCGGTCGCGTTCGAGTACGTGCGGCGCACGCGGGGGCCGGGGAAGTCCTTCGCGCCGCCGGCGGCCCGGGTCGGCGTGCATCCCGGCGACTGGCACGTGGCGATGGAGCGGTACGCGAAGTGGGCGCACCGCGTCTGGAAGTGGCGGAAGTACCCCTCGGCGCTCGAGCACTGCTACAACCTTGTCGCGCCGGGCTGGGGCCAGGCGCCGCTGTATAAGGATGGAGCCTATCGGACCGACTACCTACAGGAGAAGTATGACATCGCCGAGCTGATGTCCTGGTGGGAGTGGTCAGACCGCGGCCCCTGGCGCGTGCCGATGGACCAGCTCGAGGAGAAGCTCGGAACGCCGCTGTACAAGCGGTACAAGTCCTACTGGGTCGTGGACCCGGCGACCAACAAGCTCCGCTATCCGCTCAACCGCGGCGACTACGACGGCTACCAGAAGGCCTGGGGCGGGCTACCGGCGCTTCGAGCGCAGATCCAGAAGATCATTGACTTCGGGATGCTGCCCATGTTCTACATGGAGGGCATCCTGGCCTGCGACAACACGCGCGTCGGCCACGAGTTCGGCCCGAAGTACGGCGTGATGAACCCGCTGTGGAAAGACGCGTACAAGTGCCCGCTGAACCCGCCGGGGTATGTGGCCTCCTACGGCTCCTGGAACATGTGCAGCGACACCAAGTGGTGGCCCGAATACCTGGCTAGGACCGTCCAGCGCGTCTGCCGGGAGACCGGCATTCGCGGCGTCCGCCTGGACGAGTACGGCCACCGCGGCTACCCCTGCTCCAACCCCAAGCACCAGCACCTCTTCGCTGAGCCGGGGCACAACGCCTGGCTCCAGGCCGTCAGCCGCTCCTGCGCGCTGGTGCATGCGGCGATGGACGAGGTGGACGACGGCCTGGTACTGACCACCGAGTTCCCCGGATACGATCACATGGCCTGTCACCTGGAGGGCTGCATCGTCTACGAGGTCGCCTCCCACGTCATCCCGGTGCGCCCCCTGCCCTGCAACCTGTTCCGGTTCTATTTCCCCGAATGCAAGGTCTTCGATCTCGACCACAAGCGGCGGGCGCACGGCACCGAGTGGAAGTTCTGGAATGCCTCGGGCTCCTTCGGCCCCCCGTACCCGGACAACATGCACCGGCTGCTGAAGGAGAACACGGACGCCTTCGATCGAGGCAAACGCGAGGCGCTGGTGCGGACGCTGGTCGAGCGCGTGTATGCCAATCGCTTCTCCACGCCCGAGAAGACCATCACGCTGCTGTATAACGCCCGGGGATACACGGTAGACGAGCCCCTACTCGCGGTCAAGCCCGACGCCGGGCGGCACTGGTTTGAGCTGCTGGCCTGCCGGGACCTGAATACGGTGGCACATCAGCGCGGTCAGGCGCTGCGGCTGAAGCTCGGGCGCGACGAGGTGGCCTGCATTGCCGAGCTACCGCGCCTGATGGAGCTCAAGCCCGCCGATGGCCGGCTCACGGTCAGCGCCGAGGCCGGCGGCGCGGACCTCGTGGTCGCGCTGGTCTCGCTGGACGGCGAGCGCTTGCTCTCTGCGCCGGTCCGCCAGGGGCGCGCGACGCTCGACCTGACCAAGCTGCCCCAGGACGCCCCGCGGCCGGCGGCCCTGAAGCTGTTCCAGGGCCACAACCTCGTGGACGCCGCCGCATTGCCCGGGTAGCAAGAGCGGCCGGACGGCCTCACGGCGCAGCAGGGATCTCGAACATCGCGCCGTCGTCGAAGAAGGCCTTCTCGCCCTCCTTCTGGCTCCGGGCCGAGCACATGAAGGTGAGCTGCCCGGCCTCCGGCGGTACTTTCACCAAAACGTAAAGCGGCTGCCAGCCGGCGATGCCGGGCGGTAGGTCCACGGAGGTCTCGCTGGAGCGGTCCTTCACCCAGCCTCCGCGCTTGTCCCGATAGCGGATCGAGAGGCCCAGGCCACTGGCCGCCTCTGGCGGGTCGCGCTTGACCCACACGCGACACAGGTACGTCTTGCCCGGCTCGACCGGGACGTTGGTCAGGAAGCAGGCCGAGTCAGCAGCCGAGATGACGGCGCAGTGGCGGCCCTCGG
>JALGUG010000232.1:7571-9995 GCA_029820995.1 Candidatus Zipacnadia bacterium
CACGACGGCAAAGCGTGTGTCTCGCGTGGCCCGGTGCCAGGTGGACCAGCCCTGTGGCGCGCCCTCGGTCTGCCAATCCTTCTCGGCCCGCGCGGTGTTCGGCGTCAGGTCCTCGAAGCCCGCATTGGGCAGCAGGTTGGGCGGCTTGGCCTCGGCGAGATACCGCCAGGCCTTGAGCATCGGCGCCACCGCCTCCCCGGCGCCGCGTTGCTCCAGGTCCTGCATGATCTGCGAC
Organism: Candidatus Zipacnadia bacterium; assembly: GCA_029820995.1. GTDB lineage: Bacteria > Armatimonadota > Zipacnadia > JALGUG01 > JALGUG01 > JALGUG01. The sequence goes on from JALGUG010000232.1 coordinate 7,807, forward strand.
ACCTGGTCCGGCGCATGTTTGCCCAGGTAGGCCAGCGCCTTGGCCAGGGCGGTTCCCGCGCCGCCCTCGACCTGCTGGAACTGCGGCGTGCTGCCTCGCCCGTACTTCGTGGTCAGCCACTTGAAGTTCTCGCCCGCCAGATCCTGGCGCTGCACCACCTGGGCGTAATAGGCCCGCCGCTCGGCAATCAGCCGATCCAGCTTGGCCGCGTCCGCGATGGCCCGCTTCGCCTGCTCCACGCTCCCCACCGGCATGGTCATCAGCGTGTCGCTCAGGGCCTTCTCACGCACGAGGTACCCGCCGAACCGGAGGCCGGTCTGAGCGATCTCGATCCGGCGGCGTACCGGCTCGCTGTCGGCCGACTTCAGCGCGTCCGCAATCAGGCGCTCGAGTTCCTCGAGCTGGGCGACGGTCATCGAGGCGGCCTGCGTGGGCACGTTGCGGTGCCCCCAGCCTGTACGCCCGGGGTTCCCGTCGGTCCAGGTCTTCTCCAGCGCCGCGAAATAGCGCGCCATCCCCGGAGCGGCTGCGCCGTACATCTTGGTCATGAACTCATCCAGCAGCGCGTCAATGTCCAGCGAGGCCTCCCATTGCAGCTTGCTGCCGGCCCAGATCATCGGCGCCGTGTTCGGCCAGCAGGTGTAGACCTCGATGTACATCCCGTTGAAGCCCAGGCTGTGGTCGAACTTGATCGCCTCCGCCATGTAATGCGGGTAGTACCGCGGCGTGACCCAGCCGAGGCCCCAGTAGGTGTAGCGGCACAGATGCCGGCAGCGCTTGCGCCACTCCCGCGTGAGGGCCTCGTCTTCGGCCTGTACCCCCTCGCGCCACCACTCGGCCTCGCACTGCGTGAGGTAACCGAAGACGTTGGGCTCCAGTTTCTTGATCCGCGTCGGCAGCTCCCGGGCGATGCTGTAGATCAAAGTGCCGATCCGTTTGTCGGGATGAGTCTGGGCGATCTCGCGCGCGATGCGGTTGACGAACCAGTAGTGGCGGTCGGAGAACTTCCGCTCCTTCCAGGCGTCCGGCGCGGGGTCCAGCGCGCGACAGTTGGCGCACTGGCACAGGTGGGAGATGTCGTCCATGCCGACCGAGAAGTCATAGACCTCGGGATGCGTGTCGAACCATCGGCGGGCGTACTCGACGGTCAGCCGAATCACGTCCGGATTGCTCTCACAGGGCCGCCAGTATGGCCCCGCGCCCTTCGGCGGGATCCACCGCTTGCCGTTGATCAGCGGGTAGTACTCCGGGTGCTCCTTCGCGTACTTCTCCGGCGGGAACACGCGGTACAGGTTGTTCTGGAACTGGCGGTACGGCAGCGCACCGGTCAGGCTGATCTTATTGCGCCGATTCCAGTGCCTCCAGTGCGGCGCCATCTGGTTGCCGGACCAGATCCGCGGCGAGAAGTCGGGCGCCTTCACCCCATCGGCGACCTCAACAGTCAGGTCGCCCGCCGCGCGCGGCGGCACGTACTCCCCCAGCGGCCCGGGCATGAACCAGCGGACGCCGAGGCCATCCTCGATGAAGCTCTCCACGGCGAAGATGACGGACCACCACTTGCGGCCCGTGAGGAAGATACCCCCGTCGCGCAGGCGAATGGCGTAGGCTTCGGGGCCCGCGTCGGCGGGCGGCAGGTCGGCCTGCTTAGCCTGCCGGCAGGGCCCGACAAAGAGCGCCGCGCCGCCCTGGAAGTCGGCATCCTTGATCACCTCCGGCGTCGCGCCTCCGCGAGCGGCGATATACCGCTGCAAATCCTCGATGGCCGGAGCAATGTGCTCGTCAACTTCGGCGGGCCGGACGATCGGCATCGCCCGGCCTTTGTGCACCAGCACCACGGACTCGGCGGACGCACACAGTGCGCCTACAACCGCCAGCAACCATGCAACGTGCTTCATGGCATCATCGTCCTCCGCAAATAGTCAATCCAATAGATTGTTTCCATCCGCCTCGCGCCACGCCCTCCTTTGCCCGCGCCATCCGGCCCATCTGGAGGACATGTGCTTCTGAGCCGAGGAAACCGCCCGGCGCGTGGCGAACAGGGATTACACGACTTGTTGGAGTGACAACCCATGAAGCTGTATTTCCTGCGTCATGCTGATGCGGAGCCGGCGGGACCGGACGGCGATGCCGCCCGACGGCTCACGAAGGCCGGCAAGAAGGACTCTGCCCGGGCGGCCAAGGCGCTCAAG
>JALGUG010000233.1 GCA_029820995.1 Candidatus Zipacnadia bacterium
TCTCGGCCCAGGCCACGGCCTCCCAGAACTTCATGATGCGCCCATCGTGCCAGTTGGGCCAGACGGTCGCCCTCAGCGGCGTGTACAGGGCCAGAGAGCCGAAGCGAGGGGACGCGGGATCGAGTTTCGAGTTTGCTAGAAACAGCCCGTGGGCGCGGCCTTCATTAGTCCGGCCGTCCTCCTCGCCGACCACATTGGTGAGATTGCCCAGAACCGTGACGGTCAGCGCGCGTTTGCTGGTGTTCTTTAGCCTGTACAGGAACATCGCGATTGGCAGGCCGGAGTCGCGATCGTTAAGCGGAATGAAGGGGTTGAAGGCCTCGAGGATCACATCCACGGGCACTTCCGGGTCACGGAACCGCACTGTGGCGATGGGATATTCCCCCTTGAATGAAACCCGGCGGAAGTGTGGTAGGCCCTGCCCGGCCCCGTGCGGCGCCGTGTGTCCGTCGCCCACGAATTCTCCGCCCGCCGGGCCCTGAATGACGCGAACCATCGGCTGTGGCCGGCCTTCGATCCGCAGCGCGAAAAAGGCGTTCGGATTGACGTTGCCCTTGGCGGGTCTATTCTGGATTTCCCAGTCGCGCAGTTGGCCCCAGCCGCCCAGGGAGATTGACCCCGTGCCGATGCCGCCCAGCGGGAAGGCGATCTCGTCCAGTTGGCGGCCGGTGCGCGTAGGCTGAGGGCCGACGGCGAAGAGTTGTTTCCTCGAGTACGGGATCCGGGACTTGGCCATAGCGGACCTCCCTGAGAACGACAAGGCATTAACTCCCTGTAAGTTGACCCCCGCCGCCCGGACCTCCTTCCGGCGACGCTCAGGACCTGGGGTGGATAAAGGCCGGCTGCAGCCAGGCGGTGTGACGCACCAAAGGCTGATCGGCGTGGACCCGCTCGCGGCTAATCACCTCCGCGCGGACGTACCGCTCGGCGCCCGTGAACCGATATGTCGCCTCCGGGCCCTCGCGGGCGAGAAGAAGTTCGCCGCCGGCACCCAGGAAGCGAATCTCCGAGGCCCAGGGAGCCGCGACGCGGTAGGTCCGGTGCGTCACTTCGAGCACCTCTATCCGGGGGCCAGTAGTGGCGTAGAAGATCCCGCGGCGTAGGCAGTCCAGGACGGACGGCTGGTCTACTGTTTCCAGATTCAGCACCGTTTGGCCGTTCGCCACCCAATCGGGGAGGCCGGGCTCCCAGGCGTGGCAGTCGGCCGAGGCCAGGGCCCAGGACCGCCGACGGGCCGTTAGCAGCGCATCCCATAGCGACACGGCCAATGTGCCGCGGGTCCCGGTGCGGCCCTCCAACAACAACCGGGCGCCGCTGTATACCTCCAGACCAATCAGACCGTCGAAGGCCGGCGTATCCAGGACCTGCTCGGGCCGGCAGTTCCAGAGGCCGGGATGGTTCAACCAGGCGACTCCGCCGGCCTGCCCGACAGCTTGCGGAAATCCCGGAACTCCCGGCGGAACGCCGACCTCATCGGGAAGCACCGCCAGGCAGTTGACGTGTTCTCGCGTGTCTCCGAGACGCGGGTACGTGGCTTCGTGGCCTCGCACCACCAGGATACCCGTGACGCGCTGAGCCGCAGCCCAATCCCGCTCGGTCCACGGCAGCTCGGGCAGCCTGCGGTCGTGGTCGGTCAGGCCAAGCACCTCAATGCCCGCCTGTCGAGCCAGTTCGGCAGCACGAGCCGGCGGGACCGGATCGCTGTCAGAGCCCACTGTGTGGTTGTGCAGCGCAGCCGGAACCCACCGGCCTCGCAGACCGAGGTACGGCGAGATGACGTCGAAGTCCGCGGTCATCCGCCGAGTGCCTTCTGCAGCGCGACAATGGAGTGTGCGATCTGGGCACGAAGAGCGTCGTACTCGCTGAAGTCCCAGTTGTTCGGGATCTTGTGGTCGCCCCGCACGGCGCGATTGCCGTCCGGCAGGATTTCACACTTGCCGGTCCAGTTCCCTTGACCGGCCCGGCCCTTGCAGCCCTCGAAGGAGGCCGCATCCAGCCGCTCCTGCACCGCCTTCCAAGCCTGCTCAGCCACCCGCCCCGCGGCGGCGCTGCCCGAGGCCTTAGCCTGCTCAACGAGTTGCTGCAGCGTCAGAAGGTACCGGTAATCGTCCACGCCTTCCCGGACAGCCTCGTAGGCCACGCACGGCCCTCCTGACTCCCCCGGCGCCGCCGGAAAGCGATAGAGCAGGGCCCGCGGCTGCCGATAGACCGCGGCTGGATCCTCCGGTTTGACCGGGAACATATACGCCCACTCGATCACGCCCGTGGCACCGGATTTCCACAGTCCGAAGCCCGTCATGAAGCGAATCGGCTCCGGATGCCAGGCCGTGAGGTCAACGTTGTAGAACCAGATCTCCTTCTTGTCCGCGCGAGCTTTGCTCAGGAAGTCCCGCCAGCCGTCCATGTCGAGCGTGCCGCGGTTCAGCACCGGGCCGTCGTGGAGCACGATGACATCAGTGAGCTGATAGACCTCCTCCGTGAAGTTCTCCCAGCGACCGTTCGGGCCATCCTCCTCGGTTCGCAGGTTAGGAATGGTCTTGAGGATCTGCAGCAGGCGAATGGCGCGGGCCATATGCTTCGCGTGCTCGAAGGGCTCATCTATAGGCTGGTAGATGATCTCCGGCCAGCCGCTCTCGCGGCCGTGCGTCCTGATCGCCTCGATGACCTGACGGTATGCCTCTGCGAAGGCCTCCGACTCCAGCGGGCCGATCTTCTCGCAGAACCTGGGGATGTCGCCACCCATCAGCCAGACCATCGGTTCCGGAAAGCCCGCCTTGACGTACTCCGCCATGTTCTGTTCCAGCGCGCTTTCACCGTTCCAGTCAATCTTGACCTCGCCATTCTCCGTGGACAGGGCCAGACCCGAGTTGCCGCAGAGCGCGACACTGGTCAAACCGTGGGCCCGCATGTCCGCGAAGGTCTCGGCGATCCAGGCGGGATCGTCGCGCATCTTGGTGTACATCGCGAACGTCAGGCCCTTCGGGGCTGCCAGCTCGAACGGATGAACCTCCAGTTCAAGCGGAAGCTGGGCGGCCGGCGAGCCGGTAACGGAAACGGTCACTGTCCCGGTGTAGGTCCCGGAAGCGGCTTTCTCGGGCACGTGAACGGTCAGCCAGAAGGGCTGCGTCCGTTGAGCGGCCAGCGCGATGCTCGCTCGCCGTTCGAGGAACAGAGGCACTTCCATCAAGGTCTCGTTGAAGGGCCCCCACCGTGATTGTCCTTCCTTGGGATGATACCGCACGGAGCGGACCTCGACAGAGGAAGCAGGAAGTGTTCCCTTCGCGCTCTTGAGGTCCGACACACTCAGCTTCACATCCGCCAGATCGCGCAACGCGTGCACCGCCACGATCGCCGGCTCGCGTTCGGCTCGGCAGGCAGCCAGAGAGACCTTTTGCAGGCGTTCCTCGGCTCGCGGGATCGAGTTCGGGAAGAGCAGCCGCAGGTAGCTCCGCGAGAACAGCATGAAGCCGCGCCGCCGCTCCTCCGCCGTGGGCTGCGGTAGGGGTGTCTCGTCCAGATAGACGGTCTTCGGCTTCTCAATGTGATCCACAGGCGTCAGCTCCAGGTCGTCGAACCAGAATGTTCCGGTACCCGAATAGTCCATGTTGACCCAGCAGCGCAAGCGGAGGGTGGCCGCGTTCTTGGGGAGCTCTAGATAGCCGGTGAACTGGGTCCACTCGCAGTCGCGATCCACCGTAATGGCTCCGTACTGGGCCCCCAACCACTTCTTGTCCGCGCCCAGGTAGACCGCGGCCACGCGCCCGTTGGCGCCCTTGACGTTCCGGCCGCGCAGCCAGGCGCGCAGACGGTAGTACTTCTGCCCCGGAGGGAGCTTGAGCCCGTCCAGGGTCCAGACCCCGTCGTCCTGCGGACGCCGCACACCGACCCGGATGCTGGCTTCTCCGGAGTGCTTGACCGCCGTGTCGCGGCCCCAGTCGGGCTCCTGCTTCTTGATGCCGCGCTCGCGGTCGTTGCTGTGCGTGTACTGCCAGGAGAAGCTCCAGCCGTCCGGCCGGCCGTCGTTATCGGCATCGGCCTCGAAACCCGCGTTGGGGATCGGTAACTGCTCTTGCGCCGCGATCATTGGCGCGCAGAGGGACACTACAAGGAGCCAGCGCATGATCGAACCTCCCGGTGGCGGATAGTTCGCACCGAAGCGCTGGGGACCTCCGGGGAAAAGGCTTGCCTCGCCTCTTCGCCTACCCCCCGAGGTCCGCGGCGTGGAGGTACACTCCCGGCCCCCGGCTGGTGAGGCGTTGCTCGGCGGCTCGATCGCCGCAGAGGTACCGGCGGAAGAAGGCGACGAGGTACTCGTTCGTCGCCCGCGTGATGGCGTCTTCACGACGAACTTGAGCAGTGCTGGGGACGATGCCTCCGCGCTGTCCGGGACCGATGGCGCCTGCGCCGCCGAAGTGCAGGTGCACGGCGTTGCTGATACCCACTAGGACCTTGGGCGGATTCGCCCTAGCGTAGATCTGCCGCACAAAGGGCTCCTTGAGGGGACTGCTGCTGTCCCCCAAGATGGTGTGTTCGCGTTCGCCGAAGATGATCAGTAGAGGAACCTCGACATTGCGGACATCGCCGACCAGCTTGCCCTCTCCGGCGGGGCCGGCGATGGGCGCTGCCGCCTTGATCCGCTTGTCACGCAAGATCGGAATGTAGCCGGCGCAGGCCAGGGTCGTCCAGGCGCCGAAGGAAACGCCCGTCATGCCGATGCGGGAGGGGTCAACGAGACCGTGCAGATCGGAGTTGGGATCCTGGCAGGCCGCCAGCACGGCGTCAATGGTCGCCTTGACCTCGCGCGGGCGGTGGAGGGCGCGGGTGCGGGTCTTGCCGGCGCTCAGGTTGTGGGCCCACTTCAGCCACTCCAGCACCTTGCCCCGCTCCAAACCCGGTTGATCCGACCGCATCGCCACGAAATCGTCGCTGTGGTCCGGGCCGGCCACAACGAAGCCCTGCGCCGCAAGCCCCTCGGCATGCACCGCCCCACTGGTCGCACACGCGCCGCCCCCATGCGAGTAGATGACCAGCGGGAACGGTCCGGGCAGGGGCACAGCCTCGCGAGCGACGTCGCCTTGCATGGCGAAGGCCGCCATTTCATACTTGCTTCCGTCCGGCTTCGCCGCAGTGGGATACCACAGCGAGATGAGCAAAGTCTTGCCGCCCTCCCGCGGGACGCGCAGGAAGCGGAGGCCGATATTGTACGGCGGGGCCGGTGCCTCTTGGGCTCCAGCCGGCGGCATCAGGGCCATCAGAGCAAGCGGTGCGACGCGGAACATGGAACCAAAGCTCCTCATGACGCAATCCTCCACGAAGTCAGACGCACGCGCGTCCACCTTGTTCGCCCTGTGCAAGCAGGGAATTGCCCCACTTGTCGGGAACCACGCACCGAACAGGTCGCAGGCGCTGAGCAATACGACGAGGCCGAGAGCCCCTCCCGGCACTCAACGTTATGGAGGAATGGACAATGGCGGAACAGTTGGCTGTAGACGGCGGGCCGCGAACCGTTCCCGAGGGGATGGTCAAGAGCTGGCCGCCCATCACGCAGGCCGACAAGGACGCCGTGCTCGCAGTCTTCGACAGCGGGCACCTGCACGGCACGTCGGCGCCGAAGGCCCTGGAGCTGCAGGAAAAGTGGGCGAACTACATCGGAACGCGGTACTGCCTGGTCACAAACAGTGGGACCTCGGCCCTGCACATGGCCATCGCCTCCCTCGAGATCGGCCCCGGCGATGAGGTCATCACCAGCGCCTTCACCTACTGGTCCACCGCCGCCGCAATCTTGCACCATAATGCCATCCCGATCTTCGTGGACATTGACCCCAAAACGTACACCATGGACCCGGCGCTCATCGAAGACAAGATTACAGACCACACCAAGGCCCTCTACCCGGTTCACATCCACGGAATGCCCGCGGACATGGCACCGATCCTCGAGATCGCCAAGAAACACAACCTGTTCGTCATCGAGGACGCCTGCCAGGCGCACGGCGCCAAGTACAGGGGTCAGCGCGTGGGAGGCCTGGGCGACACGGCCGGGTTCAGCTTAAACCGCTCTAAGAACCTCTCCGGCGGCGAGGGCGGACTATACACTACGAATAGCGAGAACTACTATCGTCTGGCGGTCAAGCTCCGCGAGTTCGGCGAGGTGGTCCTCAAGGACCAAGAACGCGAGTACAACGCTTACGGGCTAGGGTGGATGTACCGCCAACACGAGTTCGTCAACGCCTTCGTGCTGAGTCAGTTTGAACACCTCGCCGAGAACAACGCCAAGCGGCAAGAGTTTGCGCAGTACCTGACCGCAGAGCTGGAACAGATCCCGGGCGTCGCCGGCCCGTACACGCCCGACTGGGCCGAGCCGGTGTACTTCAGCTATGTCGTTGAGTTCCGGCCGGATGAGCTGGACCTGGACCTCACGCCGGGCGAGTTCAAGGTCGGGATGCGCAAGGCACTGGCCGCCGAGGGCATCGGGCTCGGGCAATGGCAGACCCTCCCAGTCCCCGGACAGTCGGTGTTCCAGGAGAAAGTCGGCTACGGCAAAGGCTGCCCCTGGACCTGCCCATACGCGCGCGATGTCGAGTACCGAGCGGAGGACTATCCGGAGACCGTGAAGTTCATTGCCGGGCACGCGTACCTGGGCGGCGTCTACCCGCCGAACACGATGGAGCTGATGGAGCTGTACATCAAAGGCTTTCGCAAGGTAACCGACAACGCTGAGCGCGTCGCGGCGCTCGCCAAGGAGCAGTGAACAGATGAAGCTGGGGTGCATGTTGTACTCACTGGGCCGGGCCCTCCGGGACCAGGCTCTCACACTGCCGCAGGCGTTCGCGCTGATTAGGGAGTGTGGCGGCGCGGGCGTGGACCTGATGGAATCTTATCTGGAGGGCCATGACGCCCGCGAAGTGAAGCGCATGGTCGAGGATGCCGGCCTCGAGGTCTCGGCCCACATTGGTGGGGCCAATCTGACGACGCCCGACCCCTCCGAGCGGGCTGCGTCCTTGGGCGCGATACGGCGCGTGATCGACACCGCACATGCCCTGAGCTGCAGCAATCTGCTCGTGACGACTGGTGCCTGCGCCGAGGGACAGGACCGGGCCGCAGGACGAAAGCTGGTCGCCGAGGGGCTGGCCGAGCTGATCCCCCACGCCAAGCAGGCCGGTGTGGTGATGTCCATCGAGGACTTCGGCAGCCCGCGCGCACCCTATCAGACCGGCCAAGAGGTGCTGGAGTGCTGCCAATGGGCCGGCCCCGAGGTCATGATCACCTACGACAGCGGCAACATGGTGATGGGCGACGAGGACCCTGTGGAGGCGCTCGGCATCATGAGGCCCCGCATCGTCCATGCGCATGCCAAGGACTGGGAGCTGCTGCCCCCGGACAGCCAAAACTGCCTCGTATCTCGCAGCGGCAAGAAGTACGTGGGAACGGTCGT
>JALGUG010000234.1 GCA_029820995.1 Candidatus Zipacnadia bacterium
GCGCCCTTCTGCGGGCCGTAAACGTGCGCCGCCCCCTGCGGCCCGGTGAGCGGGTTCTGCACATCGCTGGCGACCAGAACCTCTGCTTCGGCCAAACGCGGATCGCGGTTGGACAGGTCAATGTGGTCGAGGCGGGCCAGACCTGAACCCGTGCCGGGAATCTCCCGCCCCGACGCATCCCACAAGTGCACGCCTAGCGCCTGGGCCATGCCGGTGCCGCCGTCAGTTGTGGCGCTGCCACCGATGCCGACGATCAGCTTCCGACAGCCCAGGTCCAAAGCGTGGCGGATGAGTTCGCCCGTGCCGAAGGTGGTGGTCTGAAGCGGGTCGCGCCTTTCCGGCGGCACCAGCACCAGGCCGGAGGCGGCGGCCATCTCCACCACCGCGGTCTGCCCATCGCCGAGGACGCCAAAGGTGGCCTCGACCGGCTCGCCGAGAGGGCCGCAGACGGTGCGCGTCTCCAGCCGGCCGCCAGTGGCGTCCACAAGGGCCTGCACCGTGCCGTCGCCGCCGTCGGCCATGGGAACAAGCTCCAGCTCCAGGCCGGGCACCACGGCGCGCAGGCCCCGGCCGATGGCTTGCGCGGCCTCCAGGGCTGTTAGAGAGCCCTTGAATGAATCTGGAGCGACGGTGATCTTCATGGCGGAGACGGGCAGAGTACTTGAGACAAGCTCAAGTCAGGGCTTCAGGCAGAGGTCATCCAGGCAGATCATGGCGTCCGGCGTGGCTCCGGTGCGAGGGGGGCGATAGTACGCCCCCAGCCTGGTGACTTGCTGCCAGTTCAGCCTGCGGTGGGCGGTAGTGGCTCGGAGGTCGAAGACCAGCTCGCGCCAGCCTTCCCAGTCAATTCGAGCTCCTTTGACCCAGGAGCTCCGCTTTTGGCCGGCAAACTGCGCAATCAACCGCAGATAGCCGCCTTGAGCGTGCGCCGCGTAGACGCAAACGTGAAGCTGACGGAAGCCCCGCCAATCGCTGATTGCAGGCCGCATATAGGCATAGGCGCGGCCGTCGTCCCGGAGATAGAGCCAGCCGCAGCCTTGCTCCCGGTACGCCGGGATCGGCCCGGCAAGCATGAACCACCACGAATAGGGACCCTCTTCGAAATCGTCCAACATACCGGGCGGGAGCCGGTGCCCCGGGCCCTTGGCGAGGATCATGCGGTCGAAGCTGAGATCCGTGTCGTCGTACTCCTTCATACCCCAGCCGCGCGAGGACAGCCGGATTGTGCTTACCTGGTCCCACCCCGCGGGGCTGCGCGGGCTGTACATGCGGCGGAAGGGCACCTTGAAGTGGCGCCAGCCCTCCCAATCCACAGTGATGATGTAACCCCAGTAGGAGGGCCCTTGCTCCGCGATGTTGTCCGAGTAGACCGTGAAGATGAACTGGTCGCCGTTGGGCACGCCGGAATAGACGTCGAACTCGACATACTGGTACGGGGTCCAGTCGGTGATCGGCGGCTCGTAGCTGATTGCGGTGTTGTTGATGGGGCTGACCCAGTGCCCGGACCGGCGGCCGGAGGTCCACCGCTCGTCATCGTACTGCATGCCGTCCCAAAGCTCTTCCTCGGTCTCGAAGTCGCATAGGAGGCCGGGCTCGGCGGCGGGTTGGTGGGCGCTTGGCAGAGAGACCAGGCGGAGGTCGTCCAGGCAGAGCCGAGCCGCATCGGGGAGTTCGGCGGTTTGCTCCAGGGAGACTGTAAGTGAGGTAACTCGCGACCAGTCAACGGGAGGTTCGCCCCGGAAACGGTCAAAGGGCACCACCTCCTGGTGCCAGCCCTCGCCGACACCGAACCAGCCGGCCTGCCGGCCACCGTCGGCTGACGTAACGGAGAACTTGACGACCGCGCCGGTCGCATTTCGAGCATAGCAGGATACGGCGACCGCGTCGTACCGCCGCCAGCTCTGTGCGGGAAGGTCCCATCGGGCGGGCGCCGGAGCACTGAGGTCGGGCCACCGGGCCGACTGCCGGCCTGACTGGTAGTATCCGCGCTCAGGTGCCAGCACACCGCCCCAGCGCGAAGTCAGGTCGCCCTCCATGTCGTCCAGCAGCAAGCTCTCGGCAGCACGGGGAGGCGATTCCTGCGCGGCAGCGCCGCCCGCGACCAGAAGCAGGGCCGCGAGAGAGGCTGCCCGGACAACCAATGCTGGTCCGTAAGCCGAAACCCGCCGCACTCCGACTTTGGCAGCGCAGGCTGGCGCGACCCCTACGCAAGACGCACGGCTGCCGCCGGCACGCATTACAACCGGGCCCATGCCTCCCTGAACACACGCTTGGTGTTGGCGACCAGCAGCTCCGTGGTCTCGCCCTTCATTGGTGCGACCTCGAAGGTCACGATGGGCTTTTCCGTCGGCACATCGGCCTGGAAGTAGCCGACGTAGATCAGGCTCTCCAGGAAGGCCCGCAGTTCCTCCACGTCGTTCTCGCTGCCCGGCGCGCCGAACCGTGGGTGCTTGTCGCCATAGGCCTCATGCGCAGTGTTCTCTTTGACGCAATTGCCCACATGCACGTGAATCAAGTGCGGCAGGAGCGTGGTCAGGCAGTCATAGTGCGTCTCACCCAGCAGCGGAAGGTGCGACAGGTCCACCGTAACGCCGAAGTTGTCGTGGTTCTGCTTGACGCGCTCGGCCATTTGAGCCGTGATTGGACTGGGGCCGATCAGGCACTTCTTGTCAACGTTGTGATCGAACTGCTCGATGCTCACGTAGCAGACATAGTCCTTGGCCTGATCTTTGGCGTACTGGCAAAGCTGGTTGCAGGAGTCAACCATCAGGTCGAGGGCTTTGTCGCGGTCGGCCTCGCCCGGGTCGGGACCGCTGAGCAGCGCGCAGATCCGCGCACCCAGGAAGTAGGCGGCGTCAATGGATTGCTTGGATTCCTCAATCGCCGCCTGCCGTCCGGACTCGTCTAGGTCGTTGAGGCTCAGTTTGTTAATCAGCAAGCCCGGCTGGCCGCCCATGCCGAGCTTGATGTGAGCCTGGTCCGCGAGCCTCTTCAGGCCCTCCATTACCTCCGGCTTTTCGCTGCGCCGGACCTCGAGGACGTTGAAGAAGTCGTCCTCGGCCAGCTTGGTGGCGCTCTCCAGGATCGGACCTTCGTCCTTGATGATGCCCGATACCGCCATGAAATGGACAATGCCCAGGTCCATCTGATTGCGCCAGGACTCTTCCATCGTAACAGCCTCCTTTTGTGAATATGCTGGACAACTCGCGGCTCGAAGCCGGACCTCCGCGGCCAACGAGCGCCCAATTCCTTCCGTCCGGCCGACACTGGGCTTTAGGGCATATTGGCCAGCAACGACTCCATGGCCTTGACCCATGCGTGGGCCGGATCGTCGTTGGGACGCATCACCCGGCGGTCGCCGGCAAGCATCCACAGGTAATAGAGCTGATAGCCCGGCGCTGCCGCCACCGGGTGGTAGCCTTCGGGAATGATAACCGTGTCGCCGTTCTCGACGGTGTAGATCTCGTCCAGGCTGCGATCAGCGGTGTAAATCCGCTGGATGCCGAAGCCCTGCTCCGGGTTCACACGGAAGTGATAGATCTCCTCCAACTTCGATTCCCACGGGAGATCGTCCACGTCATGCTTGTGCGGCGGATAGCTGGACCAGTTGCCCGGCGGGTTGAAGGTCTCGCCCACTAGTAGAGACACAGCCGGACAATTGCCCAGCACAATGTTGTGCACGTCGCGCTTCCAGTTCCACTGACCGACGGACTTGACCTCCACATCCTCCGGACTGATCAGGACCGGATCGCCCGAACCGGAAGCAGCGGCCTTCACAACGGCGACCTCAATTCGGCTGACGGCCTTGATCCGATAGTCCGCGCCGGGCGGCAAATACACCGCAGTAGCCTTGCCGGCGAACACGCTGGTGCGCTGGCCGATGTCTTTGAACGTAGTGCCGCCGGACTCAACCGTGCCAACGCCGGACATGAGTATCAGGACGGCTTCCTTGCCGTCGAGCGCCTCGCCGAAATCCTGCCGGGGTTCGAGCCGGAGGAGGCCGAAATCAATCAGACCGCCGTCGCGCTCGGCCTGCCGCAGCTCGCTGTAGCCTTCCTCTCCATCATACTTGAGCTTCAGGTTCACTCCCGTCACCTCCGACAACGACTTCGCTGCGCTTGAGAACAGCACCTCCCGCCAGTGGCAGAACAACGGGCCGGAGTCGGGGCTCCGGCCCGGTTGGTAAGCTGAGCAACGGTCCTAGAGCGTCTTCTTGCGCAGCCGGGCCTCGTCAATAATCAGGATCTTGTCGCGTAGCAGCTTGATCAGCTTGATGCGCTCGAAGCCCTTGAGGACCCGTGTTAGGGTCTCACGGGAGGTGCTGACGACATTGGCCAGCTCCTGGCGGGTCATCTCCATCGGGATAACCTTCCCGGCGTCCACCTCTTTGCCCTCGCGCTCGGCGACCTCCAGCAGATGCCGGGCGACGCGGCCCTGAACGTCGAGGAAGGACAGGCTCTCGATCTGCTCGTCAGCGGCCCGAAGACGCCTGCTGAGCAGCACGAGAAGGTTCAGGGCAATGGTTGGGTTGTCCTTCAGGCGCTCGAGGAACTGTTCGCGCGTGCCGACCAAGGCAATGGTCCGCGCCACAGCCGTGGCACGCGCCGAGCGGGGTTCTCCGTCCAGCACCGACATCTCGCCGAAGAAATCACCGGGCTCCAGATACGAGAGCACCACTTCCCGCTCGTCGTCGCCCACAATGCTGATCTTGACCCGGCCCTCCTTGAGCAGGAACAGCGTATAGTCGGTATCCTCTTCGTGAACAATCACGTCCCCCTCGTTGAAGGTCCGTTCAACGAAATTCTCAGCGAGAGCCTGGCGATCTTCAGGGCTGAGGTCCTTAAACAAGGGAAACTGCTCCAATACGACGTGATCCATTGCTGGGCCTCTTCAGCCGAACAGCGGCCTGGCCTGGCGCCGTCAGCGGCATTATAGGCGAGGGCCTCAGGCGAGTCAACCAGCAGCAGGGCACAGCACAAGCGACACGGAAGAACACGCCAACTCCTTTTCGATGGCGAGGTGCAGTATGAGCGAAGACAAACCGGCCGTCACGTTGCACATGATCGGCAACGCCCACATTGACCCCGTGTGGATGTGGCGTGCAGAAGAAGGACGCCAGGAGGTCATTGATTCCTGCCGGGCGGCCCTGGAGCGCATCAAAGACACGCCGGGGTTCATCTTCTGCCGCAGCTCCGCCGCGTCGTATGTGTGGCTGCAGGAATGGGCTCCGGAGCTGTTCGAAGAGGTCCGGGAGTACGTGAAGCAAGGCCGGTGGGCCATTGTGGGCGGTTGGTGGGAGCAACCGGACTGCAATCTGCCCTGCGGCGAGTCTCTCGTCCGCCAGGCCCTCTACGCCAAGCGGTATTTTCAAGAGCAATTCGGCGTCGAGGTGCGCTGTGGCTACAACGTGGACAGCTTTGGCCACTGCGCGGCGTTGCCGCAGATCCTGAAGAAGTGTGGGCTACAGTACTACGTGTTCTTCCGGCCGGGCGCACATGAAAGGGAGCTCCCCGCCGGCGTGTTCTGGTGGTCAGCTCCGGATGGGACAAGGGTCTTGGCGAGCCGTCCGGGTCGGAGCTACTGCACCGGGCCCGGGGACATCGAGGAGCGCGTCCGGGAGACGGAGCAGGCGATCCCGGAGGGACTGCGCGACGGGATGTGTTTCTATGGCGTCGGCAACCACGGTGGCGGGCCGACGAAAGAGAATCTGGCCGCCATTGCGCGCATGAACGCCGATCCGGACTTTCCCCGGCTCGAGTTCAGCTCGCCGGAGCGTTTTTTCGACAAGATCCTGCCGCAGGCAGACAGCCTACCCACAGTAGCGGCGGAGCTGCAATATCACTCCCGCGGCTGCTACACGGCGGTATCGCACATCAAGCGGGGCAATCGCAAGGCGGAAGTGGCGCTCATGCAGGCGGAGAAGCTCGCGGCCGCGGCTGGAGTGTGGGCCGCGATGCCGTATCCGAACGACGAGCTTACGGCGGCCTGGAAGCTGGTGCTGTTCAATCAATTCCACGACATTCTCGCCGGCACGAGCGTCCGGCCGGCCTGCGAGAAGACGCGTGCGGACCACCTGGAGGCTGAGGCAGCGGCGGCGAAAGTGCACAGCCGCGCCGTCACGCGGCTGGCAGGGCTGACCGACACCGCCGGTGAGGGACGACCGGTGCTGGCCTACAACGCGTTGGCGTGGGAGCGGACCGAAGTGGTCGAGGTTGAGGTGGTCTGGCCATGGCCGGAGACGGAAACGCACGTGGTGGACGAGCGCGGCCGCGAGACGCCGTCACAGGTGCTGGAGATGCTCGGCAGTGGCCGCGGCTATATCCTCCGCGTGGCGTTCCTGGCAACTGTTCCGGCGTTGGGATATCGGCTCTATCGCGTCGTGCCGGGCACGGCGGCGACTGGCGCGTCCGAAGTGCGTGCCGCCCTGCGGATGCTGGAGAACGACAAGCTGAGCATCGAGCTTGACCCGGAGACCGGCTGGGTGACGAGCATCTACGACCGCGAAAGCGGGATCGAGGCCCTGGCCGGAGCGGGGAATGTGCCGGTGATCCTGGCGGATGACAGCGACACCTGGAGCCACGGAGTAGACGCCTTCCGCGACGAGATCGGCAGGGCCGTCGCCGTGCGGCCCCCCGAGGTGGTGGAAGCGGGACCCGTCCGCGCGACGGTGCGGCTCTTCAGCCAGTGGAGTGACTCGCTGATCCAACAGGACCTGAGCCTCACACAAGGGTCGCGTCGCCTCGAAGTTCGCATGACGGTTGATTGGCACGAGAAGCACCAGATGCTAAAAGTGGCCTTCCCGCTGCGGATCCAGCGACCAACGGCTACCTACGAGGTGCCATACGGACACGTGGTGCGCGAGCCCAACGGCAACGAAGAGCCGGCGCAGAAGTGGATTGACGTTACCGGCCGTGCGAACGCCAACGGGACGCAAGTGCGGTACGGGGCGGCGCTACTGAACGACTGCAAGTACGGGTTCGATGTCTTGAACAGCGAGATGCGGCTGAGCGTGCTGCGAAGTCCGATCTACTCGTTTCACAGTCCGCGACAGCCGGACGCCACCAAGCATTACGACTACACGGATCAGGGCGTACAGAGCCTTCGTTATGCCCTGGTGCCACATCGAGGTGGCTGGCAGGCGGCGCACATCCCGCGCCAGGCGTGGGAGCTGAACGCGCCCCTCATTGCCGACGAGGAACCGGTCCACGGGGGCAAGCTGCCGCCCCGGAACAGCCTGCTGAGCCTGAACGCCCGAAATGTCATCGTCGAGGTGGTCAAACGGGCAGAGGAGGGCGAGGGGTACGTGATCCGGGCGTACGAGACAGAGGGCAGGCCCGCGAAGGGACGGCTGACGTTCGACGGGCAGCGAGTGAAGAATATGCAGTTTGGACCGCACGAGATCAAGACGGTCCGGCTAACGAAA
>JALGUG010000235.1 GCA_029820995.1 Candidatus Zipacnadia bacterium
TAATCGGGACCGCGACAGCGGCCAGCGCGGCCAAGGCGTACGGGTGCAGGAAGCTAAGCCCCAGCATCTTCGCCCTGCGCGCCGAGCGGCTTCACTGCGTCGCTCGGCCGTGGCCGGGACGCATCCTGAGCGACCAGCGCGGACACCTTCTCGCCGAAGTCATCCGGCAGCTCGCCCCCCCGCCAGGTAATCACGCCCCAGCGGTCCACCAGGATCGTCAGCGGAACGCCCACCACCCCGTACCTCTCTCCCAGCTTCGGATCGCCCTCGGCCAGGACTACCGGGTAGTTGATTCCGTGCTGCCGGACCAGCGCGGCCACCTTCGGTGCAGGATCGTCGGCGTTCACCGCGAATACCGTCAAGCAGCTTGAGGCGTACTTCTCCTGCAAGTCCTTTAGAACCGGGATCTCTTTGAGGCACGGGGCGCACCAGGAGGCCCAGAAGGCGATGACAACAACCTGACCGCGCAGATCGGAGAGCTTCCGCGTCTGACCATCTGCAGTCGGCAGGGAGATCTCTGGAGCGAGCCGGCCCACTTGCGGGCCTTCACTGAACTGGTCGCCGACGGGGAACGCCGGTGCCGGGCAGTTGGTCGTCCGGGCAGCGGGAACCGGCACGGGCTGTTCGATGGCCGCCACCGGGGTCGAAGATTGCCCGTAGCTGAGCTGACCTGCGCGGTAGAACAGAAAGACCGAGGCCAGCACCATCACCCAACCGAAGCCCCTCTTAATCTTGACCGTCCACTCGCCCGATCTCGGCAGATTAGCCAGCAGCCCTGCGAAAGTACCCGTCAAGATGATGATCGCGCCAAGCCCCAGGCCAAAGGTAAAGAGCAGCGACATGCCGTAGATGATGTTCTGCTTGGTGCCCACGTACGTGAGCACCACAGCCAGGACGGGCGCGGTGCAGGGGCCAACAATCAGCCCGAAGACCATACCGGCAAGGATTGGCTTGGCCCAGCCTCCGCCGACGTTGGCGGTCTGCAGCTTGCTCAGGAAGCGGGGCGTCTCGATAGTGAAGACGTCGAGCATGGACTGACCCATGAGCAGCACGATCATACCGACGATCAGATAGGTCCAGGGGCTGGCGCCGATGGTCCCGAACAGGCTACCGGTGAGCGCGGCGATGGCTCCCAAGATGGCGTAGGTGATGGCCATGCCGACAGTGTAAAGTAGGGAGAGGCTCAAGCCCCGGAGCTTCGAGCCCGCGGCCTGAGCGCCGATGTAGCCGAGCGTCAGTGGGATGATGGGATACACGCAGGGCGTAAAGCTGGTCACAATGCCGGCCAGGAGCACTGTAAGATAAGCCAGCGCCGGAGCGTTATTCAGATAGTCAGGAATGTTGCTCAGGAAGTCTTGCACAGGTTGGGCCTCCGACAATGAGCTTGCGGTGCCGTTCCGTAGAAGAGTACCCCTGAGGGGGCATGAGACTGTGTATTTCGCGCTACGGGGAGCTGAACCTCCTGGAAGCCGACCGGAGCGCTCACCGCCGGCACGAAGTGCGCGGTTGGAGGCGCACGAGACCGTAATCGGCTGCGGTCCTTAGGGCCTCTTGCCGCAGGGCGGTTGGCCGTCAGCTTAACAGACCGGCATTTCAATGCCGGCCCGAGCTGACGAGCATCACTAGCTATGGGGGCATTGGTAATGCGAAAGGTGTTTCTCCACGGGCGAAGTAGCTTCGTTGCCGCACTGCTGATCGTAGCCGTTCTTGCTATCGGTGTCTCCGGGGCATACGGCCAGCCGGCTCCGATGATGCCGCTGCGGTGGGCGAAGCAGCCGGCCCGGGCGCGTCCCCGGCGGCCGTACGAGAATCTGATCCTGCTGCGGACCGAGGTCATTGACACGGGCCTTGTGGCCCTGGCGGCCAGCGACCGACGGACGGCAGCCGTTCGGGCACGCATGGGGCTCCGGGCCACAGACCCGGCGTACTACCTGGTGCAGTTCGATTTGCCGCCGACACGGGCCGATCGCGGCGCGGTGATGAACTTGGGCGCCGCCATTGTGGGGTACATCCCGTACAACACATACGTCGTTCGGGCCCCTCCCGGTCAGGCGGCGGCACTGCGGGGCATCCCCGGGGTCAGATGGACGGGCATCGTAGCTCCTGAGCACAAGGTCGCTCCCGAGCTAGCTGCGCTGCCGGCAATCCAGCAGCGGGTGCGCATCGTGGTGGAGGTCTTCCCCGGCGAGCAGGTCCGGGCGGTGTGCGACCGCATCGGCCGGCTGAGCCAGGAGCCTGTGCTGCTCATCCAGGCAGACGACAATGCCCGTCTGGCCCAGCTTGACGTTCCCGTCGCGCTGATTCCCCGCATTGCCGATATCGTGAGCGTGGAGTGGATCGAGCGCTACTACGAGCCGGTGCTATACAACGACATCGCAACGGGCCAGACCTATCCGGGCTCCTTTACTCCGACCTCGCCGCCGGAGGGCGAGGGACTGATGGGCGTCAAGCCGGTGTGGATCGCGGACACCCCCATTACCGGCGCCGGGCAAACCGTGGGCCATGCCGATACGGGGCTGGACATCGGGGCCAACAGCACTAGTCTGCACGCCGACTTCCGGAATCGTCTGGCCGCCACATTCGGTCTGGGGATGCCCGTTCTGTTCGACACCACACAGTCGGCCGGATATACAGGCCCCTTGGCGACGGGAGCCAACTGCCTGGACGGCCAGCGCGTGATTCCGGACCGCTCGGGCCACGTGTACTCCTACCGGTTCAATATGGCGCGTACCGGCACCGACGTGACGGGAACGATCACGTTCCAACTGCGCGCAGATGCCAGCGGGAATCCGGGCACCGTGATGGACACCTCCTCCACTTTCGATGTGACGAACCTGCCGGTGCACCCGAACTATGGGCTGTTCACCGTGACGTTCGATGACGGGGACACGGTAAGCGCCGGCACGACTTACTGGGTCATCTGCAACACCAACAACGTCAGTGGCAGCTACTCCCTGAGAATGATGTTCAACTACGACAGCGGCGCTGAGAAGTACTCGTATAACGGCGGCTCAAGCTGGTACACGGGGGACTGGGAGATGGCGTATCAGCAGCTCCGCGACTCAACGGGCTATTGCTGGGATGGAGATGGCCACGGCACGCACACGGCGGGCTCGATCCTCAGCAACGGGGCAGCATACCAGGGCAACGGCACCTCGGAGCGCGGTCAGTTCAGCGGCCCGGCCTACGAGGCCCGGCTGGTCCATCAGTCAATCGGGCCGACCGGCTCGCTTAATGGCATCCCCGCCGACCTCAACACGCTGTTCCAACAGACGTACCGCGACTTCCTCGTAACGGATGTGTACCCCGCCACATACAAGTATATCTATAGCGGCGACTGGGTCGCCTTCCGGTTCGATGCGGGAGAGTATGCGACGAACCTCGGGACCGGCAGCATCTGTCTGCGGCTTACTAGCTCCGGCGGCAGTGGTAACCTGAGGTGTGCGCTCTACAACGACAGCGGCGGCCTACCGGGGTCCCAGGTGGCAAATGGAGCCGCCACCCCGGTGCCGGCCTCGGAGGTCGGCACCAGCTACGCGGTATTGCAGTTCACCTGGCCCACCCCGCCGGCACTCACGCCTGGAACGACTTATTGGCTGGTTCTGGACAACGACACGGACCGAACGTGCTCCATCCGGTGGTCGTCGGCGGCCTCGGGGTCTTCCGCCACGTCGAGCAATGACGGCGAGACATGGACGCCTCAGAGCTATCAGGCCATCTCCTTTTGCCCCGGAGCCCGTGTTCACTCCGATAGCTGGGGCGGCGGAGCGGCCGGGAGCTACGACACCGACTGCAAGAATACGGATCAGTTCGTCTGGGAGCACCCCGATATGTGCATTGTGTTCTCGGCGGGCAATGACGGCGTGGACAACTCCCCGCAGGACGGCGTCATTGATGCGGGATCCGTGAATCCGAATGGCACGGCCAAGAACTGCATCTGCGTGGGAGCGACGGAGAGTCTACGGAGCGGGGAGGGCGGCACCGGTACGTGGGGGGGCTACTGGCCTTCGGATTTCCCCAGTGATCCGATTAAGAGTGACTACGTCTCGCGCAATGCGTCCGACACGCATATCGGTATTGCGGCCTTCAGCAACCGGGGCCCGACGGATGACGGACGCATCAAGCCCGATCTGGTAGCGCCGGGCACCAACATCGTCTCCTGTCGGTCACATTACAGCGGCGCCGGAACGGGATGGGGCGTCTACAACAGCGACTACGTATACAATGGCGGCACCAGCATGGCAGCTCCGCTGGTCGCGGGCGCTGCTGCCTTGGTGCGGCAGTTCTACCAGGACGTGGAGGGTATCAACCCCAGTGCCGCTCTGGTCAAGGCCACGCTAATTAATGGGGCAACCAATATGGAGCCGGGGCAATATGGTACGGGCAGCTACGAGGAGATCACCGGCTGGCCGGACCGGTCGCAGGGCTTCGGGCGGGTGAATGTCAACAACGCCATCAACCCGCCCGCGCCGCGGTACGCCCTGTTTGCCGACATCAACTCCCAGTCCCATCCGGGCGCCCTGGCTAACGGCGAAACGATGCAGGCCTTTCCGCAGATTCAAACGGCCGGTTCACCTTTTTATGTCACGCTGGCCTGGAGTGACCCGCCGCCCACCTCCCTGTCCGGGCAGAAACTGATCAACGACCTTGACCTGGAGGTCCGCGATCCGAGCAACACGCGGTACTGGCCCAACGGCGGCACGGCAGCCGATACGGTCAACAACGTGGAGTGTGTGCGCGTGGCCAGCGCCGCGGCCGGAACGTGGAAGGTCATCGTGCACGCCACGACGGTCGTGGCCGATTATTCGCCACAGCCCTTCTCTCTGGTCCTGTCGGGGGCCTTTCCCGGTCCCACCGTGGCCACGATTTCGGCTCCCCGTGTGCTGCGGTCCGGCTCGATTGCCACTGTGCTGTGGCACCCGTCTCCGGCCTGCCCCCTGGCCGGCTTCCACGTCTATCGCCGCAGCGCCTGGTCGCGGTGCTGGACCCGCCTGACGGATGCGCTGATCCCCTACGCCCTGATGGGTCCGCGAGGATGGGTTCGGTTCCGAGATTACGCGGCTATCCCGGATGCTCGCTACCGCGTGGACGCGATCGGATTGGGCGGCGAGACGGTATGCCGGGTTCTCGCCGAGCCGGTGACGCCGGCGGAGCGCCGGTTCTTCGCCCCGCATGATCGCCCTCTGCCAGGTTTGCCCCTGCCGCCGAGGGGATTCTGACGCCAAGGCCCGCACTCGTCAAACGGTTTCGCGCCACGATGCGCACCATGCACTACGGCGCCGCGCTCAAGGTCAAGGAGGGGATCACGGCGGTCGAGGAGGCGGCCCGGGTTCTGCAGGGGCTCAGCGTTCCGGTGCCAGATGGATTAGCCGGGCCTCATACGGGTGAAGTGATAGATTAAGGGTCAGATACTGGCCCTGCCGTTTCGCCGGCAGGGCCTCGCCGCGGGGATCGTTGCGCACATAGGGGTGCTCGTTGCTCAGGAGCCGCGCTGAGTAGCGGCGCTTGGGTATGCGGACGTACACGGTCAGCCCCGGGAGGGCCCTCTGAGCATTCAGCCGTTCGGCGTTGACGACCCCGACATAGTACCCCTTGCCGTCCAGCTTACGTAGGACATAGACGCGCGCGGCCGGCTCGAACTTGCCGTTGCGTTCGGCGTACGCGGCCCGCGCGATTCCCACCTGCGTTAGAATGCCGCCCAGCACTGCGGCGCCGGCGGGCCACTCGCTGGGTGCTCGGCTGAAGGCGATGACCCGGCCCTCTCCCACACGACGTGCGAAGACCGTGGCGAGTTCGCCGTCGCGTGCGACGATCTGCGCCCCCTCCGGCGCGGTCGCCAGCTTCTGCCGCGGTCCCCGGAAGGGCGCCTCGCGCGGCTCCTTGCCGGGAGCCTGCAGGCCCGCTGATTGGGCCGCCCAGAGGTCTCGGAACGCGTTCCCTGCCTGCCGCCGGCACTCATCGTACAGCGCACTGCCGGGGCCGAGAATAATGGTCTTCCCGGTCCGCGCCAGACGCAGGAACTCGTCGGCGTCCCGGCGGCTGACGCAGAGCACTGACGGAACGACAACGGCCTCGAAGGAGCCGAGGTTGCCCTCTCGTACGTCGGCGTCATAGACCGGCGCGGCCGTGTAACCGGCGGCGGCCAGGGCTCGGCACCAGTTGGCCGCCTCGCCCCACATCAGGCGGTCGGAGCTCTCTTCCGTGTACCCGCCCTCGCTCATGGCCTTGCTCAGCCAGGAATCCCACACGGCCACCTGCGCCGCGACCGGCCGTGACGAAGCAAAGCGAGCGCTGTGGCGCACGCCGGGCTCAAAGCACGCGGACCAGCGTGCGAACACAGCTTCCGGATTCCGTGCCGTGGCGTCCACAAACCCCGGGGCCTCGGCCCACGACAGCGCCAGCCCCTGCGCGCCGCTGAGCAGCGCGATCCAGCCGAGCAAGCGCATCTGCTCCGGTGTGTAGGCCAGTGCGTCCTCGAAGGCCAGACGAGCCCAGCAGCCCGGCCACTGATCGGCAGCGCCGTCCTTGTCGTTGTCCAGCGCGGCGAGGCACGCGCGCACGCCGAGCTCGACCTCCAGCGGAGAAGCGTCCGGACCGGCGCCCCAAAACAGGTCCGGCATCAGGAAGTCATGATAGCGACCGGCCCAACTGCCGTCTAGGGTCAGCTTCGCGGGATCGGATAGCACGCCCGGCCGCGTCCCGACCAAAGTGCCTACCGCTCGCCTCTTAGCCGCCCAGTACGTCACCTTCGCCCGTTCTGCGGCGTAAGTGGCGCGGAAACGCTGGAACTGATAGTACAACGGCGTTGGCTCCCACTTCTTCGGCGGGAGGACTTCGGCCCAGGATTGGCTCCCGACATCTTGTGGCTGGAGCTTCTCCTGGCGCAGGAATTGGCGGAAGGCCCGCTGGGCGAATTCGCTGTGGTCGGTCCAGGGCCCGCCGGCTTGGGCAAACCAGCCGGCCCCGCCAACCTGGTTGAGCAGCGCGCCGTCGAAGACATCCTGGTTCCCTTGTGCCTGTAGGGCCTTCACGGCCGGGCAGATCCAGATGCTGCGATTGGCATCCTGGCGAGGCCGGCCGTCGGGGCCGACCTGCCAGGCCTTCGGCCCCAGAGGACCGGTGGGCAGGTCCGGCTGGCCATACTGGTAATAGTGTAGCCCACGCCAGTGACTTCGGCTGCGTCCCACCGGCAGATCCAGCTCGGGCCGAGGCGGCAGCAAGGCACCCCCGCCGGCGGGGAGCCAGTAGCTGCCCGAGCCCAAGCTCGACTCGGATACGTTCATGCTGTGCACCACGTCCAGCGTTCCCGGCAGGAGCAGGATCTCGCGCTGCACAGAGGCCTCGTCAACCTGCTTCGGCGTGACCTTGGCCCACAAGGCCGGG
>JALGUG010000236.1:0-7383 GCA_029820995.1 Candidatus Zipacnadia bacterium
CGATCTTGGCCTCAAGCGCCTTACGGTCCTTGTCGGGCAGCGTTTCGCGCCCCTCCCGGATGGTCGCCAGGGCCTCCGTGAGCCGCGCCTGCAGCTTGATACTCTCCAGCGCGTGACGGGCACACTCGATCAGCGGGCCCCGTCGGCCCGTCCCCGGTGGGCCGCCGAACAGCAAGTGCCCGAAGCGGTCGGGCGTGTGGAACCCCCCGTTGGTCTGCGACCAGCCGGACCACTCGGCGTCCTGGTCCCCCTGCTTGTCGCGATTCAGGTTAAAGCCCCAGACGGTTCCGGGCGTGGGTGTCGGGCCGAACGCCGACAAGTCTAGGGCGCACTCGAGATACCAGGCGTCATGTCCGGCCGAGGCCGCCGAGGTCCAGTTCAGATTCCAGGTGGGATCAAAGCCGCGGGCATCGTAGCGGGTGCCGATGGAATTGGTGGCGAGCTGATAGTAATCCGGCGCCTGCAGGTCCGGCCGCAGGAAGATCTCGATGGCGTCGTCGCCGCAAACGGAGGCCGTGTCGTCGGTGCGGACCTCGGCGCGCAAGTGCTGCGGGTCCTCGTCGTACAGGGTGACGCCCAGATAGAGCCGCCGGGCATCGTAGAGGACCTGGAAGTACGTCCGCGCGGCCTGTTCGGGGCCCTTCAGGATGGTCTCAAACTGCCCCGTCTTCGCAGCCTGTTTCCAGCAGTCCTCGGTGAGCTTGCCGTCAATGGTCGGGGGCGTCGCGATCTGCACGCACTCATACAGGCGCATCTCGCCCAGCTCGCCGGCGCAGAGCGAGCAGGCGAGGCCGATGAGCGTAGACAGGCATAGAGCAAGGCGGGTCATGGTTCGGCTCCTCCGAGAAGGGAGTGCGATGCCAACCGCAGATCGCTATCGAACCGTGAAGTTTGCGGTCGCAGTCCGGTTAGAAATCGCCTCGCGAGCGACGAGCTTCCAGGCGCCCTGGGGAGCATTCAGCGCCAGCGGGATCGTCACCGATCCCCGGCCCTCCGGCGCGGCCACCGTTTGCCGGTGGCAGCGACGCTCGCCGCCGTCCGGGCCCAGCACCTTGACCTGAACCCAATGCCGTCCGGGCTGTCCCGTCGCAGTGACTCGCAGGCCGCACTTGACGAGACCGCCCGGCGAGTAGGTTCGCTTATCGAGCCGAGCCTGCAGGCCCTTGATCCGGTACGGCAATCGCGCGAACAGCTTGGCTCGCGACGGGACAAAGTTGGCCGAGAAGTTCTGCACGTTGCCCAGGTACTCGCCGGTCCGCATATCGTAGGTGTGCAACCGCCTGGGCGTGCTGATCGTCGCCTCCACGGGCTGTTCCTCGCTGTTCACGCGCCACTTCAGGAGGCCCATATACCGCGCCGGGCCGTCCATGTAGCGCACGATCTCCAGCATTCGGAGCGGGCCCGCGGCGCCCGTGACATGCACCTCGGCGGCCACCTTATTGAGGGCCAGCAGGCCGCTGAGCACGCTCCAGTGGGCGGGCCCGGCCTCGCTGGTACGCTCGCGGAAGGCAGCGCCGAAGGAGTAGTTGAGCAGCACGGCCAGGCCCTGGCCGGATCGCTTCACGATCACGATCGGCACGCCCTCGGCCTCACCCAGAGCCTGCGCGTCCTTCACTCGCACGTTCGCGTCTACACTGAGCTTCTCGAGCGTGACCTGCGGCTTGAAGTTCTCAAAGCTCTTGGTGATCGTGCCGGTGACGTCGCTGAGCTTGCCCCGGCCGGCGTAGCGCTCGATGCCGAACAGATCGTCCAACAGGCCGGGCTGCTGCGGCTTGCCATGCTGATCGGCGACGCCGGGGCGCACGTCGGCCAGCAGCATTCCGCCTGCCGCGACATACTTGTGCAGGGCCGCGGCCTCGCGGCGCGAGATTGCCTGCGAGTACGGAAGGATGAACACGGGGTATTCCTGGGCGTCGAGGCCGTGTTGCTCTAGTTGAGCGTAGGAGTAGCAGTTGTACTGCAGCCCGAGGTCCTCCAGGACGGCGTACAGTTGCCGCCAGACGGTGTACATCTGCCCGAACTCCGGGTCCCAGGTGGCCATGTGCAGGGAGGGCTGAGAGTAGTGGGTGGCGATGCCGTCGTGGCGGCGTTGGGAGTTCAGCAGCGCCGGCCCGGCTCCCGCCTTGATCTCGGCGATCTCCTCGCTGGCCCACCGAAACTCGGGGTACACGGTCATGCTGGGTGTGAGGGCGTCCATGGGGCACGTGCTCAGGCCGTGGTACACGGCGTACCACCAGGCGCTGTTGAAGCCGTTCATCAGGCCCCGCCAGGGGAAGAACCGCTCCTGGTCTTCAGTGCGATATTGCCAGTAGCCGCCGTACCACAGCCCCAGGAGCGTGCCGGGCTTGGCAAAGGAGCGGACGGCCTCCCATTCATCCGCCTGCTCGTACAGTGTGCACAGGTCGAAGACCTCCATCAGCCGCCACCAGTCGTTCCCGGAGCGGCTGGTGGTGGTGAAGGGGCCATCAAAGCCGACGGCCGCGCCGGGGTCGGCCTTGCGGATCGCCTGCCGGGCGCGGGCCATCATGCGGGCGTAGACGAACTCCATGAACCGCCGGTGATCAACCCAGCGCGGCGGGGACTTGGCCTCGCGGGCGTCCGCCAGCTTCAACGGTTCGGCCTCGTCGAAGCTGTTATACTGGGTGCCCCAGGATTCGTTCAAGGCTTGCAGCGATTGGTACTCCGACTGGAGCCACTGGCGGAACTCCGCCAGACAGCTCGGCGAGAAGCAGACCTCCGCATTCTCGCGAGCCAGAAAGCATTCATCGCCCAGAGTGTACGCGCGCGGGCCATAGGGCGCCAGGGCGCGCGCCTTGTCCTCCAGCTCCGCCAGGTGCTTCGGCAGCCACTTGGGATCGGTCAAGCAGGGCTTGCGGATCGGGTCCGTTCCGCTGTAGAAGTACCGGGTGATGTACGGGATCGTGTCGAAGTCATGGCGGGAGCTGTTCCGTTGGCCGGTTAGGCCGACGGAGGAGTTGGTGAACATATCCACGCCCTGGTCGCGGATCTGGCGGTACATCAGGCGGCGCACGAACTCGTTGCCGTTTGAATCGGCGCTCCAGACGGCATGAGCATACTGGTGCTTGCGCCGCAGCAGAAACACCAACTCGGCGGATCGGCTGGAGATCGCCTCATCACCGTGCTGGAGCGTGGCTTTCACGTCGGCGAGCAGCGTCAGCGGACGCGCCACGCGGAAGGGGAAGGTGATCTGTTCCTGGCCCGCCCTGGCGGCGCGCTTCTCCCGAACGATCAGTCGCCCCGCGGTGTCCACGACCTCCAGCCGCACGGTTGCGCCCGAGGGGACCTTGCCGGCCAGTTTGACCGTCGCGGTCACCTGCTCCCCCGGACGGACCGAGGGCTTGTCCAGCACAACCGACTCAACGGATGGGTCCGAGATTACGGTGAAGGCCGCGGTCGCCCAGTTGACGGTGCGATCCTTGCTCCAGAGGCGCACGTCAGCGAAGTACCGCCCATCGGGAAGCAGCGGTAACGCGAGCCGCACCTCGCCGCCGGGGACCTTCAGGTCCTTCCGGACGGCGGTCAGGTGCACGTGCCCGTTCTCGTCGCGAATGATGATCTGAGCCTTGAGCTCGGCGCTGAAATCACCCGTCAGGGCGGCGACAAGCTGCGTGTTGGGCAGGTCCGCGCGACGGATCTGATCGGCGCCGACCGTGATGGAGCGGAAGCGCACCGGCGGCTCCTTCTTGGCCGCCCAGAGCAAGGCCTTGATGGCCAGCGACTGGTAGTACTCGTAGTACAGCTCGCGGTAGCTCTCGTCATCGTCGCCGGGGTTGGGTGTGAGGAACAGAAAGCGGGGCCGCTTGTCGTAGCTGAGCAGCGCCATGCGGCCCTGTTTGAATCGGCGCAACTGCACGATCTTCTCCGCGCCGAGCTCGCGGAAGACGGGCAGCGCCGCAAAGGGCACGCCGGTCGTCACGAAGTCATCCGGCGCGGGGACCTCCGGCTTAGCGAAGAGCTGCTTGATGCGCGCGTTCCGGCCGTACTCGGCGTAACAGTGCAGCAGGCCGGTGCCGTCGTGGATCTTCTTCATGATCGTATACAGGACGTCACGCGGGAACATGTCCCACTGGATCAGCCCGGTTACGATCACGTCGTAGTCGCCCTTGAGCTTGTCGCGCGTTTCCCGGGCCATCTCGTCGTACGAGATGCCCTCGGCGGTCGCATAATGGCTGGACTTGGAGGTCCAGCCAAGCTCCTTGTCGGAGAGGGTCATCACGACCGTGTAGTCCATGCTCAGTCGCTCGGCCAGCTCAATGACTTCGCGCGCGGTTCCGCGAGGCACGATGAACAGAACCTTGACCGGTCCGCCGATGTACGGTTTGGCCCAGGCGATGTGAGGGGAGACGTAGTCCTCCGTCAGCCTATAGAACGGCTCGCGCATCGGGTAGGCCTGGGCGGGTGCGCCGTGGACCAAGAACAAGATCAGCAGCACGACAGGCGGGCCCAGGGAAGTCATCAGGGAAGTCCGGCCAGAGAGGCGGTGAGGGGTCATGTTCGATCCTCCTTCAGCGGGATCGAGGTCGCAGTGCTCACCGGCATATTCCCTCTCTCGGGCACGTACCCTCCCACCGTGCGGGCAGGCAGATGCGCTGGGATGGTCCGCGGTCCGCGGTCCGTGGTTCGCGGCAGGCACCCGGGCAATCGGGGCGCCGGCAAGGTATCAACCCTTACATGGTGAAGGCGTGGCCTTACGGTAGTCTCAGAGCCGATGCGGGGTCTCCTCTCGCACCAAATCATGGGCACAGGTCCTGAGAACGGCGAAAACGGCAGCGTTCTGCATCGCGACGCCACCGACATGCTGGTACCGCTGGACAAGCGGACCTTCGGGCTGGGCGTCGCGAACGGCGCATTGGTCACGGCCGGTCAGAGGGCGGCCGATCCGGGTACGGTGATTCCGCTGCTGGCGCTCAAGCTCATCGGCGCCGAATGGGCCGTGGGGCTGGTCGCGGTGGTGATGGGCGTGTGCCGTGCGGGCACCCAGTTGCTGGTGTCGCGCAGCGCCGACGCGATGGAGCGCAAGCTGCCGATCTACTGGGCCTCCTTCGGAATGCGTGTGGTCGCGCTCGCCGTGGTCACGAGCGTGCTACTGTTCGGGCCGGACCTGCCGAGGCAGGCCATCTTCCTATCGCTGCTGCTCTGTCTGGCGCTGTACACCGGCGGCCAGGGGTTGGCGGGTCTAGCCTGGTCCGACATCATTGCCCGGTCCATCCCCACCACCAAGCGCGGCAGTTTCATCATGTGGCGACGGCTGATTGGACTGGCCCTGGTGATCGCCTTCTCCGCGCCGCTGGTGAAGTATCTCCTGGGCCCGGGAGGGCCGGCGAGGTTTCCGCGCAACTACGGCTATCTGTTCCTGGTGAACCTGATTCTGGCGGCCATTGCCTGGGGGTGCTTCTCGCTGGTCAGGGAGCCGACGCCCCACGCGGCCCGTCACAAGCTCACGCTGGGCCAGCACCTGGTGCGCGGTGCGCGTCTGTGGCGGCGGGATCGGCACTATCGGCGTCTGTTGCGCGTGCGGGCTGTGATCGGACTGGCCGCGGCGATTGCGCCCTTCTTCGTGGTCTTCGGCAGCACCAAGCTTGGCCTGGACGATTGGTGGGCGGGCGTGTTCATCACGATCCAAGTGGTAACCGAATGGGGCGCCATCGTGCTCATGGGACACCTGAGCGATGTGGCGGGCAACCGGCGGGTGGTGATCGTGACGGCCTGCCTGTGCGTGGCGGCCACGGCCATCGTGCTGGCGGCGGCGCTGCTGGCGGGGAACATACTCTGGGGAACGGCGCTACTGTGCACGGCGTTCGCGGTACTGGGCGCCCTCAGCGCGGGCCGTCAGACGGGTGAGTTCAACTACCTGTTGGACATCGCGCCCGCCCGTAAGCGCTCCTCGTACATCGGCTTCTCCAGCACCGTGCTGATGCCGGTGTTGGCCGCGCCGCTGCTGGTGGGGGCGCTGGTGCCTCGCCTCGGCTATATAGTGGTCTTCGCTGCCGCCGCAGTCCTCGCAGTGGCGGCGGTCTGGCTTTCGACGCGCCTGGAAGAGCCCCGAGAGGAACTGCAGGACTAGAGGCGCCTTCATAACCTCAACGACCAACGGCAGTCGCGCCTGAAGGCGCTCTATGTTATCCTACAACGGCTATGAAACAGCTTCCAGAGAGGGCCGGCTCGCCGTCCTTACTTCTCCACACGTAGTTCGAAGGACTGCACATCCTCCGCCTGGAACTTCGGAGCGTCCTTGAGGAAGTACTTCGGGCGATATTGGTCCTTCTTTACTTCATTGGGCCAAGTGCGGCGAACCTTCACCCTCACCGGGACGGGGCCGAGGTCCCCCACAGTGGGTGTGCCGGACAGCAGGCCGGTCTCGAGGTCAATGTGAAGCCACTTCGGCCCCTGAGCCAACTCGAAGGCGTAGCCCTCTTTCTCCCACCAGCCGTACCCGGGCTTCTGATAGCGATATTGCAGGTCCCCGTTGCAGCGTAGGGTCCGCACCTGGTAGGCGTACGGCACTCCCACGCGCGCTGTAATCACGGGTCGGCTGTAGATCAGGGGGTGATCGAGCTCCAGCGGCCATGAGGTCCCGCCGCGGGTGCCGTGGGCGTCAACGGCGATGACGCGGTAGGAGCTCTTGTTCGGGGCCTTCTTCTCGGCGTCAGCGGACACCATCAGGAACTCGGTCTTGGTGGGCGTCCCCACAAGGTTGCCCGGCACTTCTCCCAGCTTATAGACCTGATACGGCTTCTTGCTGGGCCGGAAGCCGCGCATGTCGGAGGCGTAAACTTCGTAGGAGACCGGCGGCGTGCCGCGCGGGTTCGGCTGCCAGGTGAGCCAGAGATCATCGCCGCGCTGTTCGGCCTTCAGCTCAACCGGTGGGCAGGGACCCTGCCAGGAGAAGGTCTGCACGGGCGCCCAGTCGCTCCACACTCCTTCGACATTGCGCACGCGCACGCTCCAGTAGTAGGTGGTGTCCGGGTTGAACAGGCCGGTTCGTGGATTGCCCAGAGACGCCTCGCTGACGACCAGATCAAAGCAGGGGCGGTATGAGGTCTTGAGGTCCTCCCGGCGGCTGACGCGCAGGTGGTACCGGGAGGCGCCCTCCAGGGGCTGCCAGCGAAAGACCGGCGCGGAGTCGCGGATCATGGCGCCGTTTTCGGGGTAGACAAGCTGCGGCGCCGCCGGTGGCTTAATATTGCCGCTCTCGCGATACGTGTGCGTTATCTTGACTTTGCGCGCGCCTGTTGTCGCATCGGTGTAGACCACGTGGTTCTCGCCCAAAGACAGGCGGGGCAGCGCGATTTGCGAGGCCAGCAGATCCGTGTGAAGACGGAGAGACTTGAGCTGCGCGCTGCCCTCCCGAGCCGCCCCCAG
>JALGUG010000236.1:7395-10095 GCA_029820995.1 Candidatus Zipacnadia bacterium
TGTAGACCGGTCGCTTGGACTTGATGGCCAGGGCCTCGTCCAGCTCGGTCTCGCACGAGGCCGAACCGCTGCCGACCGGCTTCCAGACCTCCTGCCAATCCTTCCCGTCCCGAGATACGTCCACACCGACCGCGTCGTCCTCCCCGACTTCGAGTGCGGCCTGCACCTTGCCGCCACAGATGACGTAGGGGCTCTGCACCTGGTACGTGACGGCCGAGTCCTTGGTGCGGCCAACAAGCTTGCCCTGCTGCGCAACGACATCTGCGACTTGCTGGGCGCAAGCCAGGCCCGTGGCCGTGAGCGGCACAGCGTAGTCCAGAGCGGAGTTGCCGAAGTACTTGAGCTTGCCCGGACCGGGGCACTTGCCGATGTTGCTCCAGTTGAGGGTGAGCTTCTCCTGCGGGCGGAGGGTCAGGTGCATTTCGTGGCCTAGCGTAATGGAGCGATACTGACCGTCATCGCGCCCTAGCAGCGCCGAGGCCTGCTCGCCCTTAACCCAGGAGGAGAAGAGCGGGCCGTAGGCGTAGTCGCGGCGGGCGAGATCGCTGTCCCGCACGATGTCATCCCCGCTGACGGGCGTCTCGTTGTCCGGTCCCAGATAGAACGCGTTCTCGTCGGTGTCTATGAATTGGTAGTGGCCGGCGAGCGGGAGCTCACACATCACGTGCCCGTGCATCGCCCGGTTCATCGGGTCCAGGCCCTGGGTGTCCTTTGTAAAACCCGCGGCGAAGGCCATCGCGCAGGTGACACTGCCGTTGTCGTCGCACAGGCCGGCGCCGTATGAGTTGAAGTACTTGATCGGATCGTGGAGCTCCTGGTTCACGAACAGCGGGCTGTCGTGATAGCGATGGGATCGGGCGAACTCATACAGGAAGAAGATCTTCTCCTGGTCGTCGCGCGCCCCATTCAGGGCTTCCGCGAGCAGCGTCTTGATATTCCGCCAGTCGCGCCGGCCGTTGATCACGATCCACGGGTCAACCACCGCGGTGTCGCCGACGTTCTCGATGACCACCGAGATGTTGGGCTGGAAGGCGACCTCGTAGCTGCCACAGCCGCGCAGCGTGGTGTTGTCCATGTCCACGGTGCCGCCGAGAGTGATCCGATACTCGTGGCGCGCGGAGGTGATCAGCTCGACGCGCGTCTTGGGCTGGGAGGCCTTAAAGGGCGACGGCTTCGGCTGTTCGGCGGCCGAGAGCGCGAGGGCTCCCACGGCCAGCAACAGGCTGAGGGCCAAGGACATGGCTCGATGCTCCAGCGGTTCGGTTCGTCGGCTCGCTCGGGTCCGGCCGAAAGCTACTGGCGCGGCCAGTTGTACTCCTGCTCGACCCAGGCGCGGAAGGCCGCCTCATCCCAGGGGGCGAGGTTCTCCGGACGGTTTACGAACTCCTGGACGTTCAGCGTGCGCTGCTCTTTCTCAGCCGCCGTGGCCGCCAGAATCACCTGCATCGCCTTGATGCCCTCGCGGCCGTGGGTGATGGGCTCCTTGCCCTGCTGCACGCACTCAATGAAGTGGGCGATCTGGCCCTGCATGTCCTTCGCGCCGCCGAAGGCATCCATGTGATCCTTCTTGGACGGGTCGAACTCGAAGATCTGTCGGTCGCCCTCCTGATCCCTGAGGCGCACAGTGCGCTTGCCGTCCATGTGATACAGGAGCTGCAGAGACCCCTTGGTGCCGTAGGCCTCAAAGCGGATCGAACCCACGGGGTACGGGATGGCCCAGCTCTCGACATAGCACGATACGGCGCCGTTCTCGTGCCGGAAGATGGCGCAGTTTGTGTCGTCGCCGCCGGGGATCACGTCGCCCAGGGTCAAGGCGTGGCCCACGTTGCTGGTCTCCACGATCTCGCCGACGGACCAGATGAGCTGGTCCACGTAGTGGCAGCCGTGGGACAAGAAGGCACCCATGGGGAACTTGTACGGGTCGGTGCGCCAGGCCGCCGGCGGCCGGCCGAGCATCATCTGGGTGTGGATATAGGCCTGGCGGATCTCGCCGATCCGGCCTTCGCGGCAGGCCTCATGGAAGGTCTGAAACTCCGGGCGATAGCGGAGCACGAAGGCGACCATGAACACCACACCGGCCCGCTCGACCTCCTCGATCATCCACCGCGCTTCATTCAGCGTGCGGGCCATGATCTTCTCGGTGAGCACGTGCTTGCCGCGCCGGGCGGCCTCGACGGTCATCTCGGCATGTAGGTGTGGAGGCGTGCAGATGTCCACAGCGTCCACCTCGTCGAGCACCTGCAGGTAGTCGGTGTGCCATTTGCAACCGATGACCTCGGCCTTCTCCCGGGCCTTGGCCTCGTCCACGTCCACGCAATAGACGACCTCCGAGCCCGGACATTCGAGATGTCCGTTGAAATGCGCCCGGCTGATTCCGCCGCAGCCGATGACGGCAACTTTGACCTTCTCCATGACCACGCAACCCTCTCTTGACATCGGGTTCCAGACGGGTGGTAAGGTGCGCCTTCGAAGGCGGAATCCCTTCTTTCGCGCAGCGGGCGACGAAACCGGAAGCAGGCACTATTTGGCAACCCGCGGGCGAGATAGTGTCAAGTCTTTTGTGTAAAATTGTGGAGGGGCGTTTTGTCCCAGCGGGCGTTGAGATGTTCAACTACGGCGTAGACGATGCGGTCCAGGCTGGCCGGGTTGTTGAAGCAGGACATCGGGTTGGTGCGGCGGCGGACCTCCCGAAAAGCGCGC
>JALGUG010000237.1 GCA_029820995.1 Candidatus Zipacnadia bacterium
CTCCGGAAGAGAATCGCGCGGCGAGGCCACGTCGTGGGGGCTGACATCAAGGCGATGTTGGAGCTGCTGGCCGGCGAGCCCGGCAGCGTCGAGCAGGCTAAGGAGGCAAAGCGATGCTCCTGACCGTCCGTCACAGCGTCCTCCGCCAGCTTGGCATGAAGACCGTCACGTTCATCGGCTCCTGGCCGCACGAGGTCGAGATCGACGAGCACGCCGAGATTGTTCGCTTCTATGATAAGGGGCGGGATTGGATGGTGGGCTACACGTTCAAGCAGATGCAGGCGGCGTCGCGCCAGGCGAACTTCTCGCCGCCGGCGCTGCGGCGCCTGGTGGAGGCGCACATGGAGAGCACGAAGAGGCACGCGGAGACGGGCCGGGTGCGGCGCACCGAGCACAGCCCGACCAGCACGCATCTCGGCGGCGATCCGTATTCGCGAGGCGTCAACCGCCGCGTGCACCAGGTCAAGGAGCCCATTGTGCCGATGATCCTGCGCCAGGGGAGAGAGGAGCCGAGCCGTGACCGTGACATCATCGAGCAGGGGGGAGATGTCTTTGATGCCGAGGAAACGGAAGCCCCGTGACCTGGTCATCGTTCAACCGATCGAGCGGGTGCGCGGCAACCGGCGCATCCTCTTCTGCGGCAACGAGGAGGGTTGCCGGCGCACACGGCACGGCTGCTGGAGCGAAACGCGCGCGCTGGTGAGCACATTCCCGGAGGGCAGATTCAGCCCCTCGTTCACATGCTTCTGCCCCCGTTGCGGGGCGCTCAACGTGATCGACATGGAGGCGGTGCGGGGGATGCAGCGGGAAAAAAGTTGATTGGGGGCTTGACAAACAGGGAACCCTAGCATTAGAATAATCCGGAAATAGCCAACTTGTGTTGCGTGCCGTGGGCGCGTTCGCTTCCTCTGCCTTGCAGACAACGCCCATTTGAGGGCCTCGGTTGGTCTGAGTCACCCACGCTTCGGCGTCGGTGGTCAGGCTATCTGAGGCCCTCTTCTTTTTTGGTCCGGGAGGCGACGGGATGTCGGACAGCAGCGGGAAAACATACCAGGACTTCAAGGTGTGGCCGGGGCAAGCGCCGATAGAGCATCGCGCCGACGTCGACGCTGCCGACAGCGCGGCCCCGACCGAGAACAGCGACTGGCTGAAGAATCACGGGCGCTGGCCGACGGCCCGCGTGTACGTTGACATATCCTTCACCGGCGGCACTGACCCGACCGCGTTGCTCTATGCCTACGTGCGAAATTTCGACACGACAGCGCGGCTCGGCTTGCTGATACAGACCGATCCCAGCGGCACAAGCACGGGGACTCCGTTCCTGGTGCAATTGGTGGAAGGCACTTGGGTGTTCGACGTGCCCGTGGACGGCGACGATCTGTTCGTTATGGTGGCGGACATCGACGGCGGGCCGACGGCGACCAACATCGACATCTACGTTTCATGGAGGCCATGAGCGATGGCAGCTGATACGACTCGTGCAGCGCGCGGGCCCGGCGGCCTCGGATTGGGGCCCGAAGGCAAATGTGTCTGTCCTGATTGCGGGTACGAGATGACGCACAAAATAGGTGAGGCCTGCACTGACCTTACCTGTCCGGAGTGCGGCGCGACGATGGCGCGGAAGACCACCAAGGTGCTCGACGAGGCGGAGCTGGCGACGTTGCTGGAGAGCGCGAACCTGCTCGGCAAGCCGTGGGCGTCGTTGAAGGCGGCGCGAAAGGCGGCGCCGGGCCTGCTGGTGCCGGCGAAAGGCAAGCCGATAAACAGCCTGGCGCAGGCCAACGCGATCGCGCGGGTCTATGATGGCTTGAAGGGCGAGCCCGGCATCAGGAATGCAGCAAGTGGACGGGCAAGGGTTGGGAGAAGAAGAGCAAAAAGACGACCAAGGAGCTTATCACGCCTGATGCTGACAGCCTGCGGAAGGCGTTCCAGGAGGCGAGCGGCGTGGAAGCCATCGAGTTCAACGCGCCCGGCACGTTCCACAAAGCCTATGAGGAGGGCGGCGAGAAGTATCTCATCATCCGGGCCACGGACAGCGGGCCTGACAAGCAGGGCGGCACGGACCCAGTGACGGGCGAGCGCTGGCTGGCGGAGCGGATGACACCGCGCTTCATCAAGGCGATGCGCGACCAAGCGCGGGCCGGCACGATCGAGCTGGCAGACGGGCACTTCGGCGGCCTGCCCTTGGGCAAGAGCACCGGTGTGGCTGAGGGAGCCGAATACCCGGAGGTGGACGAGAACGGCTACGAGACCTTCTGGCCGGTCTTCAAGATCAACGAGCATCCGGTTGCCGAGTGGCTGTGGAGCTCGGTGAACGACGGGACGTGCGACCGCACGGCGTCGATCGGCGGGAAGATCAGCTCGGTGTACAAGCAGCGCGATCCGGAGGTCGGCGGACTGGTCAAGTTCATCGACTTCGGCGTCGTCGACCACGTCGCCACCTGCAGGCCGGGCACCGAGGCGCACCCGCGCACGAGCTTCGCGGGGGCGCTGGTGAAGGCACTGGACGCCACGGGCTTCGAATGGCCCGAGGTCGGGGGCGATGGGCGGGGTGGCGGGGACGAGGACAGCATGGTGAAGGCGGAGCTCTATGTCGAGGGGGAGAGGCACGAGGTCTACATCGATGCCCGGGACATCGGGGAGGCGGAGGCCACAGCCGCGCCGTACAGGGCCACGAGCTTCAGCGAGGCATTGGCCGTCGCGAACGCAGCGGTGGAAAAGCCCAAGTACGACAAGATATTTGACCAGGTGCTCAGGTACATTCGCGATGCGCCGGAGGACGAACTCGACGGTGATCGCGAGACATTGGCGCAGACAGCGCTGCGGGAGTATTTCGAGGCGATGAAGGACGCATTGTCCAAGACTCGGAGTTCCGAGGACTTGGGCAACATCATAGGCGGCAAGGCCGCCGCACAGGAGGATGTAGATATGCAATATACCGACGAGCAACTGAGGGCCGCTCGCGAGGTCATAGTGGCGGCCGGAACTGCCGAAGCCGAAGTGACGGCGATGGAAGAGACCGCGCTGATGGAAAAGGTCTTGACCACTCCCGACCTGTTCCAGAAATGGGTCGCGAGCCTTGGCGAAATGGACGCCAGCTCCGCAAGGCCCATCGTGGCGCAGATCACGGAGGACCAGAACGCGGCCAACAACTACCTGCTGGCGAAGATCGGTGAGGTGGTGGGAGGGGCTCTGGCCGAGCCGTTGAAGGGTTTGACTGAGGTCGTCGCATCGTTGCAGAAGGACATCGCAGCTACTGCTGACGCACCCGCTGGCGACAAGCCCGCTGGCGACAAGCCCGCTGCAGACGGCGCTGACGGAGCAGATGGGCGCGCTTCAGAAGACCTTGCTTTCTGCCGGCGGAAGTGGGGGCGCGCAAGTGAGCCTGGAGGACGGCAAGGCCGGGGCCGACGCCATCAGGGCCGGGGAGGACCCCAAGGACGTCTTCGAGGCGTTTCTGGCCGGGGGACGATAGCACAGACACAAACCGAGCGCGACCAGATCGGCGACGGTCCTGAGATGCAGTGAGGACGCAGCATACGACGCGGCAATGACGCGAGCAGCGGGGCCATGACGCCTTGAGCGGTCCGCGATTACAAAGACAAGGAGAGCAAGAACAATGGACGAGAAGCTTCACAAACAACTCACGGCGGCAGGCCAGGGCGCGAACCTGCAGGACCGACTCCCGCCCGTCGTGGTGACGGAGGCAGCGCTTCACATAATGCCCATCCTGCAGATGCTGAACATCGGGCGCGCCACGGGCCAGCCGCACCGCTTCCGGCAGCGGAAACGCTTTCCGAGCGCCTATCCGCAGGGTTCCGGGTCCACGGCGGTGAACAGCGGGTCGACCTATGAGAACACTGACATCAACTTGAAGATCGTCAGGAGCTGGGGCGGGGTGGAGAACTTCGTGGAGGAAACCACGAAGATGGACACGGTGGCCCTGGAGGTCTACGGTGCCGTTCAGGCGACCGCCTACGAGCTGGCGGGCGAGTGCTTCTGGGGTGACGCGACGGCGAACGAGTACCAGTTCTCCGGCTTCGATGCCGGGCACGGCGCCGGCGTGCAGATTCAGCGCATCGACGGCGACCAGGCCACGCTGACCAAGGTGCTCATCGACGAGCTGATCGACACCTGCCAGGTGGCCGGCGCGCGGGACGAGCAGAAGGCTCTGTTCATGTCCACGGCGATGCAGTCCCACCTCGGCCGTGTGGAGGCGGGCAGCAACGGCGGGGGCCTGCAGTACCTGCCGAAGGCCGAGGGCCCTTGGCCCGGCGTGCAAATCGGCTGGATACCGCGGACGTACAGGGACATCAGAATCTATCCCTGCGAGTTTACGCGACCGAAGGCGGCCGCCGCGTCTATCGCGGTGGAGGAGCTGGAGGGCGAGGGCGAGCTGGAAGCGGGCACTTACTGCTACAAGGTGGCACCCGTGACCAGGTTCGGGGAGCAGGGGGCCAGCGCCGAGGCCTGCGTGTACGTTTACGGGTCGGAATCGGCGGTGCAGATCACGGTGACGATGTTCGAGCACGCTGATTCCCAGTACGCGTTCGGAGATGCCTTGTACTGGAAGATCTACCGCAGTAGCACTCAGGGCAGCGACTGGCGGCTGGTCAAGGTCGTCAACGCCTTGACTTACAGCGACGCCGGGACGCCCACCGCGGCGGCCACGACGTTGGTGGACGACGGGACGCACGAGGTGCGCGGCGGGAACACTGACACCGCTGACGAGGGGGCCGAGGACCAGCCCCTGACCTGGACCGTTGCGGATGGCATCGACGAGTGCATCTTCTACATCGATCTCGACGCGGACGACGGCGTGGCCCTGGCGGCCACGATGAACGAGACCGCCGAGGGGCTGCTGGACGACCGCGAGCTGTTCGCCTGGCGGCGGCTGGCTGACGTCAACGACCAGATGAACTTCATGGTGCGCACCTACGCCGCGCTCGCCATCAAGCAGGGGGCGCCGCACGGCGTCCTGCGCCGAGTCCGCAGCGCGTAAATGCAAGGGAACTGGCTGCG
Organism: Candidatus Zipacnadia bacterium; assembly: GCA_029820995.1. GTDB lineage: Bacteria > Armatimonadota > Zipacnadia > JALGUG01 > JALGUG01 > JALGUG01. The sequence goes on from JALGUG010000237.1 coordinate 5,023, forward strand.
AGAAGCCAGTTGGCCACGGAGGGGCCGAGGTTGCTGTGGCCTCGGCCCCTTATGTTGACGACCGAAAGCAAAGGAGAAACGATGATGAGAACGATCGTGTTCAAGAACAGCCGGAGCACCGCGAACGGCTCTCTGACGGGGGCCGTGACGGGGCGGACGTATCCGGTGGTCGGCGGCCTGGTGCGGGTCGATGCCAGGGACGCGCCGTCCGTCAGGGCTATCGGGAGAGGGCATGACGGGACGCCCGGGCCGTTCGTGCAGGTCGCGGACAGTCCTGTGACGGCACCGTCGGTGGCACCGTCACCATTGCCGGACATAGTGACAGAGGCGGAGACACCGGCACCAGCATCAGTGCCGGCACCAAAGTCGGAGCTCAAGCCGGTCCCACCGCCCGAGACGGCGGAGAAGCTGCGCTGCAAGGCGCGAACGCAAAGGGGCAATCGGTGCCGCAATCTCGCGCTGCCGGGCAGCCCCTATTGTCGCACGCACCAGCCTGCCGAGGAGGCGTAGCTGTTGGCGAACCTGTGCACCGAGGCCGACGTGCGAAAGTACTGCGAGAGCGCGGTGCGCTCCTCGATGGCGGAGCGCCTGGCCGACGGCGCGCCATATCTGGTGGGCGACGCTGACGACGATGAGCTTGGGCTCATTGTACTTTGGAGTCAGCTCGTCGAGAAGGCGCTCGGGCGCACGGTGGCGCAGACCACCAGCACGATAAAGGTCGATGGCCAGGGCACAAGCCGCCTGATCGTACCCGCGAAGTTCACCCCCATCATCAGCATCACGAGCATCAGCTATCCGCTGTCCGGCGAGCTGACCAGCACCAGCTACGAATTTTCCGCGAACGCTGGCATCATTTATTTGGTGGGGATAACATCGGAAGGTGTGCCCATGTCGGAGACGGCGGGGCGATTCAGCGGGCCATCCTGGCCGCGCGGCCGCCGCAACATCACGATAGTGCTGGTGCACGGCTGGGCTGTCGTCCCGAACGCCATCCGAACGGCCGTGGCTCGCGCCTGCGCGGTTGACGTGCTCGTCGAGGACGCTGGAGGGCGCGACAAGGGCGTTCTATCCAAGCGTCTCGGAGACAGGTCGGAAACATACGGCGACGGGCGACACGACAACCTGATCAGCAGGCACCAGGAATTCTACGCGCAGACGTTGCAGAGATACAGGGCAGGCGTGGCGACAGCGGGAGGCTACTCGGTCTGATGGCTGACAGCTTCGTCGGCTGGGCGGGCGTAGATTGGATATTCACGGACTGGGAGAACACGACGGTCACGATACGAACGCGTCCGACGACCGGGCACACATGGACGGACGCGGCGACCGGCGTCGAGTGCAAGAGCGACGGGGAGCGGCGCGGACTGGGGATGACGGAGGCGGGGATGATGGACCTGCAGGAGCGCAAGTTCTTCTTCGCGATCACGTACGCGAAGGCGGCGGAGACGAACCGGGACATCAGGAATTACTTGAACGTGGGAGACGTGCTTGTGGAGAACGGTCACGAGTGGACGGTCATCTCGGTCAGCGAACCGGGGGATGCTGACGAGCACATCGAGGTCGACACCAGGTTGGGGGTGCCAGGCGCCTAATGCGAATGCCATCCATGCGATTGGGGGTCGCGGGTGCCAGGGCCTTCACCGTCGAGTACGAGAGCAATCATAGGCAGTGCTACCTGTCGTGGATGGCGTTTGGCAAGTATATCGAGGACCTGCCGGATGAGCTGGGTAAGAGCCTCTCCGAAAAGATGCTGGACAAGGCGGTGGAGTTCAGCAGCGGGGGCAGGACGGCGGCGGAGCTGGCCACGTACAAGCCGGGGCTCTACAGCGTCAAGCGCCCGGCGACGCCGGAGGACTACCTGATCAACGTGCAGACAGGGCGCTTCCGGTCGGGCTGGCGGGTGGCGAGGACGCGGCACGGCAGCCGGCTCACGCCGGCGACCTTCCGCATAGCGAACTCGACGCGGGTGGGGCGCTGGAATCTGGCGATGCTGATGTTCATGGGGACGAAGCGGATGCGCAGGCGCCCGCTGCCGGAGAAGCTGCGCGAGACGGCGGGACCCGAGATACGCAGGATGCTGCACGCCGCGCGGATGCGGATATACCGGCGCGCCAAGCGTGGCAGGCCGAGAATGAGGAAGGCGGCGTAGATGGCGACGACACGCATACCGACGACGGCGGTCCAGGAGGTGCGGCGGCTGCTCCGCGACGAGCTGATCAACGAGCTGACCGCGGACGGCGCGAATGCTGCGGTGATACCGGCCGAGGACGCCATCATCATCGGCAGCCCGACGCTGCTGGTGACCAGCACGGACACCTGGCCGCGGGTGGTCATCAGCGGTGTGTTCCGAGGGCGCCAATTAGCCACTGCATTGGAGCCGCAGCTGACCTGCTACATCTACTCGGCGTTCAAATGGACGGGCACGGAGGAGGCTTATGAGGACGGTCTTCTTGTAGCGTCCTACATCGAGTACATCCTGCGGAAGACCTACGACAACCCGCCTTATTGGGAGGACGTGATCATTGAGCCAATGAGCCTGACTACAGCGGAGGAGACCGAGGTTTGGCAGGGCGGCTGCGCGACGGTCGTGTTCGCGCTGCCCACCATCGGCTACTGAGGGAGAGAATGATGGCAGAGAAAAAGAAGAGGGTGTCGCGGCGCAAGCCCAAGAAGGAGACGATACCGAAACCCGGAGTCGCGCTCGCGCCCGCGCCCGCGCTCACACCCTCATCCGCGCCGCCGCCGCAGGGTGTAATGTACAATGCTGGCAACAAGGCCGAGGTGCCGTGCTGCATGAAGTGCCTGGGCTGCGGCGTGGAGACGCCGCACGAGCCGGGCCAGGTCATCGGCGAGTGCATTCGCTGCGGCGGCAAGTTGTTCAAGCGCGCGAGGGTCAACCTGTCCAGTCTGCCGCCGGTGAAGTGCCCGAGGTGCGGCTCGTTGTTCTGGACGAAGCGCGAGTATGATGAACACGCTTGCGACGAGAAGACCGTGCGGCAGCGACAAGCCGGACTGCGAAGCGCGGTGGACAGCAGCGGCAACCCGGTCAATCCGGTCGAGCCGAAGCAGGCCCGCGCACCCGCGGGACCGTCGGGCTTTGAAGAGGCCTGACAGAAGGAGTGAGTTGACATGAGCCTGGTACGAGGGCATCAAGGCATAGTTTACTACGCCGCGCAGGGGGGCGAGGGCACCGCCGCCGACCCGACCCTGCCCGTCGGCTACTACGAGAACTTCCGGAAGAACGAGGTGGAGGGTGTCGAGGGCGTCCGTCCTGCGGGCAGCCGCCGCTTGGTCGAGATCCAGGAGGGCATGTGGGGCGTGGAGTGGGGGCACGACATCATGAAGATGCAGTCCGCTGAGGCCGCCAAGACGTACCTGGGCTACGCCTTCGCCGCCGGCGCCCCGCCGACCCTGACCTGGCTGACCGTCGGCTACGGGGACACGAGGGCGCAGTGGGCCATCCAGGACTGCAAGATTGACACGCTGGACATCAGCCTGGACAACGAGGGCTGGGTGACCGGCGCCGTGAGCGGGTTCGGGGGCAAGATTTCTCCGGCCGTGCTGGCCGAGCCGCAGACCTACATCGACGGCCCGGGCCTGGGCGTGAACGAGGCGGTCTGGTCGCTGTTCGAGCTGGGCAGCCTGCGGATCAGCTACGCCAACAACCTGAACATGCACCCGGTCATCGCCGGCCCGACGACGACCCGCGACCCCGCGCGCAAGTGGGACTACATGCCGATCGGGCCGGAGGACGTCTCCGGCACGATGGGGCTGTACAACGTGAGCGGCGACGACATGCAGCAGCCGTGCCTGACCGAGCACGACGTCGACCTGACCATCACCGAGGGCTGCGACCCGTACAGCACGTGGGTGCTGAACATCTACGGGATGAAGTACACGGGCGAGCAGATGACCATCCCGGGCGCGGACGCGGACATCGAGTGGGAGGTGCCGTTCCTGGCCAAGTACATGACGCTGACATGACCGACTGACGAGAACGCGAACGAGAAAGGAAGTGACGGTTCGATGGAAGCCGATGCAGTACAACAAGAGGAGAGCAAGCGGCGGGGCGACACCCGGCGTGGCATCCAGGACCTCGACAGCGCGGCATATTTGCTGAGCCGCGACTTCGAGGTCCTTGATATTGTGAGGGGGCAGAACGGCTTCACCGCACTGGTCTTCGAGAACACACGGGCGGTCAAGCAGGCCCTGGTGGATTGGCTCAACTCGCCGGAGCGGCACTTCTTGGACCTGAACCGGCGGGTGCGCAACGTGAGACATGATCTCGAACGCCTGCAGGGCGTTATCAACGAGGAGAAGGGAAGGAGAAAGCAACATGCCAGAAGACAGCTTGGAACCAGGTTCGGAACAGATGATGGAGACGACGCTGCCGGAACAGATGCCGGAGGGGGAGACTGAAGCATTGAAGCCACATTCGGCGGCGGAGGACGAGCGCCCGGCTGACGAGGTGATCGCGGAGCGCCTGGAACGGCTCGCGAAGAATGCGGCGAGGCAGCCCTCGAGCGTCGAGGACCGGCGCGTGTCGGACTACGTGGACCTGCCCAACGGCAAGGGCAGGTTTCGCTGGCGCCGGATGGGGCCGACGGAGGTGCGCGAGCATCAGGCGCTGGGAACGCGCACCACCGGCAAGGCGAAGCTGGGGCAGGCGGAGCGGGCGGCGCGGGAGCAGGAGTTCGAGGTCTCGATGCGGACCGCCGACGCGTACCTGTTCCTGTGCGGCGCGGCGCTCGAGGAGATCGAGATCGTGCGCGAGGACGGCAGCGTGCGCAAGGCCGACCGCCAGCGTGGCAAGGGGCCGCTCATAGAGCTGTGCAAGACGCTGGACCCGGCCGTGTCGCAGTGGCTGGAGCTCTACCTCGAGTTCCAGAACGGCATCACGGACGAGCAGCAGCGTGAACTGGGAAACACCTGAAGCGTCTCGTCGAGCTGCACGAGATTGAGGACGAGGAGCAACGGGACGCTTGGGCTGCGAGAAATGAGGCGCTGCTGCCCTGGGTGGACGAGGTCTTCCGGTGTTACATGTGGTCCGACAAGGGTTTCCTGCCTTACGGGCCCGCGCTGGAGGACAACGACTGGCGGATGCTGCTGGGCGTCGAGGCTCTGATGCAGAGCGACAGCAGGCGCTGGCGCGAGGCGGAGGAACGGATGGAGGGCGAATCCGGCGGCGCGAGGGGTGGGAAGCTGACCGGCCCGCCGCCGGACGACAAGCTGGGGCCGGCCCTGCCGCGCGGCGCGATGGCGGCGCAGCTGGACGGGGGGGTAGGCGTGCCGGGGATAGAGCGGCGCAGGGAGCCGCTGCGCAAGTACGCGAAGGGCGAGGGGGTCTCCGAGCAGGGGCGGGCCACCGGCAGACGACGGGCCAGGTGTTCGTCGTGCGACAACAAGATGACGTACCGAGGGCGCAAGCCGACGGTGTGCGACAAGTGCGGCGCCCCGCTGGAGTAGCTTGATGAGCGAGCGCGACATAGTGATGGCGATGAAGATGGCCGACAAGGCCAGTCCTGCCATCCGGCAGATGGCCCGCTCCATCCTGT
>JALGUG010000027.1 GCA_029820995.1 Candidatus Zipacnadia bacterium
TGGTGCGTTACCCCGTGGCCCCGGGGCCGGCACGGTACAACAAGCCTCTCATCACGGCACAAGACGAAGGAGGAGGCTCCCGTGCGACGCGTTCCTGCCGCTGTGCGGCGTCCGTACTCCCTGATCCTGCTGTGCCTGGCGCCGGCCGGTTTCGCCCTGGCGCTCCTGGCGGGATGCTCTGAAGACGACATCGAGCGCAGCATGGGCCGCCGTTCCGTCGCGGCCATCGAGTCCCACTTCAAGATCGTAGATGACCCCCTGGTCAGCGGCTGGGTCCAGTACGTGGGCCAGAGCTGCGTCGGCAGCTCTCGTCGGCAGAAGATCCCGTACGAGTTCAAGGTCATTGACACCGAAATCGTCAATGCCCTCGCGGTCCCGTACGGCCATGTCTACCTGACCATGGGCTTGCTCGAGTTCGCCGAGACCGAGGACGAGGTCTGGGCGGTCACCGGGCACGAGGTCGGACACATCGTCAACCGCGATTCGATCAAGAGCTTCAAGAAATCCTTGATCTATTCCATTCCGACCTTCTTCGCCGCCGGGGAGAGCCGCCTGGCCGGCGATCTGACCAGCACGTTCTTCGACCTCTGGGGCCTGCACTATAGCCGCGTGGACGAGTACGAGGCCGACGACAAGGGCACCGAGCTGTCCTTTGCCGCAGGCTATGATCCACACGCCCAGCTCGTCTTCTTCCAGCGGCTCGCCGACAAGTACGAAAAGGAGCGCCCCTCCAAGTTCGAGACGTACTTCTTGACCCATCCGCCCCTGGTTCGCCGTATCGCTCGCCAGAAGAATCGGCCGGAGTTCAGCCCCGACAATCCCGAGGTCGAGCTGACAATCGCCGACAGCTACCTGCGGCGCCACCGGCCCCGGAAGGCGGCCGAGCTCTACAGCCGGGTTCTCAAGCTCACGCCCGGCAACGCGCGGGCGCTGGTCGGCCTGGGGCAGGCGCATCTGGCATTGGGCGCCTATGAACCGGCGCGGCAGAACTTCCAGGCTGCGCTCGCGGCTGAACCCGGAAGCGCCGCCGCGCAACGGGGCCTCAGGCTGATTGCCCACGTCTCCCCCGCATCTCCCCAGCGCCCCGCGGCCGGCGACCAGCTCGCCCGGGCCCGCGCGCTGTTCGCACAGACCCGCCAGTGTCTGCAGCAAGCCGAAGCCTCCGAGCGGGCACTCGCCGACTACCGCCAAACCACGGAAGGCGCGTTGGCGCCGGTCGCGACCTCGGCCCGCGACGCCGCGGGCAGCCTGGTAGACCTCTCCGGCAGCATCGGCACTCTCGGCGAAGCCTCCGACCGTCTCATGGTTCGCGCGAAGATGGCCGTCGCCACGGCGAATGAAGCTCTCTACGCACTCGAAGCAGGCGATTTGCTCGTAACTGACTCTACTGGCCGCGCGCTCGGCGCGCTCCGCCGCGCCGAACGGCTGCTCGATGCCGCCCTCAAGCACGGCGGCCCAATGCCGGATCTCGATCTGCTGGAGCACTCCGTCGCCCAGAGCCGAGTTGCGCTCCAGGCGGTCCGGGAGTACACCCGCCAAGCGCCGCGCGATTTTGAGCTGCTGAGCTCCGCGGCCGATGCCGCCGGACACACGGTCGGCGCCATGGAGCGCGTGGCGATCCATCCCGACGAGATGAGCCGCCAGGAGCTTGCCGACACGCTGGCGGACACCGACTCCCGCGGCTTTGAGGCCCTCGCGGCCGCCAACAAACCGCGCAAGATTGCCGACCAAGCGCAGACTAGCGCGCTGCTCGCCGAGATTGATGTCCTGACCGCCGGGGCCACACCTGCCCAGCAGCAGATCGCCGACCGGATTATTGCCTACTTCCTTCAGGCGCCGCAGCAGGACCACCCGCCGACGCAGGCTCGGGACGTTCGCGCTCTCCGCGACAAAGGCCTCGGTTTCGGCGACGCGGCTCTAATCCTCGCTGCCAGTTGCAGCACGGGTCAGTCGCCGGAGGCTCTGCTCGCCCAGCGGGGGGTCAGCCGGATAGACGCGGTCCGCCGGCAGGGCGCGCGGCTGCGCTATCTGAACATCTTTCTCAAGTTCATCGCCAACGCGCTGCGCGAGGAGCTCGCTCCCGCCAAGCCGCTGCCGTCTATCACGCTCACAGCCGCCACCAATTAGACGCAGCGTAGCGCGCGAGCAAGAGCCAAGTACCGGGGGAACCGGCCACGGCGGGCTGCGCCAAGTATCGGGCCCGCAGATGGCAGGATTCCCGGCCGCCTCTGAGCTTGACTTCGCCCCCAACGCTCACGTACAATCAACGCGGTTTGCTTCTCACTTCGAAAGGATGCCAATCGCATGGCCGAAGCGCTTACTCGCGAGCAGGTAGAGCACGTCGCACTCCTGGCGCGCCTGGCGCTCAGTGACGATGAGCTGGAGCGCACTCGTCACGAGTTGACGCGCATCCTGGACCATTTCGCAGCTCTGGAACAGCTCGATACCGAGGACGTTGAGCCCACATCCCACGTGATCCCAATGGTCAACGTGTTCCGGCCCGATGAGGTCGGCCCGTCGCTGCCGCGGGAGGAGCTGCTGCGAGCCGGCCCGGACCACAGCGACGAATTCTTCCGCGTTCCCCGCGTCGTCGAGCAGTAGCCCCGTCCGCCGCGATCCCTCGCAGCCACCGGGGCCCCGCCGTGGCCGCAAGAGCTGCTCCCGACCACTGCAGTCGTAAGCACAATATGCAGGCGAGGACTGATGAATCTTCCCGATCTGACGGCCCACGAGCTGAGCAAGCTGATTGCCGCACAGGAGGTCTCGGCGCGCGAAGTCGCCGAGGCGCTCTTTGAGCGCATTGCCCAGTTGGAGGACCGGGTCCAAAGCTATCTCCTCCTGATGCGCGACAAGGCCCTCGAGCAGGCCGACGCGGCGGACCGCAAGATCGCCCACGGCGAGCCCGTGGGCCCGCTGGTCGGCATCCCGCTGGCGCTCAAGGATCTCTTGGCGACCAGGGGCTTTACCACCACCTGCGCCAGCAAGATGCTGGAGAACTGGATCCCGCCCTACAACGCGACAGTGGTGGAAAAGTGCGCTGCCGCCGGCATGGTGTTCCTGGGCAAGACCAACATGGACGAGTTCGCCATGGGTTCCTCGACGGAGAACTCGGCCTTCAAGATCACCCACAACCCTTGGGACCTGGAGCGCGTCCCGGGCGGGTCAAGCGGCGGGTCGGCAGCCGCCGTTGCTGCCGGCGAAGCGATTATCGCCCTCGGATCGGACACCGGCGGCTCCATCCGCCAGCCCGCCTCGCTGTGCGGCTGCGTCGGGCTCAAGCCCACCTACGGGCGGGTCTCTCGCTACGGCCTGGTCGCGTATGCTTCCAGCCTCGACCAGATTGGCCCCCTGACCAAGGACGTGCGTGACTGTGCCCTGATCATGAACGTCATCGCCGGCCGGGACCCGCTGGACGCGACCTCCGCCGACCTCCCCGTCCCGGACTACACCGCCCATCTCAACGGCGAGGTGCAGGACCTGAGAGCGGGCGTGGTCACGGAGCTGCTGGGCACCGGCATCGCCCCCGAGGTGAAGGACTGCGTTCTCGCGGCTGTGAAGCAGTTGGAGAACCTGGGTATCACCTGCGAGGAAGTGTCTCTGCCGCACTCCGAGTACGCCCTCCCGGTCTACTACATCATCGCCCCCGCCGAGTGCAGCTCGAACCTCGCCCGGTTCGACGGCGTCCGCTACGGCTACCGCGCCGACCCGCCGTACAAGAACGTCGTGGACCTGTTCAGCCGCACGCGCGCCGAGGGCTTCGGCCGCGAGGTGCGCCTGCGCATCATGCTCGGCACCTACGCCCTCAGCGCCGGGTACTACGATGCCTACTACCTGAAGGCCCTCAAGGTCCGCACTTTGATCAAGCAAGACCTCGACCGCGCCTTCCAGCGCTTCGATTTCCTGGTCTCGCCCACTTCGCCGGTGCTGCCCTTCAAGATCGGCGAGCGCGCCGATGATCAGATGGCCATGAAGCTGGCCGACATCTGCACCATTCCGATCAACATCGCCGGCATCCCCGCCCTGTCCCTTCCCTGCGGCTTTGCGCAAGGTCTCCCCGTGGGGATGCAGCTCATGGGTCGGCCTTTCGAGGAACAGACGCTACTTCGCGCGGCCCATGCCTTCGAGCAGTCAACCGATTATCATACCCGGCGCGCGCCGCTCTGAGGCGCGGCCGCTCGGCTTGAGGAGCTCGCGATGTCCTATCGCCCCTGCATCGGTCTGGAAGTCCACGCGCAGATTCAAACTGCCTCGAAGCTGTTTTGCTCGTGCCGCAACGAGTTTGGCGCCCCGCCCAATTCACAGGCTTGTCCGATCTGCTGCGGCTTGCCCGGCGTCCTGCCGGTGCCGAACGTGCGCGCCGTGGAGCAGGTGATCAAGACCGGCCTGGCCCTCAACTGCGAGATTGCGCCCTTCTGCCGCTTTGCCCGCAAAGCCTACTACTATCCCGACATGCCCAAGAACTTCCAGATCTCCCAGTACGAGGAGCCCCTAACCCACGACGGCTCCCTCGACCTGGACGTCAACGGCGACACCGTTCGCATCCGGATCAAGCGTGTACACCTCGAAGAAGACACTGGCAAGCTGATCCACGGCACCAATCAGAGCTTCGTGGACTACAATCGCGCGGGCATGCCCTTGATGGAAATCGTCACCTATCCTGACTTCACTCATCCGGACCAAATCCGAGTGTACCTGCACACCCTCCGTGACATCCTCCGCTATCTCGGCGTCTCCGAAGCGAACATGGAGGAAGGCAAGATGCGCGCCGAACCGACGGTCAATCTCATTGACGACGAGACCGGCGCCGCGACTCCTCTCGCCGAGATCAAGAATCTCGCCTCCGTCAAGGCCGTGTGTGACGCTTGCGCCTACGAGATCAAGCGGCAGCAGGCCGCCCTGGAGGACGAGGAGCAGATGGAGCGCCAGACGCGGCGCTGGAACGACGAGAAGCAGATCACCACGCCGATGCGCGTCAAGGAAACCAGCGACGACTACCGCTACTTCCCCGAGCCCGATCTTGTCCCGATGGTCGTCGAGCAGCCTTGGATTGAGCGCCTCCGCCAGGAGCTCACCGAGCTCCCCCACCTGCGCCGTAGGCGCTTCGTCGAACAGTACGGGATTCCCGAGTACGATGCCGAACAGCTCACCGCGACCAGGTCCACCGCCGACTTCTTCGAGCAAGCTGCGGCCAAACACGGCGACGCCAAGGCCGTCAGCAACTGGGTCATGGGCGACCTGGCAAAGATGCTCCATGACCACAAGGTGGCCCTTGAGGACTGCCGCGTCACGCCCGACCGGCTGGCCGAAATGCTCGACCTCATCCGAGACGGCACCATCACCGGCAAGATCGCCAAAGACGTGTTCGCCCGGATGTTTGAGACCGGCGAGGCGCCGGCAGCCATCGTGGAAGCCGAAGGCCTCGCCGTCATCTCAGACACCGGCGAGCTGGAGGCCCTTGTGGCCCAGGTCCTCGCCGAAAACCAGGACGCCGTGGACAAGTACCGTGCGGGGCACAAGAAGACGAAGGGCTTTCTGGTCGGCCAGGTCATGGCCGCCACCAAGGGCCAGGCCGATCCCAAGGCCGTCAATCAGATCCTCGACCAGAAGCTTGAGGGCTAGAGCCTCCTGCGGCAAGTCCGTATCACGAGGAGGGGCCGCGACGGGGATAGCCGGCCCCAAGCGGTCCACAGGGGCCCCATGCGGCCCTTCCAGCTATTTGAGCGTCGTCCCCAACTGAGCACTAGCAGCGGCCGGTCCGACAATCTCGTTGCGAGACTCCGATGACCGAACAATTCTGCCGAAACCATCCCGACCGTTCTGCGACAGCGAAGTGCTCCGTCTGCGGGCGTCCCATCTGCGAGGAATGTCAGCGGGAGTTCGGGGACCGCCTCCTGTGTCCCCAGTGCCTGTTGGCCGCTCAGCCCACAACCCCACTGCCGACCGAGAGCGAGGTAGCCGCCTTCATGGCTGACGCGGAACAGCCGCCGGTCGAGCCCTCCACCGGCGAGTCCGCGCCGCAATCCTCCCTGAATATCCTGTGGGGCGTTGTGGCTTTCCTTGCCGTGTTGGTCGTCGGGTGCCTAATTGTGATCGTGGTCCTGTTTGGGCGCGTCCGCAAGGTCACTCTCGAGCCTCCGGCAAGCACTGCCGTCTCGCAACCTCTTCAGCCGCTGCCACCTCTGGAGACGCAGCCGGTTCAGGCGGAGCCCACGGCCCCGCCGGCATCCGAGGAGCCGTCCGAGGAGCCCGCGGCCGCCGAGCCCGTCATTCAACCCGACTCCGGCTACGCCGTCGCCGCAGGGCGCCGGCTGTTCCCGGACGAGAAGTTCCGCGCCCAGGTGTCCAAGCACAGCGCAGACTGGCAGACGGCCACCGTTCTGCTGGGCCCTTCGGCTGCTGAGCCGCTCTATCGCCTGGAACTGGAGTGGCGCTTAGATCACTACGAGGTGACGTCCGTCCGGATCATTCAGCCTCCGCCCTCCCGGTCGCCGGTCACTCCCGCGGCCGAGGAGCAACGCCGGCCCGTAACCGTCGTAGGCGAGGCACCGCAGTATGGCCAACTGCCCGACCCGGAATACAAGGAAACCTTCAATGACGGAGAGAAAGCCACTGTGGAGGTGACCTACGATCTGGCCGACCCCAAGGTGTTCGAAGTGTATCTGCGCCGGGTGCCGGGACAGGGCTGGCATATTACCGGCGACAGCCTTGGAGGAGTACCCTGAACACCTGAGCCTGGCAAGCGCGAGCACCGGGTTCTTGTGCGCTTCGCTCTACGGTCCGCCGTCATGATCCGGTTCGGCTGCTGCGCCCCGGTCCGGGCGTCCGCCCTCCTGGCGGATGCAGGCTTCGACTTCATCGAGCTTTCCTCCGATATTCTATTGCCCGAAGAACCCGCCGAGGCCTTCGAGCCTGTGCGGCAGAATCTTGCTGCCCAGGATCTCTTCCCCGAAGTCCTGTCCCTGGTCCTGCCTCCCCAGGCGTCCCTCATCGGCCCCGACCTCGACCGAGGCCATATCGAGCGCTTGCTGCGCTGCACGTTCGAACGCGCTGGCGCCGTGGGGGCCCGACTCGTCGTGTTCGGCGCCGGCGCCCGACGCGATCTGCCGGCCGACCTTCCTCGGCCATCTGCTTGGAGGCAGCTCAAGCGCCTGCTGGACCGCGCCGCCAAGCTCGCCTCCGCTCAGGGCCTGGAATTAGCCGTCGAGCCGATCCCCGGCAGCGGCAGCAGCATGATTGACAGCCTGGAGGAAGCATGGATCCTGGCCGAGGAGGTCGCCCAGCCTAATGTCGGCGTCGCAGCGCCACTGGCCTACCTGCTCGCTGAGCGCGAGGGCTACGATGCGCTCATCGTTGCCGGCTCCGCTCTCCGACACGTGTACGTATCGGACCCTGACCGTCGGCCCCCGGGCGAAAGCGCCTTCTCCTACCGTCCCCTGTTCGACGCCCTGGCCCAGGCCAACTACCAGGGCTCGGTCTCCATCGCATCCGACTGGCGCAGCCTGCAAACGCAAGCGCCCCACGCTCTGCAAACCTTGCGTGAGGCCGCCAGACTAGCTCCCTGACGGCGTTTCAGGTGGCCGGACCGTCGCCGGCGGGTTGCTCAAGTCTGGTTAGTCGCACAAAAACCGGACGATCTTCCTCCTCTATTCACACTGACCGCGTAGCATCTATCTGGTTCCAAGGCCGGCATCCCAGCGCCGGAGCGCTCCTGCTGCGGGAGGTGGTTATGCCATGGCTGTCCGCTCTGTCAAGGGCGGCTTCACACTGGTCGAGCTGCTCGTAGTCATCGCGATCATCGCAATTCTGGCGGCCATTCTGTTTCCGGTGTTCACCCGAGCGCGAGAGAAGGCCCGGCGCACCAGTTGTCTGTCCAACGTGCGTCAACTGGGGCTAGCGGCCCACATGTACGCTCAAGACTATGATGAGCTGTTTCCGTGCGACGACTGGCCCGGCAATCCGATGTACGAGCTCACTCGCTCCGTCGAGCCGTACATTAGGAACTGGCAGATCTGGTACTGCCCTTCCGCTCCCGCCATCGGCCTGCCGGATGTTATCGCCAGTGAGGCCAACTGGACCGCAGGCAACACGTCCTACTATTGGTATTCCTACCGTTACCCCCCAATGACCAGCTCGACGCCTGCGTTCATCTGCAGGTTCTGCAACAAGAAGTGGGGGCCTGCGCCGCACATCATCGGCGAGATGAGCAATACCGATCTGCCCCTGGTCTCCGATTGGTTCAAGAAGGGGCACAAGACGGGACCGCACCGGAGCTTCCGGGCCTCCATCAATGTCTGTTATCTGGACGGCCACGTGAAGTTCCTCAACCAGCCACCGATCAACGCCTGGCCGGCTAACTGACCTGCCGGACAACACCCCGGAAACACTCACGCCTCCAGCCGAAGCCTGGCGCCTACCGGCCACCGACCTGGAATGACTCAATTACCAGGCGCCCGCGCTCCGCACCCCACCACCGCCGCTCGAGATTCTCAATTACCAGAACATTCTTCCCCTCTGCTGCCAGCGACCCGAGGTCGAACTGGTATTGATGCGTGTAGCCCGGTGTCTCGTACTTGCTCCCTGCCGGTAGCTTGATCTCGAAGTCGTTGTCATACTTGACATACCAGGCTTGCTTCTCAGGGTCGTACGTGGGCAGGGACTTGTAGGCCTGATGATGCGGGAACGCTACTTCCGCCGGCCGGTCGAGCGCGTGCTTCGGCTCAATCGGCCGGCCGTTCAGCCTCAGGGCCATGGTTGCCAGGAACCCGTCCTCCATCGGGAAGTCCATTCGCGCTTGGAAGCTCAGTTTCGGCTGCGCCGCGAACTCCGGCGGCAGATCAATCGTCGCCCTGGCGCCCTGTGCTAGCCGCAATCCCTCCCGCTGCAAGCGCTCGAAGTCCTCCGGCGTGCTGAAGCGTAGGTCGCTCTCTCGGAGCTGTTGGATCTGACCCTCCAGGAAGGCCGCCAGCCTTTGCCAGTTCCTGTGGGCCGCGCCCTGCGCGGTCGCCGCCCACTTTCGGCACTCCGCTGCTCGGCGCTCCAGCAGTTCACGGTCGTGGGCCCTCTTCTCCAGCTCCAGCACCAGGCCCAGCGCCGCCTTCGCGCCGGCCTGCCCGAACATCTCCGCCACCGGTCCCGCCCCGAACTGCTCGACGCTGCGATCAGGATCGTCCATGAAGAACTCGAAGGCGCGATAGGTGATCTCAATGTTGATCCGACTGGCCGGCATCTCCCCGTACACGCTGAGCCCCAGGAAGCCGGCGTCGGAGGCGTTCTTGCAGGCCTCCCGCACCCGCGCCACGTAGAACTGGTCCTGCGTGTGCGTAGACTTGTTCGCCCAGTGCAGGTAGCCGATGTTCCGAGGCGTCGGCGGCCTCAGACCCCGGGGCCACTGGCGATACATTCCCGTCAGCGTCCACTGGCAAATGGCGTACTCCGGCAGCAGCTTGGGCCAGTCCGGCGGGTTGTTCATCATCGCCTGATCGAATCCCGTGTACGTGGCATAGCTCAACCAGGCCTCGGGGTCCATCTCGTGCGCCACGCGCATCACTGGTGCCGTCGAGATCGCCATGTCCTTGTAGTAGTCGGCCTCGGTGGTGCCCATCGCGGCCCGCGCGGCCCGGCAGTGGTCGCAATAGCAGACAAAGAAGTCACCGATCTCGAAGTTGATCCCGCCAATCTCGAAGGTCTTGAACAGCCAGCGGCACCCCTCGTTCAGCCACTTGATGTTCTCGGGCTTCGTGGGGCAGAGCGCGTTCCTCGGGCGCCCATCCCTGCCGATGGCGCGCAGTTCCGGGTGAGCCTTTAGCCACGTGCTGATGTTGTACTGGTGGTTGCCCTCGAATACATAGCCCTCATAGCCGCTGGTCCCCACTCCGGGGCAGATCCGCACGCCCTTGGCGCGCGCGTACCGGCACAGCTCCTGCGACGCCGCTACGCCGCCGTGCGAATCGCGCACGAAGCCCCAGATCACGAGCGCGTTGAACCCATGGTCGGCCATAAAGGCGATGAGCCGCTTGTAGTCCTGCAGGAAATCCTCGGTCGTTTTCTGATAGCGTCCGCCCCCACCCATTACACTGCGGCCCTCTCCGCGGTCGCTCCACTCCATACGGTGATCCCAGGTCCAGAAATAGCGCTGCTCAAAGGGCGGCGCGCAGTGCACTGCGCCGGCCGTCAGCAGCAACGCCGCCAAAGCGGACTGAAACACAGCGTTCCCCATGCCGCTCACTCCTTCCGACCGCCCGGCGCGAGATGCCGGCCTGCGGCGGTTCTGCGCTCGGCACGCCTCATCCCTGCCTCTTCCCAGCAAGCGCAAGACTTCCTGCGCTGAGCAGAAGGCTTTTTGCTCGCAGGCGCGAAATAGCCGGTGGTTCAGCCCGGGCAAGTCATACGGGGCGATTTGTGTTGCTTCCATCAACCACGCCGCCGGTCTGGCGGGCAAACACTGCTGGGGCAGTGGCCCCGGCTTGACGAGGGGCGCGACGGGGCCACAGCCCTGGGAGTTGCGAAGGATGCTGTGCCAGCAAGAACGCACCCGTAACGGCCCGGGCGGGTTCAGTTCGGGCCACGGGGCCCTTGTTGGTGAGGTGGGAGGTTTGAGATGTCGGGGTATCTGCCCATTGAAGACCTGGCCGACCTACACGCGGCGATGAACGGCTTCCGAATCTCGCGTGCGCTTCAGATCGCCAACTTCCTGGAGATCTTCACGTACCTGGCTGAGGGGCCCAAAACGCTGGACGAATTGGCGTCGGACACCGAGGTCAAATCCGAGCGGCTCGAGCGCCTGCTCATGACGTGCTGTGCCATGGGCCTTCTAAAGCGAGAGGCCGACCGGTTCGAGAACACGCCGGTGGCCGATAAGTACCTGGTCAAGGATCGCGACTGCTACCAGGGCCATCTGATTGCCCACGGAATGCACGCCTGGAAGCGCTGGGACGACATGCCGCGGCACTACACCAGCGAGAAACACCAGCCGGGCATTGAGGGCCCGCGTGAGTTCGTGCTCGGCATGCACGATCTGGCCATGAGCGGACAGGCGGCACACCTGGTGGAGCACGTGGACCTCACCGGCCGCCGCCGTCTGCTTGACGTCGGCGGCGGACCGGGCTCGTACTCCGTGGCACTGTGCCGCAAGTACCCGGAATTGCGCGCCACCGTCTGGGACCTCGAGCCGGCGCTGGAAGTGGCTCGGGCCTTGGTCGCACAATACCCCGACGTGGAGGACCGGATTCACTTCGGTGTGGGCGACTGGAACACCGACGAGTTCGGTTCGGGGTATGATACGGTTCTGCTGTCCAATGTGCTGCACGGCGCCGGGAGCCACGCCATGATGAAGCTCCAGAAGGCGCATCGCGCCCTGTCCCCCGGAGGGCTGCTGATTATCCACGACTTCATGCTGAACGATAACCGCGACGGCCCGTTGTCTGGAGCTTTATTTCACATGTACATCGGGGCCTATTCGTACTTCGAGCTGTCCCGCCTGGCGCGCCGCACCGGCTTCACCGACTGCACGCCGTTGCCGCCTTACGGCGACTACGGCTGCGCGGTGCTCACCGCCGTCAAAGCCTGATGCCCCCGGCTATGCGCCGGGGCCTTGCTGCCGAGTGTCCAGCCGCCGCATGGTCTCCACCGATCCGCGGCGGCGTTCCAAGGCTTGCTCCACCTTGAGCGCCAGCAGATCGTACACATCCACACCCGGGATGTTCTTTTCCACGTAGTCAAAGGCGCCCCGCTTCATGCACTCCACCGCGTTGGCCACGTTGCCGTACGCGGTCAGCACGATCACCTCGGTGAAGATGTCCCGGATCATGGCCCGCTTGAGCACCTCCATCCCGCTTTCCGCTTCCTCCATCACCATATCCGTGACGATAACGTCGTACGGCTGACCCGCCTCCTGAATCTTCGCCAGCGCTTCATCCAGCTTGACCGCTGTCTCGATCTGGTACCCCTCACGTTGAAGACGCCGTTGGATCGCTCCCGCCACTTCGCCCTCATCGTCAACGATCAGTATCTTGCACATCAGCCGTGTCGCCCTCCCTCGATGCTGCCGGCAAGTATAACACAAAGTGCGCGCCCTCGCCCGGGACGCCGACCTCCACGATCTCTCCTCCATGGGCCTCGATAATGCTGTGCACGATTGCCAGCCCCAGCCCCATGCCCCGGGCACGTGTGCTGTAAAACGGCTTGAAAATGCGTTCCTTCTCCGCCGCGGGAACCCCCGGACCGTCGTCGGCGAAGTCAAGGGCCACGCACGGCCCGCCGCCTGCGACGCAATGGCCTTGCGCCTCTTGTTCGCTTGCGCGCCGTGTCGCCACCTTGACCCGGCCGCCCTCCGGCTGCGCCGATACCGCGTTCTCGGTCAGCTCGCGCAGGCACCGGCTGAGCTTGTCCCCGTCGGCCAGAGCCGCCGGCAGGCTCTCCTCCAGCTCCAGCTCCAGCACCACTCCGCTGTCCCGCGGGATGGCCTCCGGCACGGTCCGGCGGATTAGCTCGTTCACGTCCGTCGGCGCCAGCGTCAGCCGGGTCGCGACCACGAAATCCTTGAACTCCTGCAGTATTCCCTCCAAGTCGAACACGCCCCGCTTGATGTCCTGGACCAGGTTGGAGCATAGGTCCATGTTCGTGTGACCCGGACAAAGCTGATACTCGAGCTCGTTCAGGCTGCCCTTCAGTGCGAACAGCCGATTCCCCAGCATGTGTACCGACCGGGCCGACATCTCTCCCCAGGCGGCCATCCGCTCCGCGTCTACCACTCGTTCCAGCAGCCGCGCATTCTCAATCGCCACCCCCACCTGGCTGCCCAGCGTCATCAGAAGGTCCTCCTCCTCGGGTGAGAAGGGGTTCGGGAGCGATTGCGGACCCTTGCGCCGCAGTACACGCAGCACGCCGACTGTCCCTTCGCGCCCCACCACCGGCACCGCCAGGAAAGCACCCATTTGCTCCCACGGGAACTCCGGATGAACGCCCTTCCACCGCGCATCATCCCGCACGTTGTCCGTCCGCACCGGCATCGCGTGCTCCGCCACCCACCCGGTCAGACCCTCCCCCCACCGATACGCGGCCACCCCCACCTGGCTCTTCAGAACGCCCTCCGAAGCCGCCAGGACCAGCAGGTCCCTCTCGTGTTCACGCACGAACAGCGAGGCATCCTCCGCGCGCAGAATCTGCCCCGCCAGCTCCACCACTCGCTCCATCACGCCCTGCATGTCCACGCGCCCGCCGAGCTCCTTGCCCAGCTCAATCAGTGCCCGCTCCCGAGCGTGATGATCCGCGAGCGCCGCGGCTGCTGCGCCGAGGTTCGCTACGGCCTGCAGCAGCCGCTCCTGGTCCGCCGTGAACGCATTCAGCCGCTCGCTCTCAATGTTGACCACGCCGACCACATGGCCCTCGCGGTCCAACATCGGCACCGCCAGCTCACTGCGCACATCATCAAAAAAGGGCAAGTACTGCGGCACCGCGGCCACGTTGCCCGTCCGGAAGGGCTTCCCCACCGCGGCCACATGGCCGGTAATTCCCTGGGGCTCGTCGCCGGCCACTCGAATCCGCCTTCGCCGCATCTCTTCCGTCCACCCCGGCCCGGCGGTATGCCGAATCACCAGCTCGCCCGTCTGGCGTTCCACCAAGGCCACGAATCCCCGCGTTTCACCGGCAATCGAGAGCGCCTCATCCAAGATCGTGTGCAACAGCGCTGCAGGATCCTGTGAGGACTCGAGCAGCCGCTCCGCCCACGACAGCGCCTGCATCTGGCCCGACCCGCTGCAGTTCCGTCTTTTGGCCTGCGTCTCCGGTCTCTCGCTATCCTGACTCATAAGCCTCTCCGCCACATCTGCCGTTCACGGCTCTCGCACCCATCTTGACGCTCAAGCCGCTAGTTCCTCCTGCGCCGTGCTGCCGGAAGGTGCCTCCAACCTGCGCAGCGAAGTGTCCACTGCTGCCAAGTCTGCTCTGGAGGGCCCTCTGTAATGACCGAGGAGGCGATGTTCACTTTGGCGGCCGAAGAGCTGGCCGCGCACAGCAAGGTCCCCTTCCGCCTGGTGCCCGACGTGCCCACTCTGTACGCCGAATGCGCCGCCGAGATCCTCGACGACATTCGCGCCGGCCTGGAACACCAGCGCCCGACCCGCCTGATCCTGCCCGTCGGCCCTATTGGGCAGTACCCACTGCTCGTCGAGCAGATTAACCGCGACCGCATTAGCCTCCGTCACGTCTGGGTCTTCCAGATGGACGAGTATCTCGACTGGCAAGCCCGCCCGGTGCCCGAAGATCATCCTAACAGCTTTCGCGGCCACTTCCGTCGCGCCTTCTACGAGCAAATTGACGCCGAACTGCGCTTCCCCGAGGCTCAGTGGTTGTGCCCCCTGCCGCACAACGTGGACGAGATTGATGAGATGATCGAGAAGCTGGGCGGCATTGATGCCTGCTACGGCGGCATCGGGATCCACGGGCATATTGCCTTCAACGAGGCGCCGCTCACCCGCTGGCGGGAGATCTCCGCCGAGGAGTTCAAGAACTCCAAGACCCGCGTGCTGCAGCTCGCTCCTGAGACGCTGGTGATCAATGGCGTCCAGGTCGCCGGCGGCAACTTCGAGGCCGTCCCGCCCATGGCCGCCACAATTGGCATGAAGGCCATTCTCGGCGCCCGCAAGCTGCGCCTCTATTGCAACCGCGGCGAGTGGCAGAAAACCATTCTCCGCCGCACCCTAATGATGCCGCCTACGGTCCGCTATCCCGCCACCTTCGCCCAAGAGCACCCCAACTGCCTCGTGACCGCCGACGCCGAGTCGGCTCAGCCGCCGCCGCAGCGGCCCATCTAGTGCACACGGCTCGAAGGCGCCCCAGCTAACTCGATCCGAAGGCCGGTCGGCCCTCAGACGAGTATTTCAATGCCTGTCTGAGCATAGCGGACCCCATGTGAGCCCCTGCCGCCTGTGCAATCCTGCGCGAACCTTTAGCAGCAAGCGCTAGATCACCTCCGGCAGCTCCACCTTCTCCCGCCAGCCCTCGCCGGGGTACTCCCGCTCCAGCACGTACCTCCGCAGGGCCAGCAGCTCCTCCCAGCCGCCCGCCAGCGCCCGGATCGGCGTCGCCGCCAGCACTCCGTCCAGCCACGCCTGTGCCGCTTGCACCGGGATCGCCAGCCGCCGGAACAGCCAGGCGATTTGCTTGCCGAAGGCGTCCACACGGTCGCTCTCGTCGAAGGTCGTCTGCGGCTGAACATCATAGGTCGAGCGCGACGCCTCCCCCAGGATCGCACCGCGCATGTATAGCTCGACCGCCGGCACAAACTCCGCCCCCCAGCGCAGCGGCTCGGTCGGATCCTCGCGGTCGGCGCGTTCCAGCCCCTCGATCAGCCTGCCGGCTGTGGCCCGAGTGTACAGCTTGTAGCCGCTCTGCAGGTCCGGCGTCGGTCCCTGCGCCGCATGATAGGTTGTCACTCGCGCCCGGCCCTCGCGGGCCAGTGCGAAATCCACTGCCCGACAGGTCAGCACATTTAGAATGCGCTCGTACTCGCCCCGTGGGAATCCCAGAGGCCGCTCCAACGACCGCCTCCGCCCCAGAACCCAGTAGTTGTCGGTCTGCTCGACCTGTTCAATCTTCGCCGCAACGCCTAGCAGCGCCGGCAGATCGTAGATCGAGTGGTCGTTGTCCGCATCGCGCACGCAGAGCAGCTCCGTGTCGCCCCACTCCAGCAGTCGCCGGAAGCCGTTGCTGATGGCGCCGCCCTTGCCGCGGTTCACGCCCGCGTCGAGCACCACGCTGTGCGTTCCGGTGCGCCGGGCTACTTCACCGGCCGCCTCGTGCGCCGCGGGCAGCGCGGTTGGGCAGCCATCTACCACGAGCAGAACACGTTCCGGACGAGCGAACAGCTCCACGTCCGCCAATGTCAGGCGCAGAAACTGCTTCACTTCATCCAGCGGCATAGTCGGCGGGAACCACGTGGGAATTACCATTCCCACGCGCTCCCTGAACTTGGCTGCCAGGCTCACGTCGGCGCCTCTCATGCTAGTCGTGCTCCGCGGTTCCGATCTCCGAGTTCGTGAACGCATGCCTCCAAAGGACCGTCGGCCTCAGATCACTCAACCGGGCATCTCAATGCTCGTCCGAAGGCCCGCTCGGCTTCTCCGCCCAATCTATGGTGCCCAACATTGCCTCCACCAACGGCTCCCAACCCCGCGCCCGGAACCGTTGCGCGGCTTGGCGCAGCGGGACGAACTCCATTCCGGCGGCTTCGGACCCGGCCGGTACGTCAACCGACTCAAGCACGGTGGCCAGGAACACAGGCACCGCAGGCCGCCGGATTCTCGTCGGCTGCTCGGGGTCCGCGGGCTCGCCCACAATGTTGCCTAGGTGCCGCTCGACGACGATTCGGAGCCCCGTCTCCTCGTAGACCTCTCGATGCAAGGTCTCCAGCACCTCTTCTCCGGGCTCCGCCGTGCCGCCCGGCAGGTCCCAGCCGCGCCCCTTGATGTTTGCCAGTGCCACACAGCCATCTTGCACGATCAGCGCCCGCGCGCCGGCGATCTGCTCCGGCCGGGGCAGCGCCGTTCCCGGCTCGAAACGGAGCCAAGCGTTCAAATCTTCGTCCCGCACCGGCGAGCTCACGGGGTCCTGCTTCTGATCATCCATAGAAAGGCTCTCTCGCGCAGCAGACCCGCCATCGGGGCTTTCGCCACGCTCCGGTCTGCTCTCGTTCGCCGTGGTCTCATTCCGGACCTTGGTGGCCCGAGCGCAGCGTTGACTCTCGGCCCGTCTATGCTATACTAGCTGTGACGGGAGTCGTCTGATCCCTCATCTCACCGGCACAGGCGCCGAGAATGGCCATTATCGAGACCTCTTCGCCCGGACGTGGCGGCATCATCGGCAACCCCTCCGACATCTACGGCGGGACCGTCGTCTCCTGCACCATCCCGTTTCGCGCCCATGCGCGCGTCGAGCCCAGCTCGCAGTTCGAGTTCGACATCGGCGGTCAGTACGCCGTTCTGCAGGGCCCCGACCCCTTTGCTCCGGATGACCACTACTGGTTCCACCAGCTCCCCAAGGCCGTGATGCGCTACCTGCTGAGCGACGACTTCCCGTGGCGCGAGCAGATTGACCCCGCCAGGACCTTCAAACTGACCGCCGACTCGGATGTTCCCCGGCAAGCGGGCTGCTCCGGTTCCACGACGATCCTGGTCTCGATCCTGGCGGCCATCTTGGAGTTCTTCGAGGTCCATCTGCCGCGGCACGAGCTGGCCGAACAGGCGCACAACATCGAGCACCATGTCATGAAGGTCGCCTGCGGTTATCAGGACCAGTATATGACCATCTTCGGCGGTCTCAACTGCGTGGACCTGCGCGACAAGGCGGCGGAGCAGACCGATGGACAGGCGCCGTACGCCAGCGTTGAGGCGCTGACCGACCTCGTTCCCGAGTTGCCCTTTGTGCTGGCCCACACGGGGGTCAAGCGCGCCTCCAACAGCGTCCACAGCGAGCAGCGGCGGCGGTACGAGAACGGCGACCCGGAAGTGATCGCCGGCTTTGCCCGCGTGGGCGAGCTCGGCCGGCTGGGCAAGCGAGCGCTGCTGCGCGGCGACTGGGCCGAGCTCGGTCGCCTGATGAACGCTAACCACGAGATCACCCGTGAGCTCAAGGGCTCGGGCGAACACAACGAGGCGCTGATCAAGGCCGCTCTGGACCACGGCGCGCTGGGTGCCAAACTGTCCGGGGCCGGTCGCGGTGGAACCATCATCGCGCTCCACGAGGACCCCGACTGGCTGGGCGAGCGGTTGAAGGAAGCCGGTGCCGCCCTGATCATGCGCCTGGTGCCCGTGCCCGGACTGCAAGTTCATCGCCTTGACTGACAAACCGCCCGGTTCCCAGCCTGACGCCGAGCCCGACCAGTCCGGCCGGGCGTCTTCTCCTGCTGCCCGAAGGGTCCCCTGGAATACGATCCTCATTGCCGCACTCGCCGCGGCCGCAATCGTAGCTCTGCTCCTCTGGGTGTTCCGGCCGCGCCCGCTGGCCGAGGCCCGCGCCTTGCGTGATGCCGGACGGCGTGAAGCCGCCATCGCAGTGCTGGAGCGGTTCATCGCCGAGGGACACGCGCCGCCCGAGGCCCACTGGATGTTGGGCCGCCTCTACCTGGCGCAATCGCGGCCTGCTCACGCTGCGGGCGAATTCCGCCGATATCTCGAACTGGCCCCGCAAGGGCCCTATGCAGCCGCCGCCACGCTGCGTCTTCAGGCGCTGAAACCAATCACTGAGCCGCCGCAAGAGGCCGCACAGGAGCCGGCCCCGCCGTCGGCGCCGCTTACTGCTCAGCAACAGGTGACCGCCAATCGCCTGTGGGATCAGGCCGCTGCCGCTGAACGCGGCTCTCGGCTTGCCGAGGCCTTGCAGCTATACCGCGAGCTGCTCCAGGCCATCCCAGACTATGCGCGCGCCGGCGAAGTCTACGAGCGCATGGCCGTCTGCGCGGCGGGACTGCCCACGCCTGACCACCGGCAAGCCGACCATTACTATACTCTGGCGGCCAAGGAGTATCGTCGCGTGGGCGACCGGGAGAACGCCACCCGTTGCCGGCGTCTGGCGGCCATCGAGGCCGAAGCCGCCCGCCTGGAGACGACCAGCCCCAAGACGTCGCCCGCTCCTCCCACCCAGGTTGACCAACAGGCCGCTGAGCAATCGGCCAAGCAGAAGCTCGCCCAGGAGGAAGCGCGGGCCCGGTACCGCCAGGCAGCCGAAGCATGGGAGCGCGGAGACCTGACCACTGCTCGGATGGAGGTCGAGTCGGCGCGAAGACTGGATCCGAAACTGGGCGAAGCGTACTTCTTGCTGGCGGCCATCCAGGAACTCAGCGGCGAGTGGCCCGCGGCTCGCCAGAATTACCTTGAGTTCCTCCAGCTCCGCCCCCGGAGCCCGCAGGCAGACGAGGCCCGTCGGCGGGCCGAACTCCTCGCCTCCCGCCGCCTGTTGCTCTCGGCCGACTTCGAGGAGTCAGGCGCGCCCGGCGTCCTCGTGCCGACCGGCGCTGCCGCCGATGCTACGGGCACTGCGGCTCGCCAGGGAGCGGGCGGCGCGGCCGGCACCAGCCACAGCCTGG
The DNA here is from genome assembly GCA_029820995.1 of Candidatus Zipacnadia bacterium. Classification (GTDB taxonomy): domain Bacteria; phylum Armatimonadota; class Zipacnadia; order JALGUG01; family JALGUG01; genus JALGUG01. The sequence goes on from JALGUG010000027.1 coordinate 19,079, forward strand.
AGGTTCCCGCCGGCAACGAGGCCCGCCTACATTTCGAGCCACTGGAGCGAGGCGCCGTCGAGGTCTACTTCTACGATCCGGGGACCCCAGCCGAGCGCCCCGCAGTCACAGTCGCCACCCGACAGGGAAAACAAGTCACCGTACGCGCCGGGCAGAAGACCTACGAGCTGGATGCAGCAGCCCAGCAAGAGAGCCTCCAGCGCTCCGAGGGCTGGCACAAGCTAACGATCGAGACCGGTGAACGCGCCGTGACCGCCTTCGTGGACGGCAACTACCTTGGCGTCGTCAAACCGCCCGGTCCCCTGCGCACCCTGACCCTGGCCGGCCCCGCCGGCGAGGGCAAGTCGCTGCGTTACGACAAGATCCGCGTCATCGCTGAAATCGAAACGGAGGAGGCAGCCCGTTCGGGTTAGAGGCCCAGCAGCCCGGCCATCGTCCCCCCAAACACCTTCTCCACGATCTCCGGCGGCTGGTTCAGAGCCTCCAGCAGCGCCCGCTGTTCCGCCATTGGCTCGTGCAACTGATCGTACGGCTCATCGGTTCCGAACACCATTTTCTCGAAGGGCCGGTACGCATTGCGCTTGCTAAACCGCGAGGGTCGGTCCCACCAAAACAGATTGCGGAAGTAGTCGTGCGTCCGGTGCAGCAGCGACGACCCCGAGAGATCGAAATAGAAGTTCGGGTGCCAGCGGGCCATCATCGCGCCCTCTTCGTGATCGGGATTGCCCATATGCGCCGCGATCACCGTCAGGTCCGGAAACTGCCGGCAAACCGCGTCCAGCAGAATCACCTTCATCCGGCTCGTGTCATCTCGTCGCTCCTTATCCGCCGCGCCTCCGCGGGCCACGATCCCCGTGTGAAACAGACAGATTAGACCGAACCGTTCTGCCGCGCCGTAGTACGGCCAGAATCGTTCATCGTTGTAGTTGTGCGTGGGCCGGATGAGCTTGAGTCCCCGGAAGCCGTCCCGTGCCAGGAAATCCACGGTTACGTACGGGTCCCGCCCGAGCTGCACGCATCCGAAGGGGATCAAGCGGTCCGGATGCGCGCGGCACTGCGCCAGGCAGTTCTCATTGCTCCCGCCGTCAAACACCACGGCCCGGTCAATCCCGTTCTTGTCCATCGCCCGCAAGAGCTCGTCGGTGCAGCCCTCCCGCTCGGAGATGTGCACGTGCGCGTCAATGACCATTGTGACCCTCCCGTAGCCTTGCCTGGTTCCTCCTCTCGGCCCCATTTATGCCGGGGAGCCTCCTCCCTCAGTCCTTCTTGGCCTTGTGGCGATAGCCTGCAGGAATCTGGTGCCAGGAATGCTTGGGGTCCAGCGACTTTCCACCGGGGGCCTTCACGCCGTCCAAGGACTTCATCCCCGTTCCGCCCTGCGCCGCGACGCTCGACCACTTCCGCATCAGGTCCCGCCAGTAGTACGCGATGTCATAGCGGTTGCGGCCCAGGAACTTGCTGAAATTCCGATCAATCGTCAGCAACAGCACCTGGCTACCCAATCCTCCGGCATTCCCCGGATTGTCCACCGCGATGACCACTTCGCTGCCCATCTTCCCCACGCGAAAGTTCTCCGGCTTGTCCAGCACCCCGGCATTGGACAGCGGATCCAGCCGCTGGTCCGCGATGATTGTGGCTCGCTCGGCGGGTGTCAGGCCGCCTGCCGACACGGGAATCCCAAACAACACCACATCCTGGTTTACCACCACGCCCCACTCATGTCCATCAAGATCCTGCAGTCCCGGCTCATAATCGTCTCCGAAGACGACCGCACAGAGCAAGACACAGACGATGACGGCCAACACCACTGCACTTCTCATGCGAGAACGTGCCTCCTTTCGACAAACTGCGCACACTGCGTCGGATACCGACCCAGACCATCGGTCTTCTACTTCGCAGCTTGCCCCGAAATCCCTGCCGGCATTTGTCGGCGCGCTGTGACTTTGGTCACTGCCGGCTTGGCCTCCTTTGTTCACCTTGGTTGAGTCCGTCGCTATGATCCCGGTATGCAGCTTTCGGGCCTCGACGAGACCATTGCCGCCATTTCAACTCCCCTGGGTGCAGCGGTATTGGCGTTGTCGGCTTCAGCGGGCTGGACCCGCCCGAGTTCGTGAAATCGTCGGCGCCACTGCGACCGAAGAAATCCTAGACCGGATCTTTTCGACCTTCCGTATCGGCAAGTAGGATTCAATCCCCCCTGCCATCGTGCCGAAGACATCCACAGCACTCCAATATCGAGGTAGTGCCATGCCCAGCGCCGTGGCTGAGTACATTCTGGACACCACGCCGGACCTGCCCACGCTGCCCACCGTTGCGACGCTGGCACTCGAGATCGCCTTGGATGACTCCTCCTCTGCAAGCGATTTGGCCGAGATTGTCGGCCACGATCCCTCCCTGGCGGCCAAGATTCTCAAGGTCGCCAATTCCGCCGCTTTCACACCCCGCGGGCGAATTAGCGCCCTCCCTCATGCCGTCACGTTCCTCGGCTTTACCACCGTCCGCAACCTCATCCTCGGCGTCTCTGTGTTCGACACTTGCTGCCAAGGTCCGCAAGGCGCCCTGGACCACACGCCCTTTTGGCTCCATAGCGTGGCCTGCGCGACCTTGGTCCATCGGTTGGTGCGCCGCAGCTCCCGGCACGACGTAGAGGAGTACTTCGTTTCAGGCCTCCTGCACGACATCGGGAAGGTCGTCATGGCCCTGCACTCGCCGGAGACCTTTCGCTCGCTCCTCGCTCGATGCCGCGACACCGGCACATCCACGACTGAGGTCGAAATGGACCTCTTTGGAGTCAGCCATCCGGAGGTCGGAGCTGCTCTCGCCCACCGCTGGAGACTGCCGGACGTTCTGCGAGACGCCATCGGCCGGCATCACGACTTGCCCTCCAACAGCGACCCTCACGCGCTTCCTGTTTGCGTTAACGTCGCGGACCTCGCATGTTGGGGGCAGGGACTCTCCAGCGTCCCCACCCACGGTTGTGTCCCCTCTCTCAACGTCCCGGAGGCTGTGGGGTTCGACCCTAAACAACTCGAGCATGAGGCGCAGGCCGTGTCTCGAGAGGTCGCCGCCATCGCCGAAGCCTTCGGGCTGCGGCGCTACGACATCGCACGCCACATGCGTGCTCTCCAGGCCGCCAATCGGCGCCTCTCCCATGTCAATGTCGGCTTGATGCAGACCGTGTACAAGTCGGCCGACGAACGAGAGCAGCTCCGTATCGAGCGCGACGAGCTCCGTCTCCAGACCGAGGCCCTGGGCCGCCTCTCGACCACCGATGCTCTGACCGGTCTCCGGAACCGTCGCCATTTTGACGAGCTTGTCTCCTTCCTGCTCGACAAGCACCAACGCGACGCTCAACCCCTGTCGGTGATCTTCCTGGACCTCGACAATTTCAAGCGCCTGAACGACCGCCACGGCCATATGGCCGGCGATGATGCCCTGGTTCGTGTTGCCGAGCTCCTGCGCAGGACCATACGATCCACCGACGCGATCAGTCGCGTCGGTGGTGACGAGTTCGCGATTCTGCTGGATGGAGCCGACGAGACGCGGGCACGCAAGGCGGCCGCCCGAATCGGGCGCGAGGTGGTCAGACTGTGGCGCGTCGCGCCGTATCTGCGGGAGCTCACGATCAGCCTCGGGGTCGCCGAACTACGCGAGGGCGAGTCCGCAGCCGAGCTGGTCCAGCGCGCCGATCAGGCCATGTACGACGCCAAGCGCAGCGGCGGCAACCGGCTCTGTATTGCGGGCCACGACGGCGAACCCCAGGGGCCGCTGGCGCGGCGTCGGCGTTGGCCCTGGAGCCGAGCCGACCGCCGAGACGCCGCTGCCTGAAGCCGCTCGCTCCTCCGGAACAGACGACATGCCGGCGAGTGGGGATCGCCCAAAACGCACCTGGCTCCGCTCCCCTGTCTTCGAACTTCCTGCCCTCTAGCGTGCTCTAAGCGATGCAACCTCTGTCGCAGGGAATCTGTGACTCTCCGAGAAAGTTGGACCCGTCAGGCAGCTCTCTGCTTGACGAGACTGCCCAACTTCGTACTCAGGGGAGACCACAGAATGCTCGACTTGCGCATCAGCCGCTGGGTGCTGCTCGGCGCCATCGCTCTGAGTGGCACTGCGTGGTGTCAGGAACGGGGCGTGATCTGGCTGGAGGCCGAAACATACCGGAAGCCCACCGGAGATGTCTTCCTCATTGACGAAACCACCAGCGATTACGGGCCGATGGCCCAGGCGGAGGCCTCCGGTCAGGCCTTCGTGCGTTTCGCTCCGGGAGCGAGACTGCCCCTGCCGCCAATCAAGGTTGAGCGCCCGGGCGAGTGGGTCGTGTGGGTCCGCGCCTTTCCTTTGGCCGGCCGCCTGGCGACCGTGGCGATCAACGGACAGGATGTGGGCTCCACCGCGGGCAACTCAACCTCGATCGCCCTCATGTGGCACCGCCTCGGAACGGTGCGTCTGCGCGCGGGCGACAACACTGTCGAGCTTCGCGCCGCGCAGGGCAACACCTCGCTGACCTACGTAGATGTCCTGGCACTGCTGGCCGACCCCCGTGCGCTACCCATCGGCGCGACGCCCCGCGACATTGTCACCGGCCCAGGCGTGTCGCGGATCGAGGAGCAGTTCTCCGCTGCGACGGTCGAGGAGCTGTCGCAGCACTGGAGTATCCGTCCCCCTCCCGGCGCTGACGCTGTCGTCGAGATGGCTCCGGCCGAGGATGACGGCTCACTGCACATCCACAACGGCTCCGGGCAGCCGTTCCGGTTAACCGCTCGTCAGCCCCTGGACCTCAAGCCCGGCGATCAGTTGACGGTTCGCGTGCGGATACGCAAAGCAACCCTCCTGGAGCACGTGAGCCTCGCGGTGCCCGGCGTCGGCTCTTTCGCCCCTCAGGTATATCGCCAGTTCAAGACGAGCGAATACACCTGGCTGGTTCCTCCGTCGGCTACCGGACCCTTCGTCCTCCAGTTGATCGGTGCCGGTGGCGGCGACACGTACCTCAGCCGCCTGGAGGCCTTCAAGCCCGAGCCGCCCTTGTCGCCCTTCGTCACGGGCCGCTTCCTCCCACAGCGTGACTTACACCGGGAAGGCCGCCTCTTCGAGATCGAAAAGTACGTCGTCAACCGGGAGGCCCTCTCAACGCAATCCGACCGGGACGGTGACCGATTGTGGTCCGTCGTGCGGCTCTCGCGGGAGGAGAACACGCCCTGCTTTTCGCGCGGCACGGCACTCAAGTCCGACTCGGTGCTCGCCGACCGCGAGAAGCCCGAAGACGGTTGTCCGCCGCTTCACGTCCGCGTCGGGCCGCTGGAGCCCGGGCGCTACCAAGTGCACATGAGTGTGCCGGGCCGCGCGCTGGCGTACTCGGCCGACGGCCGCAAATGGACCCGCCTGCCTGGAACCACGGCGCCCGCCCTGGGGCTGATGACCCTCACCCGGCCGTTCTTCGACTTCTGGCTCGATGACCGCTACGCCGAGCCGGGCAATCCAGGCCCAACGTACGTGGACTTCATCCGCTTCATGCCCATCGAGGACCCGGCCTACACGATGGCCCCCGCCAAGGCGCCTGTGCCTCTGGCCCACAGCACGGTCCAGCGGCGACGCGTGCGGCTTACTATCGCCAACCCCGGCCCCTCAGCCCGCGGCAGAGAGCCGGTGCGGTCCGGAGTGCCCATCCCCCAGGGCGAACTGGCTGACGCCGACCAGGTCCGGCTCGTGGATCCTGACGGCCGCGAGGTCCCGTGTTTTGCCCGCATCACCGGTCGCTGGCCCGATGGCAGCGTCAAGTGGCTCCTGCTCGACCTCGAAGCCACCGTGGCGCCCCACTCGGTTACCCGGCTCACCCTCGAGTACGGCAGCGCCGTGCGGCGCGTTCAGACCGCCTCTCCCTTCTCGATCGAACAGGCTGGAACGAAGCTCACCGTGGACACCGGCGCCGGCCGGATTGTCTTTGATGGCCAACGCGGCGGTCAGTTCGCCCTGTTCCTCCCGGACCACACGGAACCCGCCCTGTCGCTGGAGGAGGCCGAGTTCGCAGCGGTGGACGGCCGCCTCTGGCGCTCATCTCTCGAGCACGAAGCGCAGGTCGAGGTCGAGGAGCAGACGCCGCTCCGTGTGGTCGTCCGCCTGCGCGGGCGTTGTGCCGATGCCGACGGCCCCGGGCCTCTGGCCTTCGATACCCGCGTTCACCTGTTCGCGGACCGCCCGGACATCCTTGTCGAGTACGGCTTCTTCGCTACGGAGCAGGAGCCCACCATTCCCCTCCAGAGCGCTCGCCTGCGTTTCCGGGGGCCGTGGGCCGGCAGCACCGCCCATTTCGGCCTGAGCGAATCCGAGACCAAGCCCGTGCCCGTCGAGCAGGCGCCGCGTCTGCTCCAGACCGGAGACAACGCCTATGGCAACTCCGGCCGCTTTCCCTTCAAGCTGACCAATCACGCCGGCAAGACATTAGCCCAGGGCCAACGCGCCCCGGGTTGGCTCCGGCTGACGGGCCCCCTGCCGGCACTGTTCTGCGTCCCGCACTTCTGGGAGCAGTTCCCCAAGGCACTGTCGTGCGAGTCGCAGACGGTCAGCTTCGACCTCTGGCCGGCCGATGAGGGCCTCAAGCCCTTCATCGCCCACGCCGGTGCGGGCAAGAGCCACCGCCTGGGGATCAGCCTGGGGCCCGACGCCTCCCCCGAGCGCTGGCTGGCACCCTTGTTCGCGGCGGCGGATCCGGAGTGGTACTGCGCCTCCGGCGCTTTCGAGGAACTGGTGCCCCGCCGAACCGGGCGCTACGAACCGTACGAAGCCATCGTAGATGCCGCGTTTGAGACGCTGCTGAACGATCGCGCCGGCTACGGCATGGAGAACTGGGGCGATGTCTGGCAAGGCGGCTACGTGCGCGGCGCCAAGACCTGGTCGAACCAGGAGTGGGACCTCGTCAACAACTGGGTCATCCCCTTTGTCCGCACGGGCAATCAGCGCTTCCTCGACTTCGCCCACGAAGCGGCACGCCACTATGCCGACGTGGATTGCATCCACTACTCCTCGAACCCGGCCCTCGTGGGCGGCGCCTGGATGCACGCACACACCTCGTTGCGGGGCCATCAGCTCGAGCCGCCCAACTTCCCGCACGCCGGCTGGGTCGAGGGCATGCTGAACATCTATCACCTGACGGGCGACCGCCGCGGCCTGGAAGCGGCCCAGGGCATCGCCCAGTACATCTGCCGACATGCGCCGCAGGCCGACCATTTGCCCGCCCGTGGGCCGGCCTACAATCTGATGATTCAGCGCCCGGCCGGCTGGCCCCTGACCACCCTGTGCCTGGTCTATCGCGACACCTGGGAACCAGTCTATCTGCAGACCGCCCGTCGCATCGTAGATTACGCGCGCCGCTGCCAGGACCCGGAGCGCGGCGTCTGGGACGCCCAAGTCGGCCACGAAATCCCCTACCGCGGCGGTTGTGTCTTCGCCTACACGCTGTTTCGCGGGCTGCGTCTGTTCGCCGACCTGACCGGCGAAGCCCGCGCACGCCAGGACTACGCCCGAGCGGCCCGCTGGGTCTTCGGCGAAATGTGGCGGCCCGGCCACCGCTATCTGTACGAGCAGTGCCCGCTGCATGAGCCCGGAGCGCGCGTGCCCTTCATTCTCAGCGAGATGGGCGGCTACGCCACCCGGTTGTCCGGGAACGCCATCTACGCCACAATCGCCTACGAGGCCTTCCGCGAGCACACCGCCTCCGGCGCGCAGAGTTGGATGGTCGGCCGCGCGGCCGCGGCTCAGTGGGGAAATGGAATCCTGCAGCAGGTGCCGCGCATGTTGTGGGACTGGGAGCACACCGGGCTCTCGGTTGACCAGTCGGTCGAGCTCGCCCCCGCCCGGGAGATCACTCGGTTGCCGCTGGACCGGCCGGGCCGCGTCCACTTTGTGTTGCGCAACGATTCGCAGCAGGCCATGGCGAAGCTGACCGCCTCCTGCCTCATCCGAGGCGACTGGAAGGCGCGGGTCGTGAGCTGCCCGGAATCACTCGCCCCCGGCGCCGAGGCCGCCGTTGAGTTGGAATGCCAGGCTCCGCCGCCCATTGAGCAATACGAACTCCAGAACGACCTGGCCCACGTGCATGTCCTGGTGCAGTATCGCCACGGCGAGCAGGCTTTCGCCGCCTGGGGCTACGCGCGACTGCAGATCGCCAAGCCGCTGGAGATCACGGCGCCGGCCTCGGTGGCCCTGAAGCCCGGCGCCACCACTGTGCTCCGAGCCGCAGCCGTGGACGGCGTTGACGCCCATCCGCAGCTTGAGGTGACAGCCCAGGCCGAACTCCCCGGCCTGACCGCGGGCGAGCCGCGCGTCGAGCCGACCGGCGAGGGCGCGGCAACCATCGCTGTGACGCTATCCGCTGCTGCGGACGCCAAGCCGGCCACCGGAGACCTCACGCTCGCCGTTCGCTCCGGGCCCCGCTCGACTACGGCGATCATTCCGGCGGAGATCGGCCGATTCCGCGTGGCACTCATCGAGAGCGAATCGTCCGCCGAATGGCGCTACCCCTTTGAGGCCCTGCGTCGCTACCCGGGCATTGCCATTGAGTTCATCCCCGCGGGCCGGGTGCGGCAGCTCTTGCCCTCATCGGCGGCGCAGATTGCCGCCCGCTGGGAGGTGATCATCCTCGCCGAGACTTCTTCCGGCGCGGAGGCCTTCGCGCCCGAGCAGCTCCAGGCCCTGGCCGACTTCGTGCGCGCCGGCGGCGGCTTGATGACTATCGGCGGCATGAAGTGCTACACGCCGGGCGGCTATGCCGCCACACCCCTGAAGGACGTGCTGCCCGTGGACCTGTCTGACGGCTCGTATGTGATGGGACAGATTGGCGTGGAGGTGCTGGAGAAGCAGCTCAGGCTGTTCGAGGGCTACGATCCCGCGTTCCCCGACTTCGGCGCCCACCAGATGCTGAAGGCCAAGCCGGGCGCCCGCGTCATCGCCCGGTTCACCGACGGCACGCCTTTCGTGGCGCTCCAGGAAGCGGGGAAGGGACGAACGCTGGCCCTGGGCGCCATCTGGAACCACGGCTCCGGTCGAGCCTTCCGCCAGTGGGCCCAATATGGCCGCTTCATCGGCCGCTGCGTCCGCTGGCTGGGCCGCGACCTGGAGCTGGAGCCGGACTGAGGGAGCCTGCGGGGCGGGATGAGCGTCGCCTGAGCCCACCGCAGGCACCCGATTGCGTGCGTCACTCCTAGCCGTGAGCGGCTACGCGGCACACCCACGCGTGGCGGCATTCCTGGCAGCGTTCGCCCGCCGCCTCGAACTTCGCCTCCCTGATCCTGCTGATGGCCCGTGTGGCGAGCTCCCCGGCCTGCTGCGCGGTCCGCTCCGGGTCATGTTCCCGCGCTTCGGCCCGATCAAGATAGTACACCAACAGCCGCGCCGGCAGCTTCCCCTCGGCCTCGCGCACTCCCAGCGCGTACAGCCCGACCTGAAACGCATGCGCGCTCAGCTCCGCACAGCCGCCAAAGCCCGCCCGCGGCAGCTCTCCCGTCTTGAAGTCCACCACCGTCAGCGCGCCCGCCTGATCGTACACCGCCGCGTCAATCCGACCCTCGATGAGCGCCTCGCCCCACTGGAACGCCACCGGCGCCTCCGTCTTCAGCCGCGCCGCGTGCCGGACCAGCTCGTACGTATCCGATTCACGGTAACGCTTCATCATTGCCACCAGCTCTCGCCGGACGTCATCGGCAGCCGCGGTCCCCGGCGCCAACTCGCGCAAGCAGGCAGCCACGATCTCCTCCGGTGCAGCTCCCTCGTGCCGGCCCAGCCGCTGCAGCGCCTTGTGGGCGATCGTCCCTCGTTCGGCCCAGGTCAGCGCTCGGCCCTCGGACAGCTCTCGGGGCTCGTACGCCGGGAGGCGCTCGACGTACAGGTAGTAGTACTGCTGCGGACAGGTCAAGTAGGTGGTGAGCTCGGTGACCGAGAAGCGGCGCTGGCCCGCCAGATGAATCGGGACCTCCCGCACCCGGCTCTCGATCTCCTCCTCCTGGCCGGCCGGCTCAACCGGCTCGGCCGCGGTCACAGACTGTTCGTGTTCCCGATAGGGCGCGGCTTTCCGTCGCGGCGGTCGGCGCGGGTTGTCCACCCAGCGAACCGTCAGCATCCCCTGCCATTCCTCGCCCTCCAATGGCCGGCTCTCAGCGTCGCACGGCAGCCCCAATGCCTCGCTCAGCCATGCCAGTGGCGTGT
>JALGUG010000238.1 GCA_029820995.1 Candidatus Zipacnadia bacterium
GCCTGGAACCTGCCGGAAGGATTCGCGCCCGACATTGACTTCGCCTTGCACGTCGTCGGGGAGGAGGGCGTTCTACAGGCTGAGCTGTTTCCGCACGACCTGCAGACCTTCGCCGCCCGGGCGCAGGCGCACGACTATTCCTTCGGCGTCGAGGGCCCTCTGGGAGAGCTGCGGGGCTGGTGGGTCCAGTCCACACGCTATTTTGCGGACGCGCTGCTCGCGGGCGAAGCGCCGTCCCCAAGCGGGTCGGACGCCCGGCAGACGACGCGGGTTCTGCTGGCTCTGGACCGATCGGTTCGCTCAGGACAGCCGGAGGATGTGGAAGGCCGGTAGTCAGGCGGGCCTGGCGACCTTGCCGATCTTCTCGAGGGCTTTCTCGGCGGCCACGCGGCCCGAGACGAGCATCCCGCCGAAGGTCGGTCCCATGCGGGGGAGGCCGAACAGGGCCGAGACTGCCATGCCGCAGACGATGAGCCCCGGATGGACCTCCTTCGTGTGCTCGACGATGGCGTCCTCGGACTCGTTGACCCACATCCCGGACATGCCCTTGATCTCCAGCAGACCGCGCTCGCGCAGCGACTCGCACACCTTGGCATCGTGACCGGTCGCGTCCACTACGACCTTGGCCTCCACTGCCACCGGATCCACACACGTGAGTTGGCGCGGCAGGGTGCGCACGGGTGTCCAGTTGATCACGACGCCGCCCACGCGGTCGCCTTCGCGGAGCACGACATCATCAAAGGAGGTCATGTTGAACACGCGGGCGCCTGCGGCGCAAGCCGAGGCGATGAGCGTCGAGCAGGCGTGGGGGGCGTATGTGGCGTAGAGGCCGGGCAAGACCTCTTCGCAGGGAACACCCATCTCTTCGAGTATCTCCTGCCCGGGGGCCCGGATTGTGGCCGTGTTCATCAGATAGCCACCGATCCAGAAGCCGCCACCAAGGTAGTTGTTGCTCTCAAAGACCGCGACTTTGCCGCCCTGCTCGGCAACCGTCTTGGCACAGACGAGACCGGAGGGCCCGGCGCCGACCACGATCACATCGCTTTCCACGTATTCGAGGAAGTCCTTGGAGAAGCGATCTACGATCGCTCGTGTGATCTGGCTTTCGCTGACTTTCGCAAACAGTGCCATTCGTCTCTCCTCCGTAACCAGCAGTGGTTTTCATCACCTTAACGACCGATGACAGTCGCGCGTGCACGCGATGGAACAGGGGTGATGAAACAGGTTCTAGTCCTCCTGCCACAGTGGCGTGCTCAAGTACCGCTCGCCTCCGCTGGGCAAGATGCAGACAATCAGCTTGTCCTTGTTCTCGGCACGCTTGCCCACCTCGATGGCGGCGTAGGCAATAGCGCCCGACGAGATTCCCACGAAGATGGCGTCTTCGCGGGCGAGACGGCGGGCTGTCGCCCTGGCGTCCTCGTAGCTCACCGTCACGATCTCGTCCATGAGGTCCACGCGCATCACGTCCGGGATGAACGGCGCTCCGATCCCCTGGATCTTGTGCGGCCCGGCGCGCCCCTCGGTCATCAGCGGCGACTCTGAGGGCTCCACCGCGATGATCCGGCACTGTGGGCGCTGATCCTTGATCGCTTGTGCACAGCCCGTGGCTGTTCCTCCCGTCCCGACCCCGGCGACCACAATGTCCACCTGATTGTCCGTATCCCGCAGGATCTCGAGCGCCGTGGTCTCCCGGTGAACCCTAGGATTGTCGGGGTTCTTGAACTGTTGGGGGAGGTAGCAGCTCTCGTCTTCCGCCGCGATCTTCTGCGCGAGTTCCACCGAGCCGTTCAGTCCCTGTTTCTGCGGTGTCAGAATGACTTCGGCCCCGAGGGCCGCCATGACCTGCCGGCGCTCGATGCTCATCGTCTCGGGCATTACCAGCCGGCACTTGTATCCGCGAGCAGCCGCCACAAAGGCTAGAGCAATGCCGGTATTCCCACTGGTCGGCTCTACGATGGTGGTCTTGCCCGGCGTGATCTCGCCGCGCTGCTCGGCAGCGAGGATCATGGCGACGCCAATACGGTCCTTAACGCTGCCCAACGGGTTGAAGTACTCGAGCTTCGCAACGATCTGCGCTACACAGCCCTCGGCGGTCCGCTTAACTCGCACCAGCGGCGTGTTGCCGACCAGATCAATCATGCTGTCTGCGATCCTCGCCATCGGCGCTGCTCCCTTCTCATGTGGATCGGTCGCCGCACACGGGGCAATCCGGGTCCTGACGTAGCTCCACTAGCTCGAAGTCCATGGCCAGACCATCATAGACCAGAACGCGCCCGCACAGTGTCCGTCCCACACCGAGGATGAGCTTGAGTGCCTCTGTGGCCTGAATGGTGGCGATGATCCCCGGGCAGACGCCGATCACGCCCGCTTCGGCTGGGCCGGGCAACGCGCCCTCGGGAGGAGGCTCCGGGAAGAGGCAAGAATAGCAGGGGCCACGGTCCCGCCAAAAGACCGTCGCTTGCCCATCGAAGCCCTGAACGGCCCCAAAAACATAGGGCTTGCCCAGCTCGTAGCATACATCATTCATCAAGTAGCGGGCCTCAAAGTTGTCTGTACCGTCCAACACTATGTCATAAGGTTGCAGCAAGCTGGCGGCGTCTTGTCTGGTCAAACGTTTCTTGTGTACATCCACCTCCACTTCGGGGTTGAGATCGTGCAATCGCTGGGCCGCCAAGGTCACCTTATGGCGGCTAATGTCGCTAGTTTTGTATAAGATTTGCCGCTGAAGATTGCTCAATTCGACGACATCCGGGTCGAGGAGAGCGATCCGGCCTACGCCCGCTGCGGCCAGGTAGAGGGCACTGGTCCCGCCCAACCCGCCGACGCCGACAATGAGCACACTTGCCCGGGCCAAGCGGTTCTGGCCCGCCTGACCCACTTCGGGAATGACAATCTGGCGTAGATAGCGATCCCGTTCTGCAGCGCTCAACACGTGTCAGGCACTCCCACGCGTACCGGCCATGTTAGCGACCCGGGGTCGGGGTGTCAAGCGGCGCGCCCAGTCCTGGAACGCTCGGTCATCCGCCCGACACGGCGGCCACAATGGTGATTTCGTCGCCGTCGGAAATCGGGGTATCGAGCAGCTCCCGGTACCTGACGTCCTGGGTGTTGACGTAGACTTTGACGAACCGGTGTAAGCTGCCATCAGCGGTCAAGACACAAGGCGCCAGCGCCTGATGCCGTTCGACCAGGGCGCGGATTGCGGCCCCGACGCTGGTGAGGCCGTCCAGTTGGTGCACTCCCTGATTGTCCGCCAGTTTACGCAGCGGTCCCACGAGTTTAACCGTCACGGCCATGCTGCTCGAGCCTCCGGTGGTGCGCTCAGCCTGCAAGGGCTCGGCTGGAGAAAGCCGGCACTTGAGCTTCTCGCGAAACATGAGGAGAATCGTCATCTTTAGAATAGCGCCGGCGCGCACAGAGGTCAACTGCCGAATGTGGCGCCAGTGAGGTGCGGCACAGTTGTTCCTGCGGAGATTGGTCCTACTTTTCCTTCGCGTCCTGTGGCGGAGCGGGACGACAGGGGCGCGGGAAGTTCACGTAGTCGGTGGCGGGGCGGCCGCGCAGCACGTGCTCGACGTTGCGTGCGATACATTCCACCACTTTTTCTTGGGCCTCCTCAGTGAACGCGCCGATATGGGGAGTGAGCACCACGTTGTCCAACTCGTTCAGAGGGCTGCTCTTGGGTGGCTCCTGTTCGCGGACGTCCAGTGCCGCCCCAGCCAGGATCTTCTTGCGCAGGGCACGGATCAGGTCTGCCTCCTTAACGACGCCGCCGCGAGAGGTATTGATGAACACCGCCGTAGGCTTGAGTCGCCGGAACTTGTCATAGTCGAACAGCCCCGTCGTGTCGGCGGTGAGGGGGAGATGGACCGTGATGATGTCGGCACTGGTAAGCAGATTGTGGAGGGGAACGAGCCGCGCGCAGCTCTCGGTCACGGCGAGCGAGGACTTGGTCAGGAGTGGGTCGGCGGCCCAGACGCGCATGCCGAAGGCCTTGGCCCGCATGGCGACGCGGGTCCCGATGCGGCCGAGGCCGACGATGCCTAGCGTCTTGCCGTGTAGCTCGGTCCCGCAGAAGGCGTGGCGGTTCCATTGCCCCTCGCACACAGACTGGTGCGCCGGGATGATCTTTCGCACCAGGGCCAGCATTAGCGCGAACACGTGCTCGGCCACTGAGACGGCGTTCTCCTCAAAGGCGCCGGCGACGACGATGCCGCGCTCGCTGGCGGCGGAGACGTCAATGTTATCGAAGCCGGCGCCGGCACGGGCGATGATCTCCAGATTCTCGGCGCGGTCCAATAGCTGGGCGTCCACCCGGGTCTGGTTGCGCACTACCAAGGCGCGTACGCCGTCGAGCTGCTGCAGGAGGTCATCGGGCCGTTGCCACAGATCATGCTCAATCACAACGCGCATCCGCTCGGCCAGTGCGGATAGCGCCGGACCCTCGATCCGCTCGGTCACCAGAATCGGCATAGGCGGTCGTCTCCCCGGTCTGTGCTGGCGTGGTTAGAACCGACCGTAATCCACGGTCTGTCGCGGGTCCAGCACCGGATACTCGCCAAGAACGGCTTCGGGGTACTTCATCCCCGCGCCGGTGTTAAAGAGCACCACGCGGTCGTCGGCACTCAAGACACCGTCCTCCCGGAGATGACGAGCTGCTGCGACCGTCGCCGCACCCTCCGGGCAGGCGAACAATCCCTCGGCTTGCGCCAAACGGCGCACCTCGTCGAGGATTTCGGTGTCGCTCACAGCGATAGCGGTGCCCCCGCTTTGTCGCAAGACTTGGAGCATCAGGAAGTCACCGATGGCAGCCGGCACACGCAGGCCGGCTGCCACAGTCTGGGCTCCTTGCCAGAACTCCGCCTCCTGGGCGCCGGCCTCGAAGGCGCGCACAATCGGCGCGCACCCGCTGGACTGAACCGTAATCATTCGCGGACGGTCCGGGCCGATCCATCCCAACTCCTGCATTTCCGCGAAGGCCTTCCACATTCCGATCAGCCCCGTGCCGCCGCCAGTAGGGTAGATGATGGCGTCCGGCAGGGTCCAGCCGAGCTGTTCGGCCAGCTCGTAGCCCATGGTTTTCTTGCCTTCGACCCGATACGGCTCCTTCAGGGTCGAAACATCAAACCATCCGGCGGCCGCTTTGCCGCCTGCGACGATTTTCCCGCAGTCGGAGATGAGGCCCTCTACCAGATAGAGGTGTGCGCCGGTGGCGTCGCACTCCTTCTTGTTCATGTCCGGAGCATCTTGAGGCATGAAGATGAAGGTCTCCAGGCCGGCGCGGGCGGCGTAGGCGGCCAGGGCGCCCGCCGCATTTCCAGCCGAGGGGATGGCCAGACGACGGAGGCCGAATTCTTTGGCGCGCGACACGGCCATGGCCAGGCCGCGAGCTTTGAAGGTGCCTGTCGGGATCTGGCTCTCGTCCTTGACCATGAGGCGGGGAAGGCCGAGCTGTTCGCCCAGTCGGTTGGCCGGCAGGAGGGGCGTAAAGCCTTCGCCGAGCGTGACGATGTTGCCGTCGTCGGCAACCGGCAACACCTCGCGGTAACGCCAGAGCGTGGCCGGTCGTCGGAGCAGGTCATCGCGGTTGCACGCGGCCTTCACTGCCTCCAGATCGTATCGCGACAACAGCGGCTTGCCGCAGATGGTACATACCGTTTGGGGCCGATCTGCTGCGTGTTTTTCGCCGCACTTGCTGCATTCCAGGTGGGTTAGAAAAGGCATGTTCACACTCGTTGACTGCTGAAGTGCCCCCGATTTGATGCGCTCCGTGCTGCCCCGATACGAGAGTTCAGCGCAATCCCAACAGCACGGACAGGCAACCCGACGGCTTGCCCTGCTCCTGCCCGCCGGGCGCTACCTTAGCCAGCTCAGCGCGGACCGCGGCCTGCTGCTCCGGTGGCAACTTTACCAGAGCCTGTTGGAACCGACGGTCCTCGGCGTCAGCCAGCGCCTGCGAGTTCTCCTGTCCGGTGAGCCGACTCACCTCAAGCCGGCGGAACTCGGCCCAGGTCGCCCCTATCTGCATATCGCAGGCGCGGAAGGCGGATTCCAAGTAGGCATAGGGCGCAGGATCGTGGTCGGGGTCTTCGCGCACGCATTCGATGAACTCCTCGACAGCCCGGTGCGCATCACCTGCGCCCACGCACGCCTGGCCCAGCAAGCTGCGCAGCGAGCAGTCGTCGGGTCGCAGGCCCGTCGCCCGCTCCAGAGCGTCAATCGCCGCGGGATACTCCTGCGCCTGCAAGTGCATCTCCCCGAGCGCCTGCCAGGCAGCAACGCACTCGGCATCTTCCGCCACCACGGCCTCCAACCCCCGCCGGACCTCACCCCAGCTCTCCGACTCCGGAGTGCTGCCTTCGGCCAGACGATGAGCCTCTGCCAACAGTTTTTCTAGATCCATCGGTTCTTGCCCCCGCTACAACCCTCCCGTGCTGCACGCTCCCGGAGACATCGCGGCCAAAGGCGCTCCGACAAGGTCGTGAAACTGTTTTTGGCGTTCACTCCAGGAGATGTACTCCGTAGGGCAGATGACACAGCACGGGCAGCTCCGAACATGCAATTGCCGCCGACGGAGCTGCCCGCAAGGGCGACTACGGAACTGCAAGGTCTACGCTATTCTTCCTTCCAAGAGATACACTCCGCCGGACAGTTGTCAATGGCCGCTTGAATGGCCTCCTCGGGATCGCCGGTCGGATTAACGACCTGGGACACTCCGTCATCGTTGATTTCGAACGTGTTGGGCGCCTCTTCGGTGCAAAGTTCACAACCCGTGCATTCATCTTGATTAACTACAGGTACCTTCGCCAACCGGAATCACCTTCCTCCCAGAGATTCCCGTGAGGGAATCGGAACGGTTCACAGCGTGCGTGCTCTTCCCGCCTCGCTGCCGCGATTCCTTCCCTGCTTTCCCTGGGTTTTCCTCCCGGCCTTTAGTTTCGGTGGGTTGGGGCAGAGGTCTCACTGCAGAGGAGCCCGTGGTTGCTCATGGATCGCCCTGCGGGGCGATAAGAGCTCTCGCGCCCTGGGCTTCCAGGTCGCCGACGATCTGCTGAACGATCGCGTCCGACTCTTTGAGGGGCCCCGCAGCCTGAGCGCGCACGAGCTGGTCGCCGGAGACGGACGCCAGAGCGGCCCGGACCGAGACCTCCGGGCCGGAAGCCTCCGCCAGCACGCCGATGGGTGTGCGGCACCCGGCTCCGAGCTCCCGGAGGATAGCGCGCTCAATCCGGACGCACAAGGATGAGGATTCGTCGGCCAGCAATTGGGCTGCATCCAGTGCTGTGTGGTCCCCGGCGCGGGCCTCCAGTGCCAGAGCGCCTTGTCCTGCGGCAGGCACGCAGAGCAGTGGCGG
>JALGUG010000239.1 GCA_029820995.1 Candidatus Zipacnadia bacterium
AGGCCGGTCATCTTGGGCTCCTGGCAGCGCGCGGCGATGTAGAGCTTCCGGTCATCGAAGCGCACCCACGCCTCCGTGTTGGCCTGGGGCGGGCCTTGGCCCGAGGAGAGGGTCATTTGGGTGATGTCGGGCGGGGTTTGCCAGGCTTCGTCCGCTAGCTTTCCGTCAATCTGAGGTGCCTGCTCAAGCTTCGTGGCGGTGAGCAGTCGCCGCCCAGCGAGGGCAGCCCTGGGCTTCTCGGCGGCGAGGTAGTGCACCGAATGCAGCCGGACTTCTCCCGCAGCAGTCTGGCGCCGCTCGGGACCTTTGGGCGCGGGGAGCTGCCCCAGCACCTGCAGCAGAGACGTGATTCGCTGCGCGATTTGCCACCGGGCCAAGTCATAGGTGCGGAAGTCCCACCCGTTGGGGATCTTCAGGGAACCGTGGAATCGCCGGCGCCCGTCGTTGGTTCGGGACACGCGCTCAAAGGCGGCCGTGCCGCGCAATCGCGGAGAGTACTGGAGCGAGGCCAGCAGACCGGCCAGCGTCTTGTCTGCGGAGGCAGCGGCGCGAATGGCATCCTTCCGGCCGCTCGCGCGGGCCTGTCGCATCAGGTCCTCCAGGAAAGTGAGATAGCGCTGGTCGTCAATACCCTCGCGGAAGCCCTCCCATCCCGTCGCCGGGCCACCCCGGTACCGCTCGTTGGGCAAGTAGTACATCACCCAGTCGCCGCTCTTGCCGTCGAGGTCGTCGTACAGATCACCGGCGCCACCGCGATACTCCCAATTGAACACGCCATCGGCCCCGGCGGCGGCAAGATGGAATCCGGCCGCATAGCGGTCCACTTCGGGGCGATAGCCCTCGACATCGTTGTTGTAGATGAAGATCAGATGGCCCCGCTGCTTGGCCTTGGCCAGAACCCCCGGAGGCGCGTAGGCCCCATTGTAGTTCCAGACATCGGCGAACGGCCCCGCAATGTTGTGGAAGTAATCGTCGCCGGGTCCGTCCTGCTCAGTGCGCTGGTCAGGTATCTCCTTCAGGAGCTTCAGGCAGCGCACGTTCCGATCCTTGGCAGCTTGCTCTTTCCAACCGGGCTCGTCCACGGGCTGGATGATCAGCTCGGCCCAGCCCCGTTCCTTGCAGGCCCGACTCAGGGCAATGACCGCGGCCTTGTAGGTCTGAGCGAACTCATTGCTGTCCAGTGGGTAGAGCTTGCCGGCAAAGGATTGCGCCGTGTCGGAGAGCAGGATGACAGGCTGCTCAAAGCCGAGCTCTTTGTATAGTCGCATGAAGATCTCGAAGCGGGAGGTGCCGTCCCATTTGATCTTGAGCCGGCCCGCCTCGACCTGGAAGCCCTCCAGCGGCGGCCCCAGGCACAGGCCGACCGAAGTCATACCATGCGCACGCAGGTCCTGCAGATCCCGCCGGATTGCTTGCTCCGTATCGAACGAAGTCCGGTAGTAGGGGCCATAGAACTTGCCCCGGGGCGGGCCCAGGCGGAAGGGCAGAACACGGATTCTCAGGGGTAGACTCACCTTGGGCGCGTTGGCAGGCACAAAGGAGACGGTGCCCTCGTAGACCCCGGGTGCAGCGTTCTCGGGCACGTGCACCGTGAGCCAGAAGCGCGTCGTCGTGTTCACCGGCAGGTCTTCCGGCCGATACGATTCGAGGAACTTGGGCACCAGCAAGTATTCGTCGCTGCTGTAGGTGAGGCGCTTCTCGAGATTGCGCACGATCCGGACGTCCACGGCGCTTGAGCTGATACCCATGCCCGGCCCTCGCAGGTCCGAGCAGGTCAGCTCCACCTGCTTGAGCTCGGCCAGGGCGTAGACGCTGAAGGTGACGGGCTCGAGCTCGCCCGGCGTGGCGAAGAGCTCCAGGCGGGGCTCAAGTTCGGTATCGTGGGGGACGCTCTGCGGGAACACCAGGTCGAGATAATGGCGCTGGAACAGCACGTAGCCCCGGTGGCGGTCGAGCTCCGTTGGCTCCGCGGCAGGGCCGTCGTCTACGTAATCCGCTTTCTGGAAACGGTTCTTGAACTGGTCTAGGCGGAAGTTGTCGAAGTAGAGGACGTAGTCCCGACGCGGCATGCGGATATACGGAAAGACCCGCTTGATCTTGGTGGTATCGAGCCGACCGCGCAGCCCCTTCACACTGAGCTCAAACGTCGTCACGGCCCGGGGCTTGAGCGACTGGCCGGAGAATACGTTCTTCCCCACGGCGTCGTCCACGCGGATGCTCAGGGTGACGGGCTGTTCGTCCGGATTGTACACGTCGAACAGCAGCAGATCGTAGGCCGAGAGGTCCGGGTTCAGCGGCGTGTACGAGAGCCCCGGCCAGGTGTCTTTCTGGCTGCCGGAGAAGCGGACCTTGAGGCTCCAGTGGCCCTCGGTAGCGTGTTCCTGCACGCGTTCGGCCATACCTGGTGCGGCAGTGAAGGGCGCCGAATCCTCGGCGGTCTCAAAGGAGCCCAGGAGCAGGGGCTGGGCAGGCTTCTCGTTTGTTTGGGCGTTGAGGGCAAGTGGCAGTACCAGAGCGGCGACAATCCAGGCGGCAACCATCGGCATCAGGCGGGCCTCCAGAAACTGGCGAGCAGTACCTGCATACTAATGCTGTTCGTTCCTTGAGGGAGCACGACCTGCTCCGGCACACGGGACCGGTGCACACCAGGGGATTGCCCATGAGACGTTCTGCGGGGGCGAGTGGGTAATAGGCTTGCTCCCACGTTGAATGGGAGCCTTCGCCCTGGCCGTGAGAGGAGCCCCGGACGCTACTTGATAGGGGGCAGGCCGAGATGCAGCAGCGGGTAGTGGGTCGGAGGGCCCCAGTTGCCGGCGCCGTCGAGCGCTCTCAGATGGAAGAACCACATCCCACCCTTGATGGGCCCAAAAGCCTTCGTCGTCGCGGGTCCCTCGCTCGTGGTATCGGGCACGGTATCGCAGTTCTGATCGAGTTCGTAGCTGTAGCCTTTGACGCCAGTGGCATCGTAGCAGGACCATGAGAAGGAGGGGGCCGCCCGCCCTACGCGCCCCACGAAGAAGTTGTCAATATTGAGCGTCGCCCCCACGCGGTTGTCCATGCGGTTGCGATCCTTGAAGACGATCTCTTGCACCCTCAGGGCTCCCCGGCGCCGACGCTTGCGCAACAGCGAGGCCAGGTCGAAGGAAGCGTGGTGCCACTGACCGTCGGCCTTCACGCCGGGCACGCGAGCGACGATGCCCTCGGACGCATCCGTGAAACCAAGCGCGACCTCCTCGCCTTCGATCTTGAGCACGAGATCAATCTTCACATCGGGGTCCACGCGGTAGTCAAAAGACACCGCGGGGTAACGGGCCACGTTCACTTCCCGGGGGCAGACCACAGCCGCCATGTTGCCGCCTTCACGCTGGTTCGTCAACCGCACGCTGTACTTGCCGGTCGCGGCGGTCGTTTGATCCCGCTCGACCTTCGCGCCCATGGCGCCTCCGAGATTGGCCCACTCGCCGAGATCGGTCTCGAAGGTGTCGTAGATCGTCATCTGGTGCGTCGTGGACTTGATGCCGGCAATCCTGGGCGGCTCCCGATCCCGCGAGTAGTCCATCGTGAAGCTGATGGGGCGCACGGCCGGCGCGGCGTTGCCGGCATAGTCCTCCGCCTGGGTCAGTTCGGCGCGGACGCGCTGCTTGTCGGGCAGGACAATCGGCTTGGGACGCGCTCGCTGACCATCCCAGGTCAGTCGGTGAGTTGTCGGGTCGTAGGCGATGGCACCGCTGCTAATCGTGTACTCTCGGCCATTGACGACCATCTTCAGGCTTTCGGGGTTGATGCCCGCAATACCCTCGTCGCGCAGCTCGTACTCAATGGTGGAGGTGGCGACCGTCGCGCCATCGGCGGGCGACAGCAGCGCCACCTGTGGAGGCCGCGAATCGATCAGCAGGCGGTAATGGGCCGCGGGGCCCCAGTTCCCGGCTCCGTCGCAAGCTCGGACATGCAGGTACGCGTCTCCGGCGTCAATGCTGGACAGGTCCGCGGCCTCCAGCAGGGGGTCAATCTGCTCATCGGGCATCGTGTCCGCCCGGCGGTCCACGACCCAGCTATAGCCGGTGATCCCGCTGATATCGCTCGCACGCCACTTGAGCGCGGCTAGCTGGTCGGCGCTGAGCACGGGGATAATGCGGAAGTTGTCCAGGTGGTAAGTCGCGCCCGCGGCGTTGCCCTGCCAGCCCCAATCGCCGAGGAACATCCGTTCCACCCGATAGCCGTGAGCCTCGGGGTCCTGTGCGCGGAGCATCTGATAAAGGTCGAATTCGGCGTGGTGCCACTGGTTATCGCGGATGACATTGGGAATCGCGCCTAGGAGCGTGCGGTCGTCGTCATTGTCGGTGAAGACGACGGCCTTCATGTCGCCATTCACATAGGCGACGAAATCGCTGCGCAGGCGCTCGTTCACCTTGTAGTCAAAGGAGACCAGGCGGTACTTCCCGGCATCGAAGGGCTGTTGGCGAATGTACGCGCCGAAGCGACCACCGCTGAGGTAGTTGTACAGCCGCAAGCTGTACCGGCCCGAGGCCTTGGTGGAGGGGTCGCGGCAGACCAACGCGCCGCTGCTGCCACCATAGGTGCGCCACTGGCCCAGGCCCTGTTCGAAGGTGTCGTCGCACAGGTAGAGCTGGTCGCCTAGAGCCGGGGGGGCCGGCGGCGTCCGATCCTTTCCGTAGTCCATGGTGAAGGACCAGGTCGGCAGCTCAGTGGCAGCATGTCCCACATAGTCCTGCAGGCCGGCGAGCGCCACCTGAACCTGTTGGCCGTCGGCGAAGTGGAGGTCCGCAAGCGCGGGGTCGAACTGCAGCAGATCGGTGGTGGGATCGTACGAGAGCGCCACGTGGTCCACGTCGAGTTCGTGACCATTGACCGTCAAGCGCAGGGGCCGTGGGTCCACACCCACACCGTCCTCGTCAGTCAGCCGCGCGCTGATATATGGGCCGGCGGCCCGGCTACCCGGCCGGGGAGCAAGCGCGGTCACTTTGGGCCCCGCGGTGTCCACGTAGAAGCGGTAGTGGATCGTGCCACCCCACGTCCCGCCGGCAAGCTGCGGCCGCAGGTGGGCGTAGTGCGCGCCGGGCGGAAGGTCAGCAATGGTCCGGGAAAGCTCCGTGGTCAGGGGACTAGTCGGCTCGGTGTCAGGCTGGTCATCCACGACAAGGGCGTATCGCTCCGGTGCCTCGGCTCCCTTCCTCGGCTGCCAAGCCAACTCCACTCGATCCCCACCGGTGCCGCCGAGGCGGAAGTTATCCACCCACCAGGTCGCACCAGCGTGATTGCCTCCGAAGCCGCACATCAGGTAGTCGTCATTATTGCGATTGGCAAAGAAGAGCTCCTGCACCCGTAAGTCGGTCTCGAAACCGAACACGCGATCAAGATGGCCCCGAAGATTGAAGGTGGCGTGGTGCCAGTTATTGTCGGCCTTGACGTCCCGGATGTAGCCGAGGATTTGCGCCGCGGGACTGGGACTGTCGCGTCCGGTGAACACGATCTCGTACAGTTCGCCGCTGACCTTCGCAAACAGATTGACCAAGACTCCGCGGGGCACTCGGTAGTCGAAACTCAGGCGGCCGGCACGGCGAGGATCGAAGTCCTCGTCCGTCACCGTGACTGCGAAGTCACCGCCGGAGTTGGGATTGACGATCTTGAGGCAGTGGCCCGAGCCCCCGGCGCCCGGAGCGTCCAGGGTGATCCATGCCTCCTGACGTTCGCTGGCCAGACCATTAGCCACCGCAGGATCATTCGAGCGGCTCATGGTGGGACGGGGGCGCCATGTTCCCAGTGAGGCTTCGAAGTCGTTTTGGCAGGAGGGATGGGTCGCCGAGACAAGCCGCACAGGCGCAGGCCCGATCTCCGAGACCTGTGCGCCGATGGCCTCGCTGCCCGGGACCGGAGTTCGAGGGTGGCGCTCACGCTCGTAGTAGATCTTGGCCCGGGCGATGATGATCCCGTTGTTATTGGTCCAGAGCGCAACCCGTCCCCCACTCAGCGGCTCGGGGTCCTCCACGTCCACGGCAAGCCGGTTATCCAGATAGAGCTGCAGTCTGTTGCCGCGTTTACGCGCTCGCACGGCGAACCAGCGGCGATGAAACTCGTACATATCGCGGGGAAACCCGTCCTCAAAGATGGGCAGGAGGTGCTCGGCGGCCCGTGTTTCGCCCAGTGTTTTCGTGCCTTTCATGATGCAGGAGCGAGTGTTCAGATTTGCTCCGATCATGAAGTTGTACCCGCTGTCGAGGTTGGCGCCATCCCCGTGGATGCAGATGTTGATGTCGCTCGGGTTCTTGTACTTCTGAGTGGTGCCGCCAAGTCCCATCTTCATTCCGGCGTAGAGCTCTACCGTGACGTCGCCCTCGAACTCGCGCTTGTTCCACAGGCTCGCCACAGCCACGCGGCTGTAGCCGCCCAGCCAGGACCACTGGGGACTGCAGGTCCAGCGGTTCGTGGCTTCCCAGATGCCCCCGCGCACGACCCAATCGGCCGGTGCCGAGGCAAAGGTGTAGTCGTAGACATTGCGGCCCTGCACCGTGACGTTGTCCGGCGTGATCGGCAAGCCGTGAGCGCGAAAGGCCAACAGCGCGTCAGGAAGTTTGACCAACCCCGGGCCGGCGGGGCTAGATGACGGTTCCTCTGGGACTTTCGGCGCCGCGGCCAGGGCAGCCTCGACGCGCTTGAGCGCCTCTTGAGCCGGGGCAAAGTCGTGCTTCGCTGCCAGCACGGTCTCCAAAGCGACCCGGGCCGCACCCAAGTCGCCGACCCTTTCGCAGCACAAAGCCAGCCAATAACGCGACTCGACCGAGGTCGGCTTGACCTCCAGGATCTTCATGAAGGTATCGCGCGCAGCCTCGTACTCACGGGCGCCATATTGGGCGCGTCCCAGCCAGTAGCGGGTTCCCAGGTCATTTGGTGACTGCTTCACGACAGTCGCCAGGTGCTCTGCCGCAGCTTCGTACTGTCCCTGCCTGAACAGACGTAGCCCTTGCTCCTGGTCCGCGGCCAGAACTCCGCTCAACACGCACAGGAGGATTGCCACCGCGCCCGAGAGCCTGAATACGAAGCGCCTAATCATCTGTTCTCCTCGTATGCTGCGGCATGACCGCGGGCCCTGGCCTAGTGGGACCCCAGACGATACTGCAGAAAGCACTTGTCTTGCAGATACGCCAGCACGAAGTCGCCCTTGCGCTGTAGCTTCAAAGTCGCCGTTTCGGCGGGCGCTTCGACTTCAGCCTCGGCCAGGAGCGTCTTGCCGGCTGTCAGCCGAGCCTTCAGCACCCGCGAGCCGGTCGTAGCGGAGATCGTCAACGCGATGCCCGATTCGGGGTCGCCCTGCTTGGCGGCCAG
>JALGUG010000240.1 GCA_029820995.1 Candidatus Zipacnadia bacterium
GAGCCGTACGAGGCGGGCTCCTATCCGGTGGTTAGCTTCGACTACAAGATCCCGGCGCGCATCAACGTGGACTTCGTGGTCGGCACCTCCTATGGCACGTACAGCATCAAGTTCCTCGATAACGATTGCGCGTACTCCCGGATCGGCGATCTCTCGGCTCAGGTGCGGGCCGACGACCGGTGGCATCACCTGCAATTCAACCTGTTTGAGCTGCTGCACCGGGCCCTGCCGACGGCCGCCAACTACCGGGTAACGAGCCTGCAGCTCCTGGATTCGGGCTGGACCGCCAACTGCCAGGGCGTGTCCTATCACCTCGACAACTTCGCCCTCCTGCCGGCCGTCAGCGGCGCTGAACCCCTGAGCGTCAAGTGGGCCGCCACGGACGCCACTGGGATCGCCGGGGTGAGCCTGCGCGTGGACCGCAACCCGCACGGCACGCCGCCCCGCAAGGTGACCTCGCAGCAGCAGACCTGCAGCGTCGCGCTGGAGCACGACGGCTTGCAGTATCTGCACGCCCGGTGTGTGGATGGCGCGGGAAACTGGGGACCGCCGAGCCACGTGCCCTTGCTGGTGGACCGCACGCCGCCGCAGGCCTTGGCGCGTGCCCCGGCGCCGGGTCCCGGTGCGCAGTCGCTAATCGAGCTGGCCCTGCTCGACGCCGGCGGCTCGGGAGTGGACCCCCGGAGCATCAGGCTGTCCGTCGGTGGGACCGAGTACGCCCTGGGCAATCCCGCGCTTACATACAACGCGGCGACCAAGCAGCTTCAGTGGAACTGCGAATCCGCAACGCCGCCGGTGGTCTTCAAGGACCAGCAGCCGGTGGAAGTCAAGCTGACTGCGGCCGCCGACTATGCCGGCAATCCGGTGCCCCAGCCGCCGGCCTGGACCTGGACCATGGACTACAAGCTCGACAGCACGCCGCCCGCCATCAAGGCGATCTCATGTGCGGGGCACGTTACCTTCCTGGCGGACACCTTCGAGGACGGGCTCAACGCCTGGGCCACGCGCAGCGGCAAGCAGGGCGCCAAGGTGGAGCGTGACACGACCACCGCGGCCTCCGGCCAAGCCAGCGTGAAGCTGACCAACCAGACCGCCGGCGGCTACATGCAGGCCCGGGTTTGTGCCTCTACCTTCGACGCCACGACTTACCCGATCGTCTCCTTCGACTACAAGGTGCCGGCCGGCGTCAAGATTGACCTGATGTTTAACCTCGCCGGCAACTGGCGGAGCATCGCCTTCACGGACGATCCCGCGGGCGCAATCCTAAAGCTCCCCGGGATCAAGGCCGACGGTCAGTGGCACCATGTCAGCTTCAATTTGGCCCGGGCCCTGCGCCAGGTGCAGGCCAAGGGGGCCCTGCCGATCTCCGAGGTGATCCTGTCGGATCGCAACAAGTTGGAGAACCCCGCGGGTGCCGGCCTGAACATTGACAACTTCTTTATCGGTAGCGTTGGCACGGCCAATCCGGCTCTGTCGTGGACCTGCACGGACACCACTGGCATCCAGGGCTACAGTTACGTGTTCGATCAACAGCCCGCCACAGATCCCGGGCGGAAGGTGCTTTCAACCTCCAACAGCTTCCGGCCCAAGCAGGTCCCCAACGGCTTTTCCTTCTTTCACCTGCGCGCGCTGGACGGTGCCGGCAACTGGGGGCCCATTCGCCACTTCGCCCTGGCACACGGCAAGATCCCGCCGACCAAGTAATCACACGCCCAGCCTATGCGCCGTGTGGCACTGCCGACCCCACTGGCAGTGCCACACGCTTGTTCCGCACCGACAGAGAAATGTTGGCCGGGACGGCAAAGGCGCGCGCTTACATCGGCAGCGGCCCCTGTCCGCCCTCATCGTCCTCCGGCGGCTGGAGGCCCAAATGTTCGTAGGCCCGGTGCGTAGCCTGACGTCCGCGCGGCGTCCGCGTGACGAACCCGATCTTGAGCAAGTACGGCTCGACCACATCCTCCAGCGTGTCCTGCTCTTGCCCCAGCGTCGCCGCCAGCGCGTTGATGCCCACGGGCCCGCCCCGGTAATACTCAATGATGGTCCGCAGGAACTTGCGGTCCAGCTCGTCCAGGCCCATCTTGTCAATGCCCAGGGCCGTCAAGGCCGCGTCGGCCACGTCGGCAGTAACCTCCCCGTCGGCGCGAACCTCGGCATAATCCCGTACCCGCCGCAGCAGCCGATTGACCACCCGCGCCGTCCCGCGTGCCCGCCGGGCGATCTCCTGAATGCCGTGCTCATCAATGGTGATCTTCCAAATCGGCGCCGAGCGCCGCAGAATGCGCTCCAACTGCTCCACGGTGTAGAAGTCCAGGTGGTGGAAGATGCCGAATCGCTCGCGCAGGGGCGGCGTCAGTAAACCGGCACGCGTCGTCGCGCCCACGAGCGTGAAGGGCTGCAGCGGCAGCTTGATCGTCTTGGCGTACGGGCCCTTGTCCACGACGAAGTCAATTTGGAAGTCCTCCATCGCCGGGTACAGATACTCCTCCACAATACGCGGCAGGCGATGAATCTCGTCAATGAACAGTACGTCCTTGGCCTGTAGGTTGGTCAGAATGCCGACCAGGTCGTACGGGCGTTCCAGCGCGGGGCCCGAGGTCGTGACGCACTTGCTCTCCATCTCGTGCGAGATGATGTAGGCCAAGGTCGTCTTGCCCAGGCCCGGCGGCCCGTCCAGCAGCACGTGCTCCAGCGGCTCGCCGCGCTGCCGGGCCGCTTCAATGGCGATGCGCAGACCCTCGATCAGGCGGGTCTGCCCGACATCGTATTCGTCCAGCGTCCGGGGCCGCAGCGACAGGTCGAACTCGGCGTCCTCCGCCCTCTCGCCGCTCGCAATGATCCGCTCTGCCCCGAAGGCCTGTCCCTCATCTGCGGAGCCGCGTGAATCAGGCAATCAGATGTCCTTTCGCAGCAGCATCCATACAGGCGCACGGGCGTAAGATGCCGTCACAGCCTGAGCGCATGTGCAATCAGCTCTTCCGCATCGTCGAGCCCCGGGTAGGCGTTCAGGGCTCGCTGGATCCGAGCCAGCGCCTCCGCGCGCGAAAGCTGCAAGTGCGTGACCATGATCTCCAGCGCATCGGCCTCAATACTGGTCTCAACTGGTTCCTCGCCGGGGGCCGGCAGCTCTTCGGGGGCCAGGAAGGCGCCCAACTTGCCCTTCAGCTTGCTGATGATGTCCCGCGCCTTCTGTCGCCCCACGCCGGGGATCGCCTCGAGCTGCTTTGTGTCGCCCATCTCCACTGCGCGCGCCAGCCGCGCCACGGGCACCGAGAACACCTTGATCGCCGACTTCGGCCCCAGCCCGGGCACGGTCGTCAAGTACTCGAACAGCTCGCGCTCCGCTGAACTGGCGAAGCCCAACAGCACGGGCTGAAGGTTCTGCGGGTTCCCGTGCAGGTAATGGTGGGTGACGACAGTGACCTCGTCGCCCTCCTTCGTGGCCCGGAGCAGTTCGGCCAGGCTGGCCGAGACCGTCAGCTCATAGCCGACGCCCGCCACCTCAATCAGTGCGCGGTCCTCTCTCAGCTCCACGAACCTGCCGCGCAATTGGCCAATCACTGCCTGTCTCCCTCCGGGATCACGCTGGGGCCAGCCCGCGTGGCACAGGGCCAGCGCCAGTGCGTCCGCCACATCCGGCGGCCCCTCGATCTCTCCCAGGCCCAGCAGCCGCTGCACCATTTGCTGCACTTGCTCCTTACTGGCCCGCCCGTTGCCCGTCAGCGACCGCTTGACTGCCGAGGCGGTGTAGCTCTGCAGCGGCACTTCCTGCTCGGCTGAAGCCAGGCAGATCACGCCGCGCGCGTGCCCCATCAGGATCGCGGTCCGGGGATGCTCGTATCGCGAATGCACTGCCTCGACCACCACGACCTCCGGCCGTGTTGCCGCCAGCACCTCCCGGATGCCCTGGTGAATCTGCCTCAGGCGC
The DNA here is from genome assembly GCA_029820995.1 of Candidatus Zipacnadia bacterium. Taxonomy (GTDB): domain Bacteria; phylum Armatimonadota; class Zipacnadia; order JALGUG01; family JALGUG01; genus JALGUG01. The sequence continues at coordinate 3,926 of JALGUG010000240.1, forward strand.
TCCGGCAATTCGTCCTGCGCATTGCTGCGAATGACCCCCGCCTCCACTACGGCGAAAGATCCCCCGTCGGCCTCTACCACGCCGTAGCCGGTCACCTGCAGCCCCGGATCAACGCCGAGCACGCGCATGAACTTGCACCACGAAGGATAAAGAAGGCACGGAGGCCCTTTTGGGACTTCTAGGCTTGGTCGTCGTCCGAGGCCTGCACCGGGCCGGCGACGAAGGCTGCCAGTGCCTCCGTCTCCGACGTGTGGCAGCCCATGGACCGGCAGAGGCCGACCATCTTCAGAGCGTCCAGCACATAGGGCACGCGGCAAGCTACCCGGAGCTCGCCGCCGGCATCGCGAGCCTTCTTGCCTGAGAAAACCAACACGCCAATCCCGCGAGAATCGATCTGCGTCACCTGTGCCAGATTCACCAGGATCCTCGTCCGACCCTCGGCCAGCAAACCGCTAATCTGCGCCGCGAGAGCCCCGGGCGCCTCGCTGGAGACATCCAGCAACCCGTGAACGTCCACGATTGCCACGCCCGGCACGCCTTCGTCGGTCCGGATACTGATGTCACACATCTGCCTCGGCGGCGACCGCCTCACTGGCCGTCACGGTCGCCCCTAACTCCTCTCATTATTCGCGCGAGCAGCAAGGCCTTCCTTCTCCGCAAACGTCTTCTTGCAAGGGAACAAGTCCCGGTACGCGGAATAGCCGGGCAGCCACCTGGTTCCGAGGAAGGGAGGCGGGCCTGCTGGCCGATCTGCACGAGTTCGGGCAACGTATTGTCGCCAATGTCGAGCGTGTAATCGTGGGCAAGCGCGATCCCATCAAGCTGGCCCTGGTCGCGCTGTTGTGTGAGGGTCACATCTTGCTGGAGGACGTGCCGGGCGTGGCCAAGACCATGCTAGCCCGGAGCCTGGCCATCTCCCTGGGCTGCAGCTTCGCCCGCATCCAGTGTACGCCGGACCTGCTGCCCTCGGACATCACCGGCGCCTCGGTATTCAACCAGAAGACGACCGAGTTCGAGTTCCGGCCCGGGCCCGTGCTCAACCAGGTCATCCTGGCCGACGAGATCAACCGGGCGACGCCGCGCACCCAGTCGGCGTTGTTGGAGTGCATGGCCGAGGGGCAGGTTACCGTAGACGGCCAGACCTATCCTCTCCCGCGTCCGTTCATCGTGATCGCCACGCAGAACCCCATCGAGCACGAAGGCACCTTCCCGCTGCCGGAGGCTCAGCTAGACCGCTTTCTGGTGCGCCTGAGCCTCGGATATCCCTCGTTGGTGGACGAGAACGCCATGCTCGAGCGTCTGCGCGGCACTCACCCCATCGAGAGCCTCGAGCAGGTTTCCGGCGGCGATGAGCTTCACACCTGCAGCGAGGCCGCCAAAGAGATCTTCGTGCACGAGGCCGTGCGGGAGTACATTGTGCGCCTGGTGCAGGCCACCCGCCGCTGCCCGGACCTCGCCATGGGTGCCAGCCCTCGAGCCAGCCTGGCCCTGTACCGGACCTCGCAGGCCCTGGCAGGCATCGAAGGGCGAAACTTCGTGCTGCCGGACGACGTCAAGGCCATGGCTCTGCCCGTGCTCCCGCACCGTGTGATCCTCAATCCCGAAAGCCGCCTGCGCGGCCAGAACACCTGGGAGGTCATTCAGTCGCTCCTGGACACCGTTCCCGCGCCGGTGGGGGAGACGTAGACCCACGATGTCGCGCCGCGCTTATGGTCGTCTGCTCGGGTTGCTGTGCGTCTTGGTGCTGGTCATTGCGCTGGCCCTGCGCATCAGCTTCTTCGTCTACGCCCTGTACGGGATGATCGGCCTGCTAGTCACCTCCCACCTGATTGGCCGCCACGCCCTGCGCGGACTGCGCCATGTTCGTCACTGTGGCGTTGACCACGCCGAGCTCGGCCAGACCGTGAGTGTGGCCCTGGAGATCGTCAACGACAAGCCTCTGCCCGTCTTGTGGCTCCTGGCGGAGGAAACACTGCCCGAGCGCTTGCCTGCCCAGGGCGAGACCGGGATTGCCACGCTGTTGGGCCCCCAGCAGCGCATGTCGCTGCACTATGTTCTGGACTGTCGCTATCGCGGGTATCATCAGATTGGGCCCGTGGTCTTGGAGTCCGGGGACCTGTTTGGGCTCGTGCGCCGGTTCCAAACCGGTGACAGCGCCCACTTCATAACAGTCTACCCGCGGGTGGTGCCCATCGGCGAATATCAAATCTCGGCCCGCCGGCCCATCGGCGAGGTCAAGATCCGCCAGCCGCTGTTCGAGGACCCGACCCGCGTGGCCGGAGTGCGCGACTACCGCACCGGCGATCCGCTCAACCGGATCCACTGGAAGGCCACGGCCCGCACCGGGCGACTGCACTCCAAGATCTACGAGCACACGACCATGATCGGCGCCAACATCGTTCTCGACTTCCACCGGGCGAGCTGGGACCCGGACCGGCCCTTCGATGACAGCGAGCTGGCCGTCACCGCGGCAGCCTCCATTGCGGCCTTTGTCCTCGAGCAGAAGCAACAGGTCGGCTTTGTCACCAACGGCGGCGACGCGGCCGAGCGGGCGAAACGGGAGTTCGGGCAAGAGGCTCAGAGCCGCCAGGAAGCGCAGACGCTGGCCCGCGAGCGGGAGGAAGCGGACCGCCTCCGGCCCTTCCAGGTGCCGATGGCCAAGGGCGAGGGACAGTACCTGCAGCTTATGGAGGCGCTGGCCAGAGTGGAGATGCGCGACGCGCTCACCTGCCCGGAGCTCATCGCCAGCCAGTATGAAGGCTGGCCGCGGGATGAGACCGTGGTCGTGATCGTGCCGGAGATCCGCCCGGCCCTGGCGCAGCAACTCGCCCGGCTGCGAGCCTCGGGCTTCGTCGTAACCGTGATCGTCGTGCGCAATCCGGACTCGTTTCATGCCATGCGCCCTCGCCTGGACGCGGAGGGCATCCAGGTGCTGCATCTGGCCCGGGAGGCGGACCTCAATGTCCTCGCCTACGTCCCCGTCTGAGCACGAGGCGCCTCCGCCGCCCCTGCTGCGGGAGGGCCTCACGCCGCGGCGCTTTGACTGGCTCACCGAGTTCGCCATCCCGGCCTGCATCGTCGGCCTGCTGATGAGCCTGCTGTACTACCTCCTCGAGGTCCGGGAGGCCGTCGGCGGCCGCGACATCGCCCTCCACTGGGTCGCCTTCTGGTTCATCTTGGCCGTGGTGGGCATCAGCCGCATCCGCACCAAGTACGGCGAGGCGGTGGTCGCGATTCCGTACACCATCGGCCTCGGCCTGGTCATGGTGCTGTTCATCTGCTACTACACGACGTTCGGCGGAGCCTTCGTCGGCGGCGGGCCCAACGCTTCACCTGCGCTCGCGTTGATGTTCAATCTCGGCCTCATTGCCTTCGTCTGGTGGGCCGGCAGCAAGCTCACGCGCGAATGCACGCTGGAGGACCAGGTGGTCGCTGCCGGCGAACAGGGGATGCTCCAGCAGCCGGGCCATGACGGCCCAGACACGCCCCGCGGCGGGCCCACCCGCCACCCCGGATGGCTGGTCCTGTGGTTCACCTTGGGCGCTCTGGTGCTGTTCGCGCTCTGTCAGCGCATCCTGATCGCCACCTGGGGCCACGGCACCCGCCACGCCTTCCACTGCATGGTCGCGTACACGTTCTTCTCTCTGGCCTTGTTGGGCCTGACCAGTCTCTCCGCCCTTCGCCTGCACGCCTTTCGGCGCAAGCTCCGGCTCGACAAGAAGCTCAGCGTCGCCTGGGTAATCGCCGTCATCGGCCTTGCCGGACTGCTGCTCACAGCAGCAGCGTTGCTCCCCCGCACCATTGACCGTGCGATGGTCACGCGGGCGCTGGCGCAATTGCCCGAATGGGTTCGCGATCACGATCCCCGGCAGGGCTGGCAGGGCCCGGACCAGGGCGCGCGGCAGCCGCCGGAGGCGAGCCGACGGGAGGGTGAGGCCGAAGGCCCGCCAAGCCAGGGCCGCGGCGAATCCCCCGGCGAAGGCCCCGGTGGTGCCGGAGAGCGCGGGGGCGAGAGGACGGAGTACTCCAAGGGCAGCGGCAAGGAGCTTCTTCCGGCTCCCGAGCCGATGGAAGAGCCCATCAGCCTGCCGGGGAAGGCACCCGGCCGCGGCCACGCCGGTACCCCCGGCAAAGAACCGCTCTCACCGAGCCCCCCGGAGCCGGGCCAGGAGGGACGGGGGCAACCCGCCGACAGCGCGGAAGGAACCTCAGCCGGCCATACCGGCTCACAAGCGGCTTCAGGGGGCAAAGAGGGCTCCGAGCAACAGGAGGGTGCTTCCCGCGAGGCGCAACGGTCGGGCCAAGGTGGGCGAGAGACACAGGACACCGGAGGGTCCAGCGGCAAGGCGGAACATGAAGGCACAGGCGGCGCGAAGCCCGGGGCCGCGCCGGCAGGCCCCCAAGCGAGTGACCAGGGCGAGGGCAAGCAGGGCGCAGAGAGCCAGGGCAACTCCGGCGCCGGAAAGGATGAGCATGGCTCTTCCGGTGGGCAGGAAGGTGGAGCCGGGGAGCAAGCGGGCGGGGCGAGCTCAGAGGGTGAATCCGGCGGCAAGCAGGGGTCTGAGGAGCAGGGCAAGTCAGGCGGACAAGGCGGTGGTGGGGCGGGTAACGGGGATCAGGCCGGCGCCCCGAAAGCGGGTGGCGGCCCCAAACAGGGCCAGGAGGAACAGCAGGGCGAGAAGCAGCGCCAGCGCGCGCAGGGCACGGCAGCGGGCGCAGGCGCCGAGAGCCGTCCGGGCGCTCAGCCGCCACCCTCCGGTTCCACGCGCCCCGAGCACCACTCACCCCGTGTTCCGCCGGACCTCTGGCGCTTGCTCCTGCTGCTCTTACTGTTCCTGGCACTGCTGCTACTCATCGCCATCGTCATCGCCCTGATCGTCCTGCTCGTGCGCTGGATTCGGCAGTGTCGCCTGAAGGGTCTCCGTCTCAACTTGGCCGGCTACTGGGCCTACGCCCGCGACGCTTGGCGCCAGTGGTGGGCCGCGACGAAGGCCCGCTGGCGGGCCTTCGTCGCCCGGCTTGCCGCATGGTGGGCATGGCTGCTGAGCCGACGCAGACGGCCCGCCACAGGAGAGCTGCCGGAGGACCGGTTCGCCGACATCTTCGGCGATCGCCGCCTTACCGACAGCCTCTCCCCCGCGCAGATCGTCACCCACGTCTACGAGGCCTTCCTCGCCTACGCGGACCTCGTCGGCAAGCCCCGCGCGGAGCACCAGACGCCGCTGGAGTACCTGCGCCGGCTGCCCACGGACCTGCAAATATCGCCGGAAGACGCCCGCCGACTCACGCTCTGCTACGTGCAGGCCGCCTATACACCGCATGAAGTGAGCCAGCGGCAGGTCGAGACGGTCCGCGGTATCTGGGAGCGGCTGCAGGAGCCCATTGACCAGGCTCTCCACGACCACCGCACCGCCGCGAAACAGGTCCGACGTCGCAAGCGAGAAGCAGCGTGACCAGGAAGAAGCGCAGCAGTGCCAAGAAGCGAAGCACCAAGCAGAAGCCGGGACGCCAGGCGATGCGACGCGCCGGCCTGCGCCTGCGGGTGCCGCCGCCGAAGGTCGAGCCGCCCAAGACCGCCTATGATCGCAAGCGGCAAAAGCGCCTCGACGCCGAGGAAGTTGAGCGCGAAGTCGAGGAGATAGAGCCGGAGTGAGGCCGGCGCGTTATTGATGCGCCGGCCCCCCGGCTGCCGTGCCGAAGCCGTCACGCCGCGAGGAGGGGGGACAGCGGCTCGGCTATCGGCAAAGCGGCGTGGTGGAAGTGTCTCCACGGCTAGCGTGCCGCGATCTGCCGTGCCTTCACCTCCAGGATCCTTCGTCCCGAAATGAATCCCTCTCGTCGTGCTCGCAGAATATAGGGCCCCACCGGATCGCTGTCTGCAAGCTGATAGGTGAGCTTTCCCGAGGCATCCATCGTCCGGCAATCGTCGCCAACCCAGACCTCCGCTCCGGGCACCGGCTTGCCGTTGCAGCTTGCGGTGATCGCAAAGCTGTCCCCCGGCGCCACCTCCGCCGGAGCGTCCAATTCCAGCCGCTGCAGTGGCCGGGCGGCCAGGACCATGATGCCGAAGCGGGCTCGCGTGGGATCCTCCGGTGCCGGAACTTGCGTCACGAAGTGCTCTCCTCGCAGCTCGCATCGGACCGACCGGCCGACCCCGCCGCGGCTTTGAGCGTACCACCACGCACAAGGGACCTTGGCCGGGCACAGGTCTGCCCGAACCTTGAGTTCGTACGCCGTCTTCGTCTCCCGGTGGTCCACGACGGTCACCAGCAGAGCGCCGAAGTCTTCGGAGCGATGCACCGTTGCCTGCACCTTCTCCGGCAGCTTCCCCAGGCCAACCGTGTCCAGGAACCGGGCTCCGAACAGAGCGTCGGCGACCGCCTGGCGCAGGCGCCGCGCATCCTCGCCATCCCGTGGCCGGGCGCCGCAGAGCGTTGTCCACAATGCCGCCATCAGGAAGGCTTTGTCGCTCTGGTCGGCCGACGCGTGGGTCAGGAAGGCCAGGCGGTGCTCGGGGAGCGTGTAGTGGTAGACGACCGGCAGGGAGCCGTGGACCCAGACACTCCAATCCGCCCGCGCGGTCAAGACATCGCTGACGCCCTCCAGCCAGAGCACGAAGTTCGGGTTGTACTTGCGCGCCGAGGTGCGCACGGACTCCACCAGCGACGACAGGCTCCGGGGCCAGTGCCCGTGACCCCGATGACCGTGGTCGGTCCGCCAGCAGGTCTCGGCCTGCGCCGCGGCGATCTGGTCAATCTGCATGCCATTGATGTGATAGTCGCGGGCGTACTTGTCCGCGATCCAGAAGCGCAGGTGCTCGCGCCATCCCGGATCGCCCGGGCACATGAACATCCAGTCGTGGCCGGCGCCGGTCTTGTCCGG
>JALGUG010000241.1 GCA_029820995.1 Candidatus Zipacnadia bacterium
ACATTGTCTTTCGTGTTCGTAGCCGTGCTCATGCTTGTCGCTTGCCTCGGCCTGCCGACGGTGGCTCAGCCGAGCCAGGATCCTGGAAGCGAGAAGGAGACGAAGACAATGGCGGACGCCAAGGCGATCGAAGGCGTTGAGCGACTCCAGTGGGGCAAGGGGCGCGAGAACACGTTCATGGCCTCTCTTGCTGCGGCGCTCCACGCCATGGGAGACGATGTGACGTACGACTATCTGATGGGCGTCTCCGGCGCTGCCTTCCGGTTGCACTTCCATCAGCCTGAGTGGTGTCGCAGCTCACCCGATGCCGGGTGCGGGTTCGATTGCACCGAGACAGCGCACAAGGCCCTGGGGTATGCCGCCCACGGCATTAGCTCCAGTAAGGACAACCCCGAGGAAGTCAAGCAGGTCCGGGCGGCCGTGGTTGAGAGCATCAACCAGGGCCGGGCGGTACTGGCGATTGATCTGTGCGTTGTCCCCGATTGGGGCCTGATCGTTGGCTACGAGGATGGCGGGAAGCAGTTCCTGTGCCGCACATATTATGAGAAGAGTGATGAGTATTCCCCGGCGGAGAAGTGGCCCTGGATTGTGATTATCATCGGCGAGAAGGGGAAGGCCCCCGATCGGAAGCAGAGCCTCATGAGGTCCTTGGAGCTCGCCATGAAGCTGGCAAACACGGAGAAGTTCGGCAAGTATGCCAGCGGCTTTGCGGCCTACGAAGTGTGGGCGCGCGATCTATTGAACGATTCGCGGTTCGCAAAGTTAACCGAGAAGCAACTCAGAGATGATTGCCACACCAACGCCTGGTGCTATCACAGCCTCGTGGATGCGCGCGCCGCGGCGGTGAGGTACTTGCACTCCATCGCGGGAGACTTCGATGAGCAGGCCACGGGGCACATCCTGCAGGCCGCGGACCTGTACGAGCAGCTCCTGGAGAACCTGAGAGACGGATCGAAATATGCCCCTTTCCCCCAGCAAATGAAGGAGGGCGAGAAGTGGACCCAAGAGATGCGTCACGCCGAGGCGGGTGTTCTCAAAGAGGCCCTCGGTGTGGAGAAACAGGCCGTGGATGAACTGAAAGCGGCAGTTGAGTCGGTGAACAACGCGCCCTGAAGCACTGCAGTGAGGAGGGGCCGGATGGGGGGGCGGCTCCAAGCGGGCCACAGGACCGCAGAGACGCGGGGCCCTAATCCGGCACGCGTTGGGCAATCCGAGGCCCGTCGATTCTCTCTCCCGCTCTCAGCGCGCCCGGATCTCCAATGCCGTGAACGAGTGGGACGGGAACGTCACAGAGGGACGCCCACCGGCAAGTGTGACGTCGTGCTGCGTTACAGTTACTGTATCCGACCGTTGCTCATTGGTACTGTCTATCGCCGGCCCGTTGAGCGTCCAGGCCTTCGCTCGCTGCGCGGGGACGAAGGGCGCCGTCTCCAGCCGCGCCGTGATCGGCTCCCGCAGATGCTTGTTCACGACCATCAGAAACAGGGTCCTCCCGTCCTCGCTGAGGGAGGCGTTGCACGTGAGATAGGCCGCGGCGGGCAGCGCGAAGGGCGTCACCCGGTATAGCTGAACGTCGCGCACCCAGGCCTTCCCCGAGATCGCATCGGAGCGGGGCGGGCGCTCGCCCCAACGGCGGATGATCACGTCCACCGCCTCCGTCTCGGGAAGCGTGCTGTAGCGCACGCTGACCTTCGTCCAGTCCGTCGTGCCCGCGACCCGATCGCTCATTACCTGTGACTTCGTGACCTCCCAGCCGCGCGCGTCCCCGATGGCCAATCCCACTCCGCTCGCGGTTTTCAGGTTCTCCGTGCGTACCAGACCGGTCAGCTCGTACATGGTGTCCGGCTGCACCGAGACCCGAGAGGTCGTGTGGAAGTAGTTGATATCCTGAGGCTTGGCGAAGTTGAGCGTGACCGTGCCGTCGTTCACGGAGGCCTCAACGCCCTCAACGTGCTTGACAGCCCAGTGCGCGTCGGCGAGCAGATTGTCGGGGAACACCCGCTCCGGCCCGCCCTGGCCCCTCAGCGGCGGGACGCCGCCCGCTGCTGGGACGTCATAGCACTGGCAGTGGACTTGGACCTCAACCAGTCGGGGGCCGAAGTGGTTGTGATACATCTCGTAGGGGAAGTAGTTCGGCCGCTTGATATGCGGCCCACCGCCCTCGTAGTGGTGCTGCCCTTTTACTTGCCCCCAATAGCTGTTCGCGAACTGCCAGTAGTTCGCCATCAGCACGCCCGAGCCGGGCTGACTGTACAGCCGCAGCAGGTCGGCGTTCAGGAGCGCGGTTCCCAGGCAGTGGCGGAGCGGTGGGTGCTCGAACTGCCGCCCGGCGAAGCCGCCGTTGTACTCGGTGATCGCAATCGGCAGCGGCCGCCCGACGATCTTCTCGCACAGTCCACGGACCTGCCTGAGCTTGTACTGGAGCACGGTCGGCATGGCCAGCGTGGCCGCGAAGAGCTGCTCCACGTCGTCGGGAACACGCCTTCGGTGGTCGAAGGGCGGATAGTGATGGTCAATCAGGAAGTCAACATCGTCCTTGATGACCGGCAGAATGGTCGTGGCCCACGCGCGCTCTTCCGGGACATCCAGCGTGGGACGGTTGTGGAGAATCGCGCCGAGCTGAACCGTGGGATCAACTGCCTTCATCGCGCGCGCATATTGCACGAACCGTTGCGCATACTCCGCCGGTTCCACGCGGTGAATATCGTTGTGATTGCCGTGGTACACCTCATTCCCGAATTCGAACCAGCGGATCTTGTACGGCTCCGGGTGGCCGTTTTCCGCGCGCTTGCGGGCCCAGTCCACACCGCCGCGGGGGTTCTTGCCGTCGCTCGGCGCGTTGAGGTACTCGACCATGTTCGCCGTGTCGTCCGGGGTGCTCATGAAGTAGCTAACCGTCCAGACCACCGACGTCTCCATCGCCGCGCAGAGCTGTAGGAATTCGTCCACGCCGAACTGCCACTGTGGCCGGTCCTCCACGGGCCCGATGGTCTTCTTCCAGTCAAAGGTGTGCGTGCCGCAGCCGCCGGGGAAGCGGTTGATGGTGATCCCCATCTCCCGAGCCAGGCCGAGCAGCTCCGGGTCCGGCCGCCGCGCGTCGGGGTCCCAGACACCGGAGCCGTGGCAGGTGTATCCGGTCTGGATCTTGCCCGTGCGCTTATAGTCCACGTCGTAGCTGAGCTGGTTGTTACCGAACACGAGAGGATTGACCCGGCCCAGCTCGCGGTCCGGGTGAACGACGATGCGAGCTTCCTCGGCTGCAACGCCGTCGGCGACCAAGCTAAACGAGATCGTCAGCGCCAGCAGTAGGGCGAGTGTGAGGGAGAGATCGTGGGCCACGGAGCAGCCTCCTGCAGAGCGACCTGTGCCGTCACTATTGGAGGGTAGCGCCTGTATTCCCTCCTTCCGCCGGTCGGCCAGGTTCATCGGCACCGCGCAGATCTGTCTCCCCTGGGCACTCGGGCCTGTTACGACGGCACCGCGGGCCGGTAGCTCCAGGACTGCCAGCGCAGAAGGTCCCACAGGCGGTCCATCTCCAGCCCCGCCGGCCGATTGGTGGAGCCGAATCGTCGGTCCTGGATGACCGGTTGGTCCACTGCGGCCGGCAGCACAGGCGGCGACGGCACCTCGATTTCCTGGGGCAGCTTCCCCGTCTCCACGGACTGGAGCACAAAGCGCGCCAGGAGGTGCAGGAACTCGCTCGGCCCGACATCCACCCGACTGGCCCTCAACGCCCCCGGAACGCGCCGGTCGTCCATCATGAGGCTGTACGCGGCCAGCGCGCCGGCAAATATGTCCTCCCGCGTCAGCTTGACCGGCTCGCCGCTGTGCAGCGGGGCCTCCGTCGGGCCCAGCAGCCGCTGGACGGGCAGCTTCTCCGGCCACTTGCCTTGCCGCCACATGTAGTCGCACGCGAAGATTAGCAATCCGAGGATGTCGGCCGGAGAGAAGCTGGTCCCGTAATCCGTGACATAGGTCAGCTTGTCTTCCACGCGCCGCGCCAAGGTTAGCGCTTGCTCCCAGGTGACCCACTGCACGAGGTCTTCCTCGTCTCGCCGGCAGAGCTGCGTGTACGAGGTCAAGTTGACATCGGAGCGCGTCTTGATCCATCGCAGCATCTTGCGGATCAGCTCGAAGGCGGCCGCCTGGTCGGCCTCCGACCGCGGCTGGGAGCCGGAGAAGTTGGCCGGCCGGGGATACGGACCGGCGACTCCGCGCCGGAATAGCGTTGCGAACTCGTACAGCCCGCCCCAGTTCGCCGTTGCCCAGCAGGTCGGATGACCCACGAAGGAAATGAAATCCTTGCTCTCGGCGAGCCGGTCGAAGTTCCGCTGCGCCTCCGCCAGATCAGCATCCGGGTCGCACGCCGGCTTGAGGTCATCCCGTTTGGTCGGATCATATCTCTGGCTCCAGGTTCCCTGTGACGAGACCACGCAGCCCGACCGGGGCCAGGACAGCCAGTTCATGATCCAGCCGCGCGGTCCGCCGGCCCAACACCGCACTCCCGCCAGCTTCAGCGCATATGCGAGCTGCGGACACTGCTGCGCCTGGTGGCAGCACCAGGCCACCGGGAACCGGCCCGTGATCTCCGCCACGTCGTGTAAGCCCGGGGCCTCGACGCTCAGGGCGAACCTCACCGCCTCGTCCCAGGACAGCCGCGTCCCGTATGACAGCGCCGGCTCAGGGAACTCGGCCCAGTAGTTGCCGTGGTAGCAGATCTCGTGCGGCCTCATGGCCTCGATCACATCGTGTCGCCCGCGTTGGCGCAAGGTCCGCGCCTTCTCACCGGCCACAAACAGCGACACCGGCACTTCTTCGCCTGAGAAGATGCGGCACAGCTTCAACAGCGCGTCGTCAGCCGCCGGGTTAACCGGGTCTTCGACGTCGAAAGCGAAGATGACATCAATCATCGCGAATTCCTCCCACGGCCATTTCCACAACGAGAGTCTTCGTCCTCGTAACCGGCGTGCCCTCCGCGCGAACCGGGCGGAGGAGGACTGCGGTGGTGTGTGGGTTGGAATGACGGGGAGCTCTTCACCGTCAGAGGAGAGGCGGAGCTGCTTTCTTGGTTCGACCACCGCGGCCGCCTGTAGGACCTGACTTGTGCGGATGTGGACGCGGACAGTAAGCCGAAGGCAATTGCCGCGACCTGTGGCTCCTCTCAGCACTGGATTGTACCCGTGCCCTCAAGTTCAGATGAGGCACTGTCCTCAGGACTCGCGATTAGGCCTGCCATTGACGGCCGCACATGCACAGGAGTATACTGTGGAACATAGGTAAGTACAGGAATCGGCCCTAAGGCTAGACAGGCATATGCAAGGGGGCAGGTAACGTGGGAAGTTCATGGACACGGCAACGGCGGCTTCTCTGGCCTGTCGTGCTAGTCGGCCAGTTCATCCTTGCCTTTGGGGCAGCACGGATGATTGGGAGGGCCGCGTACCCGGCGATGCACTTGCCAGTGGCCGCTGCTGAGGAGGAAGTGCGTGATTTTCGGGTTTTCGCGCGGAGGGCGAGGGTGGAGCGGGGAGAGGCAGGGGAGGTGGTGGTCAACAAGAGGGTAGCCCTGCGCATCCGCACACGCGCGGGCGGCTCCACGCCCTATGAACGGGCGGAGATGGTGGCGATGCGGCTGAACGCGCACCTGATGGACGGCGAAGACCCGGCCGACATTCGCGGAGGCAGGCAGCGCGGCTATGCCGGTGTGTTCTGGGGCGAGAACATGGTCTTTATGGTGGACCGGGAACAGGCTGAGCTCAACCGGACGACGCCGTACGCGCTGGCGCGAACCTGGGCCGACCAACTGCGGTCCGCCTTTGGGGTACGGAATACGGTGAGCACCGAGGCCAAGGTTCCTCCGAAGGAAGAGCCGGTTAAGAAGAAGACGGCAAAGGAGCAGCCGACGGGTTCGAGGGGTGTTCAGTGGAAGCCGGAGGAGACCTACGAGGACAAGATTGTGCCAGTGATCAGCGTGGGGCGCGGCATCCGGGGAGGCGCAGCGCGCGTGAACGGACCGCGCTCCAAGGTCAAGCAGGTTCAGGCGGTGGCGCAGATCGAAGCGGACTTCAAGGATTTCCTGGAAATCGAGATCTACGTTCCGGTTTCCACCACGCGCCTCAAGGACGACCTGGGACGCGTGCAGGGCGTGGGCGTGACCGGGCTGGGCGATTACCGATTCTAGGAGGGACAGTCATGCGAGGCAAACACGGGATTCTGATCAGCATTCTGGTGATCGCCTTGGGGCTCTTCCTGGGATTGATCACTGCACCCCAGCCGGCGCAGGCGGATATACCCTTAATCGGCAATCTGGGCAAGGTCGTCAAGATCTTCGGCATTGGGTACCTTGTGTCGGAATTCGGCGGCAGCATTGACAAGTTCATCAACAAGGTCCTGGCCCAGCACGACGCGGCGATCGAGGGACAGACCAAGGTGGTTCCCATTCTGAAGATCGGGTCCGGTGACAAGGCAATTGGTGCTGCACAGGTCATGGGGCCGGCCGAGCAGGTCAAGAAGGTGCAGGGCGTGGCACAGGTGGACCTGAAGCTGGGCAACTTCCGGGGCCGAGCGCTGATTCCAGTGACGACCAAGAAGCACCTGACCTCGACGATCCGCGGAGTGGGCGGCGTCGGGGTATCGGCGACGATGAAGTTGAAGATCTGACACCACGGCGGACGCACTTGGCCGGCTCTCTAGGAGCGCAGTTCTTCCGCGAAGCGGCGGGCCCGGGAGCGGACCTCCGTGATGATCTCGCCCTCATCAACGGTTGTCAGCAGCCAGTCGCGCATCAGGATTTGCCCCTCCACCACAACGGTGCGCACGTCGTGCGGATGCGAGGCGTAGATGAGGTGGGAAACCGGGTTGTGCCGGGGCGCCAGGTGCGCGCCAGTGAAGTCGAAGACCGCGAAGTCGGCGCGCTTGCCGGGCTCCAGGCTGCCGATTTTGTCATCGAGGTGCAGAGCTTTTGCCGAGCCGCGTGTGGCCAGGGACAGGGCTTCGTACGCGGAGACCACGGTCGGGTCGCTCTTGTTGACCTTGTGTAGGAGAGCGGCCAGTCGCGCCTCCTGCATCAGGTCCAGGTTGTTATTCGACGCCGCCCCATCCGTGCCGAGTCCGACGGAGTTGCCCTCGGCCGACATCTCCGGCAGAGGCGCAATGCCTGAGGCGAGCTTCATGTTGCTCGTGGGGCAGTGGGCGATGCCGACGTCGTGGTCCCGCAGCAGAGCGCGGTCCTCGGCTGTTACGTGCACGCAGTGGGGCGCTAAGACGGGCACCTCGAAGACGCCCACGCGGGCCAGATGGGCCGGCGGGGTCTCGCCGTGCCGTTGGAGACTCTC
>JALGUG010000242.1 GCA_029820995.1 Candidatus Zipacnadia bacterium
CCGGCGCGCCCGATCGGCCACCCATCGCCGTCGCGCCCTCTCGATCACCTCGTCCAGCAGGTTTTCAGAATAGACCACCTGCTGGAGGGTTTCAAGCACCTTCCCCTCCGCCTCCCGCGCCCTGACGGTCACTCGAGAGTCACACACGCTCTTGCCCCGGTTCAGGCGGGCCGAGCAGGCATAGGTGTTTCTCCCGCTCAACACCATGCGCGCCCCACACTGCTGGCAGTACAGCAAGCCACTCAGCAACCGGCGCTCACGCTTGTGCGCAGCCTTCCCGCCGTTGTTCACGGACACGGCATCCTGTCGCTCTTTCACCCGCTCCCAAAGGTGGTCGGGGACGATTCGCAGGCTCTCCACCTGAGTCACCACCCACTCGTCCTCCGGGAGGTTGCGCCGCACGCGCACGCCGTCTCGATCCGGGTCTCGAAGCCAGGTGCTGCGGTTCCAGACCAGCCGCCCGATGTACTTCTCCTGGTTCAGGATACCCACGCCCTTGTTCCGATTGCCCTGGATCGCGGAGTGCGTCCAGGTGCATCGTACTCCGGTGCGGCCCTTCCAGTGAGAGCCGGGGGGCGGCACCCCCTCGGCATTCAGCTGCTCAGCGATGCGCCGGGCGCTCCAGCCATCGGCATAGAGCTGGAAGATGCGCCGCACAACCTCCGCCTCCGCCTCATGCACCACCAGCTCGTAACCCACCACCGGCCCAGTTCCCGGTGGATCGCCCGGGCGATCGGCGTGCACAGGCCTGCTCCGGTAGCCGTAGGGTGCACCGCCAGCGTGGTAACCGGCGAGGATCCGGCCCCGCTGCCCCCGCCGGGTCCGCGCGGCCGTGGCCGCCAGCTCAGCCTCGTTCACGAACGACTTGACGAGCATGATCGGCCCGGCGGCTTCCGGCGCAGTCACCGTATCCAGCCCATCCAAGGCCCGCAGGTGGATGCCCCAGAACTTCAGGCGCTTCCGCAGGCCCGCGAGCTCCTCGGAATCCCGGCTCAGGCGGGACAGCTCGTCAACGACGATGACGTCGAACTCCCCTCGGCGGGCGCCGGCCAGTAGGCGCTGGTAGCCGGGCCTCCGCTGCGTCACGCTGCCGGCGATCTCGGCATCGTAGTAGCAGGCCACCTCGTCCCAGCCGCGGCGGGCGATCTCGGCGCGGCACTGGCGCACCTGGTCGTCAATGCTCGCCGGGCGCTGCTTGTCCGAACTGTAGCGCGCGTAGATAGCAGCTCTCACGCTCATATCAATTCGCCCGCCTGCCCACTGTTTCCCTTCCACTCGCCCGCGGCAGCCGCGCCAGTGCGGCCAGCGCCACGGCACACGCGTCGCGCACGTGCTCTCCGGCATCGCCGGAGAGTTCTCTCATCTCCTCCCGAGAGAGGATCTCGGCGAACGACGAGCGCAGGATGGCCCAGGCCCGCGCCGCCGCCTTCGGCCCCTGCCCTGGGACCCGGATCACCCTCGGGCTCGGCCGCGCCAGCTCGCAGATCAGCGCCATCTGCGCCGCCATCCATGACTGAGAGACGCCAACGTGCCGCCGGCCCAGAATGCTACGCGGATCCTCCATGGCCACCACTCGCGGCCGGTACTCCTGCAGCAACAGACGCAGGTGATTGTGGACCTCTGCCTTGCGGCGTTCGTACCGGTCTCGCCGCCGGAACCGCCACGAGTAGGGCGGACAGACCACCTCCGGCCCGTTACCCACGTTGCGGATCACGACCATCGCGCCGTCGCATCCCAGGTCTATCGCGAGCAGTGAGTCGAGCATCACTTAGCCCCCAGCACCTCCCGAATCACCTCCGCATGACACGGCCGCTTCCCTTGCCAGGTGCCATCCTCATTCTCATGGAAGCACCAGCAGACGAGAACGAGGCGGCCGTGCCGAGACCCCAACAATCGCAGACTTGCGATTACTGCCTGCATAGAGATCGCATCGTGCGCCTCGGGGAATCTGTCTGGGCGCACCTCGCGCACATCAAGTAACCGCTGTAATCTGTCCCTATAAAGCCGCACCGCCCGTCGTCGCGCGTCGTCGCCCCGGTCGCCCGGTAAGGATTCTGCCGCATACGGGTTCGCCAGCGGGCTCGCTTTCAGCCCACGCCGCGGGCAGGCGCGCCCCACGTACACCTCGTACTCCGGCCACTTGTCGGGCGGGCCGAACTCCTTGATCGCTCGGGGGACCGTGGTGATGCGGATGGTCACGGCCGCCCCTTTCTGTCTTCGATCATCATCGCGAAGTTAGCCAGGTCCACGGCCTCATGCGTGACCTTGCCCGCGTCTCCAAGGGCAAGGCCGGCGCGCAGACCAGCAAGGCACTCCTCTGCCTTGGCGACTAGGTACTCGACCGGCATACGAGTTTCGCGCCAGTGCATCCACTCGCCCGATGCAATCCGCGAGTCCTTCCTGGCCAGCGCCTCTTCCATCAGCCGCGCGAACCCCGCGAGCGAGGCACGTAACGATACGGTCTCCATCTTCTCGTTCACGGCAACCTCCACGCTAGGTCTCCCGGCTCCGGCGGTATCTCCACCACCCGCCCCGTGCCGTCGGGGTTCTCGGACTTCTGTTTGATGTAGAGTCGTGCCCCAGACTCGAAGCATTGGTCAGCCAATCCGGCAAACCACCCATGGGGAGCCGGACGGCGGCCTGGACCAGATTCACAACCCGCGATCACTTGCGCTATGCCGGGTTGGCGATCTGGCTGAAGGTACTCGTCAATGGTCACGCCAGTTAGCAACGGCTCCAGGCTCACCCCCCGATGCGCGGCCGGCGTCTCCAACAGCAACGGCACCCGCTCGTCAACCTCCGCCTGGGTTGAACACGAGACGAAGAGCCAGACGTTGGGCCAGGGGAAGCGTCCTCCAACATCATCCGCCCCGCGCCGACACCCCTCCATGTATCGCTTCGCGTTTCCCGCGCGCTTGGTGAACACCAGGAAGGTGTGCACTGGCGCCGCTTGCGCGATGGCAGAGAAGACTTTGTCGCGGAACTCGTCGCTGACCTGGTCGTGGAACAGGTCGCCGAGACTGCACACGAACACCACCCGCGGCTTCCGCCACCGCAACGGCTCTTTCAGCCGTTCGGGGTGATAGACGATCTCGGAGAAGGGTACGGGAACGCGGCCCTTGTCTCCACATACGGGGCAGGGGCTTTCGAGGGGGCTGGAGCCGTCTCTTGGTCCAGACAGCCCGGAATCGCCGCAGGAGTAGCAGGCTCGCGTTCCTCCATGAATGTACGGCAAGCCACGCCGCGCCTGCCGCGCCGCCCAACATCTCTCCCGGCAGCCCGCGTTGTGCCGGGCCGGCGGGCGGGCAGTGACCGGGTTGCAGACGTGGGAGCAGAAGGGAATCTGGGATTCGCTCATTCGGCCGCCGCCTTTCCGCCGAGGGCGCGGAGAGCGATATCGAGATGTGAAACCAGGCTTTGCACCTCGCGCCAGCGATCACGTGACTGTCGCAGGTCGGGGACCGCCAACGCCGTGTCCTTTGCGCACCGCAACCTGGCTCGCGCCTTCTCCACCGCCACCCTCAATTCTGCCAGTTGCTCTTCGACTCTATCCGCGCGGTCGGCCTCATGCCGCCAGCACTCACTGGGGTTTTCAAACTGCCCGTCGCAGAACGGGTCGTGTGGGGCCTCCAGCTTGCGGAGGGCGCAGGAGCCGTGTGCGGCGCAACCTGGCGGGCCAACCGCAGGAGACCATGCCCAACATTCGGTCGCGGTCCGCTCAGCCACTAACTGCCACCTCCTCATGCCGCAACGCGTGACTCGGCCGGTCCCACCCGTGACCCTTGCGGTGAATCTCCAGGGCGAAGACGTTGGGGTCGTCCTGGTCCACCAGCAGCCGCAGGCGGTCAACGTCCTCGTCCTCGAAGATCACCCCCAGCGCGGCCCGTTGCCGAAGCAGGTGATAGACCAGCATGGCCATCTTCACCTGGTTCTGGGTCAGCTCGACCGCCGTGCGGAAACGCCGTCCATCTGCGCTCAATCTCATGCCTCAACCTCCTCGAACAAGCTTCTCTGGCTCCTCAACGCCTCCAGCGCGCTCCAGAAGTTCTCGAATGCCAGGCTCAGCTGGACTGTTGCCTCTCCGGTCGCCCGCACTCGCCAGAGCTTCCGCTCCGAATCCCACTCCCGATCCTCGAGCGGGATCTCCTTGATCGCCGCGAGCGTGCTCTCCCACTCCGCCGGATCCGCCCGCCACGAGAACTGATACCAGGGCCCCTCCGGCCGGTTGATCACGCGCAGGTCGAGGATGGTGGCCATCACTGTGTCTCCACCCCAGCGGCCGCTTGTGCTGCGAGTGCCTCGCCTGCCGCCCGGGCCGCGGCATCCATGATGGCCTCCAGCCGCGTCTCCCTCCCCGCCAGACACCGGGGGTGGAGCAGCACCTCGACCATCCCGTAGGAGTGCCGTTGCCGTGCGACGCTCACCGCGCCCGGCAGCACCGGACGGCCGCAAAGCGGGCAGATGACGGGCATCTGCTGGCTGTCGCTCATCGGCGTGCCTCCTCCAGGCGCCTCAACATCCGCTCCATGAACCACCTGTCCTCAGCACTGGGGCGGAGGCACTTTCTCCACGTGTCGTGGTCCCACAGATCCTCCAGTCGGCGTGCCGCCAAGTCGTCCAGATAGAAGTCGGCAACCGGCTTGCCCACATCGCCTGGATTGGTGTTCCAGTGGACGACCGGCTGCCAGGGATTCTCCTCCAGGCGCCGGTAGATCGTGAGCCCCCACACCTCGTGAAACGGCACCTGGTGAGAGTTGAGCCAGCGCAACATCTCCTCGATCTTTTCTCCGCGCTCCGGCTCCGGCCAGTGCGTGTTGACACGGCAGGAATGGATCATGACTGTGTTATGAGGGCTCCCCTTCACCCAGATGCCCAACGCCTCAATGAGGTCTCTGTTCGGGTCCCC
Source organism: Candidatus Zipacnadia bacterium (assembly GCA_029820995.1). Lineage (GTDB taxonomy): Bacteria > Armatimonadota > Zipacnadia > JALGUG01 > JALGUG01 > JALGUG01. Next base: position 4,907 of record JALGUG010000242.1, read on the forward strand.
GATCTCCGGGAATCGGCCGAGGTGCAATGTGCCGTCGAAGTCCACCGCTATCCGCGCCATCTCTCAGTCTCCTGAAGGTCTCCTCTGGCTCTCGCCCCCGATCACCACCACGTCGCATGTCTCCCGCCACCGATCCACGAGCCGGGCATAGTGCGGGTTGCGCCGGATCTGCTCCGGCGTCAGGTTGGAGGCCACGCAGGTGGCGAGCTTGTGGTCGTAGCGCCACCCGAGATAGTCCTCCAGCGCCGCCATCGCATAGTCGGACTCGTAGGCCGCGCCGAACTCATCGAGGAGCAGAAGTGGCCAGACCTTCGGGTCCACCACCTCCTCGCGGCCCTTGGGCAGGTTGTACTCTGCCCGTTCGTAGACCATCTCGCGCCGGAGCTCGGACTGACGCAGGAGATGACCGATCAGCCTGGTCACCGTCACGTACCAGACACCTGGCACCTTGCCCTGGGCCTCTTTGGCGATCAGCGCCAGCGCCGCGGTCTTGCCGACCCCGATCGGACCCAGCAACAACATGCCCCTGCCATCCTTCACCCGGGCTTCGAGGTCGTCGAGATAGGCGCAGATGACCTGCGGTTCTCGCAGCCGTTCCCGGCAGGCGTCCCAGTAGCGCGCCCCGACCCCGCAGCGCTCGAGCCACTGCTCCCGCGTCATAGCGCCACCCTCCCGGTCTGTGTGAACGCGGCCGCGCTGGCCGGCGGCTGGCGCCCGTGCCCGCCCCGTTGTCTCGTACCGTGCGTGTAGCCTCCGTCGAGAGCGGCTGCCAATCCGTCCAGCATCGAGCTCGAGCAGAACAGCTTGAGCGAATGCCCTCTCTCGAGCACGAAGGGATCTTGAGAGGCGAGGTAGGCGGCGAAGAGCTCATGGCAGCGTTCTCTGCTGAGCTCACGCTCTCGCTTGGCGATGAGCGGTCCGCACACGCTGCCGTCAATCACCAGGCACCGCCCCAGGACGCGCTTCGCCTCGTCGTGGTACCACTGCAGGGGGTTGCTGGTGGGCTTGGCACACCAGGGGCATTGCGCATCAGTCTGGCGGCCAGAGCCGCGCCGCCTGCTGGCGGCAGACATGGAGGAACCCTTACCCTCTACCTCCTCCTCAACCTTAACCTCATCCTCCTCCTCTAGGCATTGACAACGTTTTGCCATCTGGATTCGCGATTTCCCCGTGACATCACTGTTATTTCGCGGCGAAATAACGGGTAGTTGCGAGCATTCCAGAGGCGACAGCGTGCCCCTAACGGCCTCGTGGCAGCGACCATCCTCATCGTAGATGAGCACCGAGATACCGGCGCTGGCCGCTGCGGTCAGGTCGAACCCGCGAGCTAGGCCGTAGCCGAGCAGAACGCCATGCACCGGCACGCCAGGCAGAGTCTCCTTAAGCGCCTCGATGTAGCGACAGAGCTGCCTTACCCCCTTATGGCTGAGGCGCCAGCGTTTGAGCTCGAAGACGACCCGCTCCCCAGTCTCCGCGGTGGCCACCAGGTCCAGGTAGGAGTTCCCAATGCGAACCTCGCGCTCCACGGAGATGATGCTCAGACCGCCCACACGCCATTCCCCGGTAGAGAGAGCAGCGGCGACAGCCTCGGCGAGGCTCGTCTCATACCGGTGAGGCATAGCGCGAGGCGCATCCACGTCATCCAGCCCAGGTGGGGCAGGGAACTCCGATGGAATGTAGCGCTCCTCTCTCTGCTTCGGCTGATGCTGGTGCCAGCCAGGAAATGCCGCGTACTGGGTGCCGTCAGCCTGATACAGAATGATCAGCCCGAGCCGGTGCATCTCCTCCAGGTCGGCCTGGACCTGGCGCACCGAGCGGTCGTGCCAGGGGATGCAGTGGGCCTTGATCACCCGCGGTTCGGCCACCAGCCTGCCGTCGTCGTCTCCCCAGAGAATCATCCGCTCGAACAACAGGCCCGCCCACGGTCCTCGTTTCTTGATGAGCTCTGCCACCGATTTCGAGTCACAGATCTGCTTGCGGATGAACCGTCCCCTCAATGCTCGTCGCGGTTCCGCCATTGTCGCCTCTCCTGCTGCAAGATCAATCGTGGTGTGTATACATCGCTTCCGTTCTCGACGAAGTCAAGGCGATTCTTTCACAGCAAACTCGCCTGCTCTGGCCGCGCCGGTCGCGCGTTCCCGCTGGCGCAGATGCGCGGGCGCCTGCTGGCCGGCCGCTGAGGACGAACCGGCGTGGTTTCAAAGTGACGGCCGGCCAGCTCAGCACGCCGCGCGATTTCCTCTTTGCTCCTGCGGAGGTGCTCCTCGAGTTCAATGTGAGCGAGCCGATACGTCGCCCACGGCAGCCGGTTCCCGTCGGCGTCATAGGTCGGCTCGCTCACGATCTCCCTGCCCTCGGCCCGCAGATGTGCGTTCGCCTCCCGGCGGATGCCCCGCACGTTTTGCCCGATGCCGTAGATGTG
>JALGUG010000243.1 GCA_029820995.1 Candidatus Zipacnadia bacterium
TCTACGCCCCAGGCGATGAAGACGCCACAGGCGGCAGCCGAGAGGGCAGTGACGAACAGATACAAGGGGATCTGATCCGGTGCACCAGTGGCTCGCCGCCGGGGCGAAAAAGTCAGCCAGAGACGATAGGGCAGGTAGCCCAGCAGGAAATTGCCTACGAAGCCGAAGGCGCTGCCCGGTCCGATAGTGCCAAAGAAGTCGGCGATCAGATTGCCGAAAGCGGCGCCCCAAGCAGCCGCGGGCCCGAAGAGCAGGGAGCAGACGACGGGCAGCACATTCGCCGGACGGAACTCGGTCACATTGGGTATCTGGATGGGGAAGACTTTGAAAGGGATCAGCACGGCAGCGTACACGCCGGCCGTTAGGGCGACTAGCACGATCATGCGCGTATTGCGCCACACGGCCCAGGCGTCACGCAAAATTGCTCACCTCTGGTGCGTATGCGGCTAGGAGCCCATGCGAACGACCTCGCCGGTGGCAGCCGATTGCATGGCCGCGTCCATCACGCGCGCGGTCTCGAGGGCTTCTTCGGGCTTGACCAACAACTCGGTCCCGGTAGTGATGGCCTCGGCGATGTTCTCGTAATAGGTCATGTAGGACTTGGTCGTGACGGACTCGATGCGCATCTCGGTGGGCACGCCACCGACCTCGGTTGCTACGGTCGCCCATTCTTCCGGCGGATCGGGCTGGGGGCCGGTGCGGCCCCGGCTCATGTGCTGCTCCTGCGTGTCCCGGTGCTCTTTGCGGAAGGTGCCGATGGTGCCACGGACGAACCAGCGCGGCTTCGGCAGGCGAGAAATGTATCCGGCTTCCATGCTGAAGCGCGCGCCGGAGGCAAAGCGCAGCCAACAGTGGGCGCTCCATTCGATATCGTAGTCGGGGTTGGTGTAGAGGAAGTCGGCGTATACGGTCTCGACATTGGAGCCTAGAAGCTGGAGGGCTTGGTCGAGGAAGTGGGGTGCGAAGTCGTAGAAGGGGCCTCCCCCGTGTTCCTTGAAGGCCCGAAATGTGCTGCGCGTCGTGGCGTAGCGTTGCCACGCGGCCTCGATCAAGATGACCTCGCCGAGCAAGCCCTGAGCCAGGCAATGCTGCAGCGTGAGGAAGTCGCTATCGAAGCGGGAGTTCTGGTATGGGCTGAGCAGGACGCCGCAGCGGTCGCGGACGGCGATCATCTCTTGGACCTGGTCCGCGGTAAGCGCAAAGGGCTTGTCCACGACGACGTGCTTGCCGGCTTCCATGGCCTGGATAGCGAAAGGGGCGTGCAGGTCATTAGGCGTCGAGATGGAAATAAGATCCAGTTCGGGATCGCGAATCATGTCAGCATAGTCGGCATAGGTGCGGACGCCGAAGTCGGCCTCGGCTGCGCGGCGCTTGGCCTCCGAGCGACTGCACACCGCGGCAAGCTCCAGACCCGAACACGCGGCTACGAGAGTGGCGTGAAAGACCTTTCCACCATAGCCGTAGCCGACCACGCCAACGCGGGGCAAACGTGACATTGCCCAGCACCTCCCTTGCGATGACGGGAGAGGTGTTTCTCCTCCAGGCGGACAAGAGCCTGCCTGAACAGCCAGTGTACAGAAAGGAGGGCCACGCGTGGGCGAGAAACCGGGTCCGCCCGTGAGTTCCAACGCTGCAGGCTCCGAATCCAGGGGCGCGGACAACTTTTGCGCGCAATTACGCGGGCCGACTGAGCCGGTGTGCGCAAACTGTACAGTACGCAAACGAGGGCTGAACTGCTGGGAGGTGGATGCCGCTCCCTGCTGTCAGTTAGACCGCAAGCAATGTGCGACGTGTGACGTGTTCATCGCCTTCCTGAAGTCGCAAACAACGCCGCTGCGGGTGCGGGTGCTGCTGATGGGCGGTGTCGTGGTCCAGGGGGCGATCCACGTGACGGGAGGGGAGCGTTTGAGCGACTACCTCAACTCCGTGGAGCGCAAGTTCCTGCCGATCACTGAAGCGCAAATCGTGGGACCGGACGGTAAGCCCGAGGAGGTAGGAGTGGCATTCGTTGCGCTGGAGAGCGTTGCACTGGTGGTGCCACGGCCCGAGGAACGCCCCGGGATGGAAGGGCCGATCTTGGAGTGTGGACCCGAGGACTGTTGAGCGATACGCGGTGCTAAGGAAGATTCGTGCAGAGTGACGCCTGACTGCGAAGGGTGGACCGGCGGATGCAACTACGTTGGGGCGAGTGTACCTGGGAGGACATCAAAGCAGCGGCGGCGGAGGACTACATCGTCGTGTTCCCGGCCGGAGCCATCGAGCAGCACGGGCCGATGCTGCCCGTGGACACGGATGCGAACATCGCGGAGAAGAACGCCAACGACGGCGCGGACCTGGCACGGCATGAGTACGGGGTCAAGTGCCTGGTACTGCCGGCCCTGCCGTACGGGCAGTCGTGCCATCACATGAACTTCCCGGGCACGATCTCCCTGCGATTCGAAACGTACATTGCGGCCGTGACGGACGTTCTGCAGGAGGTCGTGCGGCACGGATTCAAGAAGATCGTGATCGTGAACGGGAATGGCGGGAACGAGGCGCCGCTCATCGTGGCGATGTACCGGGTGATGGAGGAAGAGGCACTCCAGGGGCGAGAGGTCCGGATCTATCTGCATCCGGGTCATGCGGATGGGCACGTACGGTCCGAGACGCAGCGGCTGCGGGACGAGGGCGTGATCCCAGTGGAGGGGCAGATGGGGATCCACGCTGGCATGTGGGAGACGTCGGAGACGCTGGCGGACCGGCCTGAGCTGGTGAAAAGAGACAAGCTGGCTCGGCCGGAACTGGCCCGCTCGTCGGTGCCCGCCTGGGCCTGGCGCACAGACGAGCTGTCGCAGACGGGAGCCTTCGGTGACCCCTCGCTGGCGACGGCGGAGGCCGGAGCGGCGATGTGGCGCATGTGGCGGGAGTCGGTGGCGATGTTCCTGGCGAGAGTTCAGGAGGACTAGAAGTGGTTTTGCAGTCTCAACGACCAAGGACAATCGCGCCTGGAGGGGCTGGTACAAACCGACGGCAAGAGGCGGGCCGGAGGGGGGCTCCGACCTCGTCCGTGTCCGCCAAGAATGAGCGCACAGTGGCACACAGCGGGACATACGACGGATTCGGCTCAGCTTCGGTCCCTCTTCTGGGCGTGGACCACAGTGCCATCGCAGGAGAGGGAGGGTTTTCGGGCGGAGGCCTGTGACTGCGGGGCAATTGCGTGGAAGTGGTTTCACGGCTGGTGCGGTAGTGCTGTCAGGCGCGACTGTGGTTGTCCGGTGAGGCTCTGAGGCGACTTGGAGCAGATCAGTGGCGCAGCGAAGCTTGGTTACAGGAATTGCTAGAAGAATCTTGAGTCCCCCCTTGACAACCGGCAGCTAGTGAGTATAATAGCGCGTGTTTAGCACTCTAGGGCTAGCGAGTGCTAAGTTTTCGGGCAAGAACGCGGCTGTTGGCTGCCCGGCCGCGTAGTCTGCGACCTCCCGGCGTGTTGAGGGTATGAGGGCCTCGGGCCGGGACGGCACTACACTGAAAGGTGGTGAGATGGTTGATTCAACCGCTCGGCACCCGAGTATTGGTACAGCCGCTCTCTGCACAAGATAGGAGCGAGGGAGGCATTCTGCTGCCGGACTCGGCGCAGAAGAAGCCTCAAGAGGGCAAGGTGATCGCGGTCGGAACGGGACGTGTCCTGGATGACGGTAGCGTGCAGGAGTTGGCAGTGAAGAAGGGCGACATCGTGATCTACCCGGAGTACGGGGGCACGGAGATCAAGATCGCGGGGGAGGACTACCTGCTGGTAGACGAAGACTCGATACTCGCGATCAAGGAACCGGACAAGAAGCCGGCGGCCAAGAAGTCTGCGAAGAGGGTCAAGAGCAAGAAATAGACTAGCGCACGCCCTCCGGACCGCGGGCGTGCGGGGCGATGTGGCAGCCGACCGCCCTCGTTGCGCGCGGGGTCCGAGTTGTGGCGCTGTGTGATAAAGGAGGGAAGAGCATGGCAAAGCAACTTGCCTTCGAGGAGGAGGCCAGGAGGAAGCTGGAAGAGGGTGTGGATGCGGTGGCGAACGCCGTGAAGGTGACCCTGGGTCCGAAGGGTCGAAATGTGCTGCTGGACAAGAAGTGGGGGTCGCCGACGATCACCAAGGACGGGGTAACAGTGGCCAAGGAGATCGAGCTGGAGGAAGCCTACGAGAACATGGGCGCCCAGCTTTGCCGCGAAGTGGCCAGCAAGACGAACGATGTTACCGGCGACGGCACGACGACCGCCACGGTCCTGGCGCAAGCGATAGTCAAGGCCGGCCTGAAGAATGTGGCCGCCGGCGCCAACCCGATGCTGCTTAAGCGCGGGATCGAGAAGGCCGTGGAGGCTGCAGTCGCCGAGATCAAGAAGCGGGCCATTGAATTGAAGACCAGCGAGGACATCGCGAACGTGGCGGGGATCGCTGGGAACGACCCGGAGATCGGCCGGCAGATTGCCGATGCGATGGATAAGGTGGGCAAGGACGGAGTAATTACGGTCGAGGAGTCCAAGGTTGCGGAGACGACGGTTGAGGTCGTTGAAGGAATGCAGTTCGACAAGGGCTACATCTCGCCGTACTTCGTCACCGACAACGAGAACATGGAGTGCGTTCTCGAGGAGCCCTACATCCTGATCCACGAGAAGAAGATCAGCGCCGTGGCGGATATGATCCCCGTGCTGGAGCAAATGGCGAAGGCCGGGAAGCCCTTGCTGGTGGTGGCGGAGGATGTAGAGGGCGAGGCACTGGCAACGATGGTCGTCAACCGGATCCGGGGAATTGTGCAGAGCTGCGCCGTGAAGGCGCCGGGCTTTGGCGACCGGCGGAAGGCGATGCTGCAGGATATTGCGACCCTGACCAACGGCACGTTCCTGTCCGAGGACCTGGGTATCAAGCTGGAGAACCTGCAGCTCACTGAACTGGGTCAGGCCAAGAAGGTAGTCGTGACGAAGGATGACACCACGATCATCGAGGGAGCCGGCTCGGAGGAGGCAATCAACGGTCGGATCGCACAGATCAAGCAGCAGATCGAAACGACCGATTCGGACTATGACCGTGAGAAGCTGCAAGAGCGACTGGCGAAACTGGCCGGCGGCGTGGCGGTGATCAAAGTTGGTGCGGCGACCGAGACGGAGCTCAAGGAGCGCAAGCATCGGTTCGAAGATGCGCTGTCCTCGGCACGGTCGGGCATTGAGGAGGGCGTGGTGCCCGGTGGTGGTGTGACGCTGTTGCGAGCTGCGGCCTGCCTGGACGAACTGGAAGCGGATAGTGAGGACGAGGCCGCCGGCATTGCCATCGTGAAGCGGGCGCTGGAAGAGCCGCTGCGCCAGATCGCGGACAACGCGGGCCACGAGGGGTCTATCGTGGTGGAGAAAGTGCGCGCGAGCAAGAACGATAGGTTCGGATTCGATGCGCTGCGGGAGGAGTACACCGATCTGGTCAAGGCGGGGATCACGGATCCGGCAAAGGTTGTGCGGTCTGCGCTGGAGAACGCGGCCAGCATCGGGGCGCTGGTGCTGACGACGGAAGCGCTGGTGGCCGAGCTGCCGGAAGAGGAGAAAACGCCTCCGACTCCGCCGCCGGAGTACTAAGGCTTGCGCGTTGACTCGGTAACAGTAGGCGGCCCGCGCCGGAAGGTGCGGGCCGTTCGGTTTCGGAGCATGCGAACGCGGGAATGCGCTTACAGCTTCACGGTCGGGGGGCGGTCTGCCCGGGGCCCGCGCGGCCCAACTGCCGTAATTCCTGGGAGACGTGCCAGAGGCGGGCGGCCTCCGGATCACACTTTTGGATTGCCTCGTAATGCCGACGGGCGCCTGCGGTATCGCCAAGCCGTGCCAGAAGCCGGGCATAGTGCAAGTGTGCCGGCATATTGGGTGGGTCCAGGGTGAGTAGCCGCTCCAGGTATCGCCGGGCCGGCGCGATTTGCTTGAGCCGCAAATGCGTGGTGGCCAAGTTGAGCAGGATCTGTTCCTCCCCGTGCGAATGAGCGAGAGCCAGAGCGGCCTCGAAGTGGGGCAGGGCTTCCGCCGGCCGGTTGCGAGAGACGAGAGCGACGCCTTTGGTGTTTTCTTTCACGGAGGCCACGGCGTCAGGCCCACCGCCACGCAGATCGAAGATGTGCAGGCCACCATGGCGGGCCCGGGTGGAGTACCGGCGCAGCAGCAGCATCTTCCGCGGATCAGACAGCTCGGCAGCCAGGCCCGGGATTTTGGCAACGTGCAGCCCCATGACGACAAGATAGCGGCAATCGAACCGTTTCGCCAGTGTGTGGAGCGCCTCCACGCCGTCAGATGGGGTCTGGAGGGCCCGCAAGCCGGTGACTTCGTGCAGCTTCCAAGGGTCGTCAGTGAGGACCGTCTCGCCGGGACGGGCATTCCGCGCGAAGAACGCAGCGACGCGCTCGCGGTTCAGGTAGTAGGGATCGTAGTCCACATAGGTGCAACGCTTCGGGATGCTGTGAACAGCCAGGCCTGCCGTGCTCAGGAGCAGCAGAATGGCCAGAACGGTGGCTATTCCGCAGGGAGAGGGGCTGTGCCGGCGAGCGGCCAGCCATTCAGCGCCATACACCAGTCCGGCGGCCGCCGCGACGCACAGGATAGGAAACAGCGCCGGGGCGGAACGCTGCAAGCTCCCTTTCAGGCAGAGCTCGGGCAGGAGCAGGGGATAGCCGGCGCACAAGAGGAGGCCCAGGATCCAAAAGGGCAAGGCCTCCTGGCGCCGGTCTTTCCACAGGCCGAGCAAGGCAAAAGGGGCGGCCAGGCCGAAAACGCCGAGCAGCCACTGGATCACTCGGAGAACGGTGACGGTGCGATAGACCAGCGCGCCGCCAAGTCCGTGCTTCTGCTGGAGCCATTCAGCCACAGTGATGGAGTCGAGGTCCGCGCGGAAGATGTCCCAGTAGGTGGGCAAGATTATGAGCTTGCCCAGGATCGGGGGCGTGGGGCTTCCGAAGACAACGGTGTTGCGAACCAGCCAGGGAGCGATGACAATCGCAAACACGACTAGTGCGGTGGCCGGCCACCAACGGGGTGTTTGCCAGAACTTGCGACGCCAAGCAAGGGCTAGATAGATGGGCAGCGCAACCAGCGCGAGGACGGCATCGCTACGAGTGAGATAGGCGAGGCCGAGCAGCAAGCCTCCCAGGAGGAAGTAGGCGCCGTGGCGGATGACGCCCCAGTACCAGCAGACGAGCGTACCCGCCACCAGGATCGCATCAAGCATATAGGTGTCGGGCACGATGGACATCAGTACGGCTTCGCCCAGGAGGGCGGCCAGGGCCGCCGCCAGGAGGGCGATGAAGTCGCTCCGCC
>JALGUG010000028.1 GCA_029820995.1 Candidatus Zipacnadia bacterium
ATGAGGCAGGTGGTGATCACGGACCACGAGACCGGCTGGCGCGACGGCGGGGAAAGCTTCACCTTCCGCACCCGTGCGGCGCCCAAGAAGGGCGGCGACAAAGGGCAGTACGACTACGCCCGGGCCATGCAGGACAAGCTGGGCTTTGTGTACGGCCCGTACAACAACTTCACGGACTTTGCGCCGGTGAACGAGTTCTGGAGCATTGACCTGATCAGCCGGACGCCGGACAATCAGCTTCAACGCGCTTGGGCGCGCTGCTACGCCCCCAAGCCCGCGCGGGCCGTGGAGTACTGCGCGCGACTGGCGCCCGAGATCCAGAAGAAGTTCCACTTCAGCACGGCGTACTGCGATGTCCACACCGCGGTGGCGCCCTGGGACCGAGTGGACTACGACTACCGTGTACCGGGTGCGGGGACCTTCGCCGCGGTGTTCTACGCCTTTGGGGAGATCATGCTGCACCAGAAGGCGGCCTGGAACGGCCCGGTCTATTCGGAGGGCAACAACCACTGCTTCTACTGCGGCCTGACCGACGGCAATTACGGCCAGGACCAGCGGTACAAGCCGGCCGTCAACCCGTGGCTGGTGGACTTTGACCTGCGCAAGATGCACGACCTGTGCTGCAATTTCGGCATGGGCAATCCGGGGATGTTCTACGGCCGGGGCCACAGTCTGGGGCGGACGCGGGCCGAGATTGACGCCTCGATTGATCGCTTCCTGGCGGCGACGGTCGCCTTCGGACATACGGGCTTTCTGGCCTATGAGGGCGGCCTCCAGAATGCGTTGCGGAGCTACTACATGCTCCAGCAGCTTCACAGCGAATATGCCCTGGCGAGCGCGCGGGAGATCCGTTATGCGAATGCGGAGGGCAAGCTGCTGGACTCGTCGGCGGCCCTGGCGACGGGCGCGTATAAGCGCTCGCAGATCGTGACGCGCTACAGCAACGGCTGCGTGACGGTGGCCAACGGGCACACGACGGAGCCGATGACCGTGGACGCGTACGGGCGGCGCGTCGAGCTGCCGCCGAACGGCTACGCGGGCTGGATGCCGGACGGCTCTATCGAGGTGTTCAGCGGACTGAAAGATGGCCACCGCGGCGACTATGCGGCGACGCCGGCGTATCTGTATGTGGACGGGCGCGGTAAGTTCCTGCGGTTTGAGAAGGCCGCGGGGAACGGCATCGGCATCTGCCGCATTCTGCCCGAGGGGAAGTTCGAGATCATTCCCTACCAGGGGGCGGAGTGCGGCTTTGCGGTCGCCGGCGCGAGCGCAGTGGCGCTGGACAAGGAGAACAAGCAGATCGGTCCGGCGCAGGTGCGGGTTTCGCGCGGGCTGACGTACGTGATGCCCGTGGAGGGCGCGTTCAGCTATCTGCTCAGCCCCGGGCCTGCGCCCGAGGCGAAACTGACCTGCGAGCGGGATACCGTTGTGGCGGGCGAGCGCGTGGTCGTGCGCGGCCGCGAAAGGCACGAGCTGCAGATCCCGGCCGACGCGAAGCCGGGCGACCGCGTCTGGCGGCAGTTGGAGGGCGCATGGATCGACTTCACTGTGGCGCCGCTGGCAGACGCGCGACTGAGCCTGGACGGCGATACGCTACGGGTCGCGCTGACCAGCAACCTGCCTCAACGGCGGGAGGCGACGCTGACCTGCAATGGCAAGCAGCAGACGGTCTCCCTGGTGCCGGGCCGGCCCGTCACGGCGATGGTGGACCTGGGGAAGCCTGAGCAGGAGGCGATCGAGACTATCGTCGTGGAGGTCCGTGCCGGGGACCTCCAGCAGCGGATCGAGCGGGTTCTGCGCACCGAGCTCGGCCACCATCAGGTGGCGCCGATGCCCGAGAAGTACCAGGCGGGGATGAGGATTCGCGGCGAGGACGAGCGGTATGACTTCGGGCAGACCCGCGGCCATGTGGCCCCGCAAGCCATGTCCTGCGGTGAGAAGAGCAAGAAGGGTCTGTTCATGCACCCGCCCTGGGTCGGCGCGGTCGGCTATTCCTTTGCGCTGTACGACCCGGTTCAGCTCCCGCAGACGCCGGCGGCCTTTCGGGCCTCGGTGGGCAAGAAAGACGGCAGCGACCCCGGAGACGGCATTCTGTTCCGGGTCGAGGTCGTGGACGACGCCGGCCGGGCGACTTCGGTAGCGCAGACGGTGGTGACGGAGCACGAGTGGAAGGACCTTGTGGCCGATCTGACGCCCTGGGCGGGGAAGACCGTTCGGGTGAAGCTGATCTCGGACGTCGGCGAGGCCGACAATTCCAGCGGCGACTGGGCCTGCTGGGCCGACATGCGCCTTGAGACCCTGAAGAAGACTCTGGTGCGTACGCTCGAGAGTGACACTGAGCGGTACCGACGCGAGGCGGGCCCGTTCCCGGTCAAGGGGCTGACGGTCGCCGATCTGCGGAAGGCGAAGTCCGGGTGGCTGCGCTATGACGGCATGGGGCTGTCCGGGACCGGCGAGTACGCAACTGAGGCAGTTCTGAACGGCATCAAGCTGGGCCACATGGCCCCCGCGGGCGGCAGGGAGACGGAGGGCCTCTGGGCTGAGGCGGTCGGCGTGCCGCTGACGCCGGAGGCGATCCGGAGCCTGGGCGTCCGGAACAGGTTCCGGCTGGAGAATCCGCACCACGATTGTTTCAAGCTGCGGCGCTTCTGGCTGGACCTTGAATTGGCCGACGGTCGCCGCTGCTCCTCGGACATCTCAGCCGCGACCTACACGCAGCCGCCCGACTGGAAGTACGCAGAGGGCATCGGCGTGCCGTTCGAGGAGAATATCCAGGTGGAGATCTGGTTCGCGGCCAAGAAGTAGCGCCGCAACTGCGCCGAGGGCGGGAAAGAGGAGAGCGCGCCGTCGAGCGCGCTCTCCCCGGGGGTCGGGCGGCGAACGCCGCCCGGCAAGCCGGAAGTCAACATTTGCTTAGCGCCTCACGGGAACGGGGGTCTGCCGGCGCAGGCCGGGGCTCGATCGGCGCATCAGAAGCGAGTTGTCGCGGGAGCTAACCAGGGGCTGCAGGCCCGGCGTACCGAGTCCGCCGTACGACGGCGAGATGCCATACAAACCGGCTCCCTGCCCGCCGAGGCCGTACCGGCCCCAGCGCCGGCCGCTCAGGTTGGCCGAGGGCGCCGGAACACCGGACAGAATGCTGCCCGGAATGATCGCCCACCCGCAGGAGCGGGCAAAGGCCTCGGCATCAAGCCACTTCAAAGGAATGACGACGGTCACCTGGCGCGAGGCGGCTGCGTTGTCTGGAGCAGCGCTGACCGCCGCGCCCAGGAGACATAGGGCCGCAAAGCTCAGCAAGGCGATGTTCAATCGGCTCCGTTTCCGCATAGCAATCACCACCCGGAACACGCGAGAAGCTCCGGAGTCCTACCGCTTATAAGGACGCCGAAAGGGCGGGAAATGTTTACCGCGGCGCACGCAGCAGTAGGGAAGATTGCTGGAGGATTCAAGTTATGCGCAGAGTGATCGCGCTTACCTGCCTGGGGACGGCGGTGCTTACCGCGGGCGTCTGCGGCGCACAAGAGAGACTGGGGGGAAGGGTCTTCATGGCCGACCTGTCCTTTGATGACGGACAGTGGAAGTTCGTGGCGCAGGGCTCCTTCACCGGTCGGCTCGATCGGCGGGGGGTGTACACCATGTCGCACCCTTCTGCGCCGGCCCAAGAGGGCGATTCCGGGACGCTGTGGCGCATGGTGAAGCTGGCCGGGCGACGTCCGGAGGCGACGGTGCTGCGGTTCTATCGGACCGACGACTATGTGGGGACAAAGAAGCAGGCGGTGTATTACCGGGACCGAGCGGCCAAGTATGTGGAGGACTATCGGGAGGGCGTGCGGTTCAAGCAGGTGCTGATCAACGATCGGGTCGTCTGGCAGGAGGATGTCCTGGGTCGGAACGGCACCACGCCGGGCTCGCGATTCGTGGACCTGGAGATCAGCGAGATCCTGCAGGAGGCCCGGGAGTTCAAGCTGGCGCTGCGGGTGCGCGACGCGCAGGACACGGAGGCGCCCTTTGCCACCGACGTGTTCTGGGCCCGGGTGCAGCTCATCAGCGGCTATGCGGAGCACCCGCCCGCGATCACCTTCCCGCCGCTGCCGGAGCGCCAGCCGCAGTTTCGGCCCGTGGCGGATCCGCCGCCGCAGAGCGGGGAGGTCAGGCTGCGGCTGCATAATCTGAGCAGAGCGCGGCAGGAGGCGGCGGTGCTGCGCGTGGGGCTGCCTTTTCCGGAGGGGGCGGTGACGAAGGGACGGGAGATCGCCGTGGTGGATGCCGGTGGGCGACCGAGTGCTGTGCAAGTGGAGCCGCTGTGTCGCTGGCCGGACGGCTCGGTGCGCTGGGCCGTGGTGGACTTTCGGAGCACTGTGGAGAGCGAGGGCGGCCGCTGCCGCCTGCGCTATGGCCAAGAGACTGCGCCGGTCAGCGCCGGCGAGGATGTAAGCGTAGCGGAGGGTGACGCGTTAGTTCTAGAGACACGGGAACTCAAGCTGACCATTCCGAAGGCCACTGCGGGCGGCGTGGGGCCGGTCTTGCGAGCCGGCGCGCCGCTGGTGACGGGGCCGCTGCGCTGGACGGCAGTGGTGCAGGGCGCCGACGGCAAGGCGGCGGAGTTCGAGGCGGGGCCGCCGGAGCTGGTGAAGGTGCTCAGACGCGGGCCGCTGCGAGCGACGGTGCTGCTCAAGGGCTGGTACTACGCCGGGGAGCAACGGGGGCCTTTGCGGTACGATCTACGGGTGGAGGGGTACGGTGGCGAGCCGTATGTGCGGCTGTACCACACGCTCACGCACGAATCCACGGAGGGCAAGGTTGCCGTCAGGCGTCTGAGCGTGTTCGTTCCGACCAATCAGGGCAAGATGGTAACTTTCGGCACGGAAAAGGGGCATCCCTCGGCTGAGGTCGTCCTACCCGCGCGTCTGGAGCAGTTGAGCGCCGGGGAATGGCGGCTGGTGTCTGCGGAGCAAGCGGTTGAGCAGGGAAAACGGGCGCGTGGCTGGGTGGCCGGCCGAGGTGACAGTGGAGTGATCGCGGCCGGCGTGCGGCACTTCTGGGAGATGTACCCCAAGGCGACCGAGGCGACGCCGGAAGGGCTGCGGGTGGACCTGTGGGCCGGCGAAGAGCCCTTCTGGTGCGCCCAGGGCGAGGCGATTACGCACGAGCTGATGCTGTGGTTGGGTGGGGCGGAGGAGAGCTGGGAGGCCGTGGCGCAGGCGTTTGCCGCCTTTGAGCGGCCAGTGGTGGTAACTGCGCCTGCGGAGTGGCACGCCGGGATCGAAGCCTGGGGCCCGATCATGCCGCGCGATCCGGTGCGTTACCCGGCCTATGAGGCGCAGGCGGACGAGCTGGCGTCGAGCCGTCTGGTGGAGCGGGAGCGAAGCGGTTGGTACGGGATGGAGAACTTTGGGGATACCCAGTTCAAATGGGGCTGGGGCGAGGCGTTGACCTACTGGTCGAACACGGAATACGACCATGCGCACGCGCTGTTTCTCCAGCACCTGCGCGCGGAGGACCCCGAGGCCTTTGAGCTGGGCGAGCAGGCGGCGCGGCACTACATGGATGTGGACCTGATCCACTATTCGGCAAAGCATCCCGACTGGGTCGGCGCGCCGCACCATCACAGCGAGACGCACACTGGCGATCCACCCTCGGTCAGCCATAGCTGGCTGGAGGGGATGGTGGATTACTGGCTGCTCACGGGGGATGACCGGGCGGGAGAGATGGCGGAGCTGGCCGGGAAGTACTTCGCGCGCGTGGCCAATCGGAGCACGTACGGCGGTGGAGAACGCAATGCCGGGTGGAATCTGATCGGCTTGATGGGGCTATATCGCGTCACGCGGGATGAGGCGCTCCTGCAGGCGGCGCGCAAGAAAGTGCGGGAGGTGCTCAGCTACCAGGACCCGATCCGGGGTGTGAGCTCGCGCCCGATCTTCGAGCAGACAGCCTATGAAGGCGGCTGCGTGTTCATGACGGGGGTGCTGATGCGCGGGCTGGTGATGTACTACGAGGAAACCGGGGACGAGAGCGTGGGCTGGGCCATCGCCCGCTTCTGCGACTGGATTGACACCGAGATGACGGCGGCGCCGGGGCGGTACTACTACAAGCAGTCGCCGCAGGAGCGGCACGGAGGGGGGCCCAACCTGCTGGTCCTCGACGGTGTGGCGTTCGCGTACAACTTCACGGGCTCGGCGGATCACCGGCGGATGGCTCTGGACACCTATGAGCAGGGCGCTGGTTCGGCGGGCCTGTCGAACATGAGGGACCTGCCGCACGCGTTGGCGCTGCTGACCACGGCACTGCCGGCGATGCGGGTTGCGGCGCGCGGGCCGGTGCTGGGCGTATGCCGGGCCGGGAAGACCGTGGACTTTCAGGTTACGCTCACGAGGCTGGCGCACAGAGCGCTCCGGGCGCGGATCGTTGTCACGGATGCCGGCGGTAAGACGGTTGCTGAACAGGAGGTGCTGGTGCCGCTGGCGGACACCGAGAAGACGGTAGTGCTGTCGGTGCCGCTGGCGCACCAGGGGCGGAATGAGTACGAGGTGGCGGTGCAGGTGAGGGGAGAGAAGCCGATGCGCCGCCGCGTCGCGGCAGTCGGGGTTCCGCGGGAGCCGAGGATTCTGCTGTTCGGAAAGAAGGACGGGCTCACGGCACGGGCGCTCCGAGCGGCAGGACTCGCCTCCGACCGGCGAGATGCAGCGGAGTACGCGCGGACCGATCTGAGCGGGTATGATGTGGTGCTGTTCGGCATGGACGAGGATCGGAGCGTGCTCAACGAGCGGCCGCAGGCGCTGCTGGAGTGGGTCAAGCAGGGGGGGAGCTTCGTCGGCTTCCGGTACCAGGGCGGCGAAGAGAAGTGGCTGCCGTGGCCGATGTCGAAGGACCGGGCCTTCGGTCTGGGGCGAGTTTTGGTGCCGGAGGCAGAGGTGTTTCACGCCTTGCACGACCTGGGGGCCGCGGAGCTGGCGTCGGTGCATGGCGGCTCGATCTACAGTGCGTTCTACGATCTGGGCGAGAAGTGGCGGCCGCTGGTCTTAGCCGGGAAGCAGCAGGCGTGGGACAAGAAGCCGGCACGAGGCCGGGGCGAGCATTATGGTCTGGTGGAGGCCGACTACGGATGGGGCAAGATCGTGCTCTGCCAGATGATTCCGGCCTACGCGTGGCTCAGGGATGAGGCCGGCAAAGCGGATTCGCCCGGGCGTCGGCTCTTCGAGAACCTGGTTGCGTACGCCTCCGAGGCGGCGCTGAAGAACCGCCAATAGCGCCGTGAGGTGCAGGGCAGGAGCTTGGTGCCGGCGGTCGGTCGGGCCGGTGGAGTCGGGCGAAGGGATGCATTCCGGCGATCTGAGCGACCGAGCGGGTTTTGGAATGCAGCGCGTTGACGCACATGAGGGGCCTTGCTATAATAGCTTTTTGCCGCGTAGCCTCGCACAGAGGCGCTGTGGTGCCAAGAGGAAAGGGGATTTGGGACTTGGAGACGCCGAGTGTAAGCAGCTTGAGGCAGAGGATCCCGAGTCGGTACTCGTTGGTGGTGGCTGCGGCAAAGCGAGCGAAGGAGCTGCGGGAGGGCGCTGTGCCCTTGGTCGAGTGCGCGTCACAGCATCCGATCAGCATTGCGCTGGCGGAGATTGCTGCGGGCAAGATCATAGTGACGGAGGAGGCGCCGGTGAAGGAGGAGGCGGAGACCGCGGCCGCGGAAACGTCGGAGGAGGCGGAAGCGGCAGAAGCGGAGCAAGCCGAGGAACCGGAGAAGGCTGCAGAGGCGGAAGAAGAGGAAAAGGATGAGGAGGCGGAAGAGCAGGAAGGGGAGACGGAGCCGGAGGAGCAGTCGAAAGAGGAAGATGAATAGAGCGTGCGGTGAGTAATGGCGACGAAGCGTGACTACTACGAGATTCTGGGTGTGGCTCGGGATGCGACGCCCGTGGAGATCAAGCGCGCCTACCGGCGCCTGGCGCGGGAATGCCACCCCGACGTCAACAAGACGGACCCCACGGCGGAAGAGCGGTTCAAGGAGCTGGGGGAGGCGTACGCCGTTCTGAGTGATGAGCAGCGACGAGCGCAGTATGATCTGTATGGCCATGACGCGCCGGCGGTAAGAGACTGGACGGCTCCGGACATCTTCGAGATCTTCAACATGGCCTTTGGTGGGATGGGCCGCCAGCGTGGGCCGGTTGTGTATGGCGGCGAGGACCTGGAGGCTGAGGTTGTGCTGACGCTGGAAGAGGTGGCGACCGGGGTTGAGAAGGAGGTAGCTGTTTCGCGGCTGGTGACGTGCGAGGAGTGCGGGGGCAACGGCGCCGAGCCGGGGACCGAGCGCGAGCCCTGCCCCACGTGCGGCGGCGCCGGGCAGGTCCGGCGTTCGCGGGCGACAATTCTGGGTCATTTCTCGCAGATCGGCACTTGCCCGGATTGCCGCGGCGTCGGCACCTACGCACCGAGAGAGTGTCGCGCCTGTGGCGGCTCGGGCGTGGTGCGGCGGACGCGCAAGTTGTCGGTGAACATACCGGCCGGAGTGGAGGATGGTCAGCAGGTGCGCCTGGCGGGAGAGGGCGATGCCGGGCCGTATGGAGGACCGGCGGGAGACCTGTATGTGGTGATCCGAGTCCAGGAGCATCCGGTGTTTCGCCGGGGCGGGCGGGACATCGCCTGCGAGGTGGAGTTGAACTTTGCGCAGGCCGCTCTGGGCCACGTGATGGAGGTGCCGACGCTGAACGGACCGGTGGAGATCGGGATCCCCGCCGGCACGCAACACGGCGAAGTGTTCACGCTGAAGGGGTATGGGCTGCCGGACGTGCGGAGCGGCCGGCGGGGGGACGAGCACGTGGCCGTTCGGGTGGCCGTACCGCGGAAGCTGAACAAGAAGCAACGAGAGCTGCTGCTGAAGTTCGCCGAAAGTGCGGGGTGCAAGGTGACCCCGCACGAAGGAGGATTCTTCAAGCGGGTCAAAGAGGCGTTCCACGACAAGTGAGCGTTCGCCGTCCCCGAGGAGCGAGGATCGGTCAATGGACCGAGACTGGGTGGAAGTGAGCGTCCGGACGGTAGCGTGCTACGTTGAGGCTGTGACTGCGGCCCTGGGTGTTGCCGGCTCATCCGGGGCCGCAGTCGAGGAAGGCTCGGAGAGCATCGTTCGGGTGTATCTGCCGCCCGGCGCGGAGACCTCCGGCAAGCTCAGAGAGATGAGCCGGCGGCTGGAATGCCTGAGCGCGAGCCTGGGATTGTCGCGGGGGGCGCTGAGCGTGCGCACCCGCCGGGTTCGGGAACAGGATTGGGCCGAGGCGTGGAAGCGGTTCTTTCGTCCCGTGGTCGTGGGGCGGATTGTGGTGAAGCCGACATGGGAGCAGGTGGACCAGCAGTCGGCCGAGCTGGTGGTTGAGATTGACCCCGGAATGGCGTTCGGCACCGGCTGTCACGAATCCACGCGGTTGATGCTGGAGGCGGCTCAAGAGGTGATTGTGCCGGGGGGCCGCGTCATTGACGTAGGCTGCGGCTCGGGCATTCTGAGCATCGCTGCGGCGAAGCTGGGGGCGGCCGAGGTTCTGGGCATTGATAGCGATAAGTGGGCGGCGTCAATTGCGCGGGACAACCTGGAGCGGAGCGGGTTGGCCGCGCGATGGCGGATTGTCGCGGCCGAGGGTCTCCGGGGAGTGAGAGGGGAGTGGGACGTCATCCTGGCGAACGTTGACGCGCCAACGGTGGCCCGACTGGCGGAGGCGGCTCAGGGGCTGCTGCGACCGCGCGGCTGGTACATCGCCGGCGGCTTCACGATGCAGAGAGCAGCTACGGTCCGGCGTGAGCTGCGCGGACGGTTCGAGAGCGTGACCACGCGGGCGCTGAGCGACTGGCGCTGCGTGTGGGCGCAGGCGAGAGGAAGTTGAGCGTGGCGCGGGTGTTCATCTCCGGCGAAGGGCGCGTCGGGGCGCTGGTGACACTCGATCGGTCCGAGGCGCACTATATTCGGGATGTGCTGCGCAAGAGGGGCGGCGACGATGTCGGAGTGGTGGACAGCGGAGGAACGGAGTACGCCGGTCGTGTCGAGGTGGTGACGTCGGAGGAAGTGAGCGTCGTGCTGCTGGAGGTGCTGGAGCGTGAAGTGGAGCCGCGTACGCGGCTCCACTTGCTTCAGGGGTGGCCCAAAGGGTCTAAGCTGGACGCAATCGTAGAGCAGGCGACCGAGTTGGGAGTGGCGACTGTCACGCCGGTGTTCTGTCGGCGCTCGGTGCCGCGTCCGGGCCCCGCGCAGGAAGCGCGGCGGCAGGCGCGGTGGGAGAGGGTGGCCGTGGCTGCGGCGCGTCAAAGCGGCCGGAGGGTGATCCCGCGCATTGAGTCGGCGGTGGGTTTCCCGCAGGCGCTGGAGGCAGCGTCGAGGGCCGATCGCGCGCTGCTGTTCGCGGAGACGGCGGAGGGCGCCACCGATCTGCGCCGCGCTTTGAGCGACGGCGCTCCGTTGAGTTCTGTGGCGTTGCTCGTGGGTCCGGAGGGAGGATGGGCCGAGGAAGAGCTGGCAGCCGCGAGGGAACGCGGGATCACGCGAGTGAACCTTGGCCCGCGCGTGCTGCGCGCGGAGACAGCGGCGATTGTGGCCTGCGCGCTGTGCCTGTATGAGCTGGGAGAGCTCCGTGCGGCAGGGGAGGAACCTCCGGAGGGCTAGAGGTGATTTCATAACCTCAGTGGCCAACGACAATCGCGCCTGAAGGCGCTCCTGTGTGCCACTCGCTACTCCCGGTCTGTCGGCTAACGCGGGCCTGATCAGCCACGCAATTCACCGGTCAAGACTTACCTGCGCGGAGGGTCGAGTCGTCTGGGCCGAAATGTTGTGAGGCCTACGTCGCTGTGGTATAATCAACAAAGGGAGCGTTGCACGGCACCTGCAGAGAGGGTGAGGAGCGAACCTGCGGGAGTCGGGCAATCGGCTGTGGACCGCGTATGCAATTCCAAGTGCGCGACGTGATAGACGGTCAGTACAAAGTGCTGGAGCGGCACCAGGGCGGCATGAGCCTGGTGTACATCGTTCTGGACGAGTTCTCCCAGAAGAAGTTCGCGGTCAAGACGGTGAAGGAGGAGGAGCTGGCGGACCGAGGGGCGGTCAAGCGCTTCAGCTTGGAAGCGCGGACCTGGCTCAATCTGGACCAGCACGATAACATCGTGCAGGCGATGATCTACCGCGAAATTGAGGGGCAGCCGTTCCTGTTTCTGGAGTACGTGGACGGAACCGATCTGCACAAGCTGTTGGACCAAGAGAAGCGGCTGTACTTGCCCCAGGCCCTGGACTTTGCGGTCCAGGTTTGCGCGGGGATGGAGTATGTGCAGAGCAAGGATGTCGGGACCGGCGATCGCGGGGTGGTGCACCGGGATATCAAGCCCGGCAATATCATGATCACGCGGCACCGGGTCGCCAAGGTCACGGATTTCGGGCTGGCCAAGGTCCACGGGGTGCGGACGCGGCTGACGGCGACCGGCGTCGGTATGGGGACCTATCTGTACATGCCGCCGGAGCAGTTCCTAGATGCCTCGTCCGCTGACAAGACGACCGACATTTACTCCTTCGGCGTCGTGCTGTACCAAATGGTGACCGGCGAGGTGCCGACTACGGGCAAGAACGTGGGCAACCTGATTCACAATATCATGAACAGAGAGCCGGCACCGGCGAGCAAGCTGAATCCGGCAGTGCCCGAGGCGCTGGACAAGATCATTTTGCGCTGTCTGGCGAAGCGGCGGGAGGACCGGTTCCCGAGCTTCGGGCGCCTGGGTTTTGAGCTGAATCTGGTGCGCCACGAGTTGGAGCCGAAGGTCGGGGAAGACAAAGAGGCACGGCAGTGCATTCAGTGCGGGTACCTGACGACCTCCCAGGCGGATTCGTGCTACCTGTGCGCCGGAGAGCTGCGCCCCATCGGGGACGTGGAGGCGGTGCAGATTAGGGCGGGCGTGCCGCGGATGGGTCCCGGGGCGAGTGCCGTCGAAACGGAGACACCGACGGTGATCGTCTCGCAGGGGCCGGACGCGGTAACGGAGGCGCAGGAGCATTTCGATCGGGGCATGACGCACCTGAAGGAGGGCAAGCTGGAGGATGCGCGGTCGGCTCTGGAGCGGAGCGTGGCGATCCAGCCCGACCGGCAAGACGCAGTGGCGGCGCTCGAGCAGGTGAAGGAGGCACTGGAACGGGCTCGAGCGAAGGCCCGCACGACACCGGCGTACAACTGGCCGATGTTCCGGAGCAACATCGCGCGGACGGGCTACACGCCGGAGGTCATCGTCCCGCCGCTGGTGCAGCGCTGGCAGTTCCCCGCGGGCGAATGGGTCTTTGCCGCGCCCGCGGTGTCCAACGGAGTGTTGTATGTAGGCGCACGCGTGGAAGAGCGGGGGCAATTCGGGCGCTTCTGTGCGGTGGATGCCCGGAGCGGCACGCTGAGGTGGGAGTATTTCACCGGGTACGAGGTGAACTCGCCGCCGGCGGTAGTCGAGGGGAACATCGTCCTGGTGGGGATCATGCGCAGTGTGGTGGCCTTGGAGGCCGGGACCGGTCGCAGGATTTGGGAGGCGCGCACCGGGGACATTGTGGACAGCTCACCGCTGTGTTGGGAACAGACGGTGTACGTGGGGAGCGCGGACGGCAAGCTGTATGCGCTGGACCTGCATACCGGCAAGCAGCGCTGGACGGCGCAAACGGAGCTGGAGATTCACGGCTCCGCGGCGGTGTGGGACAACACAGTATACGTAGGCTCCTATGACCACAAGGTGTACGCCTTCGAGGCCGGGACCGGAGAGAAGCTGTGGGAGTTCATGACGGGAGATGAGGTGACGTCCACCCCGGCATACGCGGGCGGAACCGTGTACGTGGGCTCTTGCGATCACCGTCTGTACGCGCTGGACGGAAAGACGGGTGTGAAGCGCTGGGAGTTTCAAACGGGCGCCGAGATCTTTTCGTCGCCGGCCGTGTGGGATGGGGCCGTGTACTTCGGGTCCCGCGACCGCCGGGTCTATGCCCTGGACGCGCTGACCGGCGAGAAGCGCTGGGAGGCGGAGACGGGGGATTGGGTGTACTCCTCGCCGGCGATCTCAGGAGGCGTGATCTACGTGGGCAGCCACGACCACCACGTTTACGCCATCGAGATCGAGACCGGGACGAAGGTCTGGGAGTACGAGACGGGCGGGGAGGTGCGGTCCTCGCCGGTGATCTCCCAGGGGATGCTGTTCGTCGGCTCCAACGACGGCAGCGTCTACGCCTTTTCGCCGGCGTAGAAGCACCGTCGGTAGATTGAGCTCGGCGCGCCTCGTACTCCGTGGCGCGCTTTTTGTCGAGCTTGGAGAGCAAGGGCGGCGCAATGCAGTGGGTGAACGGAGAACCGGTGCAGTATCTGGTTTTTGACCGGCTTGAGCAGGGGCGGGGCCTGAGGCATTTCGTGTCCACGCGAGAGGGCGGAGTCAGCGAGGGCAGCTATCGGTCGCTGAATGTCGCCTTTCACGTCGGGGACGAGCGTGGTCGGGTGCGGGCCAACCGGGAGCGCCTGGCGCAAGCGACGGGCGTTCCACTGGAGTGGTGGGTCTGCGCGGATCAGGTACACGGGACGCAGGTGGCAGTGGTGACGGCGCGGGATCGGGGGCGTGGCTCCCGCGACCCGGCCGCTGCGCTCGCGGCAACGGACGGGCTCGTGACCAGGAACCCGGACGTGTGCTGCGTGGTGCAGGTGGCGGACTGCGTGCCGATCCTGCTGTACGAGCCGCAAGCGCGGATTGTGGGGGCGCTGCATGTGGGCTGGAGAGGGCTAGCGGGCGGCGTGCTGGAGGCGGGCCTGCGTCAGGTCAGGGAGCTCGGGGGAGAGGCGGAGCGGCTTCTGGTCGGGCTTGGACCTGCGATCGGCGGGTGCTGTTTCGAGGTCGGTGATGAAGTCGTTGAAGCCCTGAATGAGCGGACGAACATGGCGCAGCCGGGGCTCAAGAGCAGGCAGGATGAGCCCGGCAAGTGGAGGGTCAACCTGAGTGCAGTCTGCGCGACTATCCTCAGGGGTCAGGGCGTGCCGGCCGAGAACATGGAGGACGGGGCGTTTTGCACGTGCTGTCGGGACAACGGGCGGTTCTTTTCAGCGCGACGCGAGGGGACCGAGACGGGGCGAATGGCGGCGGGGATTATGCTCAGGGGCTTGTAGGAAGACGGGCTGGATACTTGGGCTACGAAGGACGCACAGCCTCGGATTCAGCCCCTCCATACAAGGTTGGCCCGTGGTGTGCCGAATGGTTAACGTGCAGCTCGCGAAGTCACCGCTCGGCGTTGCCGGCGGGCGAGGGTGCGGACCTCTGTCGAGGCGGGGCGAGCAGGAGGTCGCCCTGGGGATCGAAGTCGATATCGAGGGGCGGGCTGTCGGTGAGGTAAGTGAACCGAGTGGTGGGGCCCTGGATTCGCTCCTCGTGGTCTTCGACGCGGGAGGAGAGGCGCAGACGAATAGTCAGCTTGGCGCGGTAGGGCTGGGCGGTCTCCTGGAATACGTCAATTGTCGTGCGAGTGCGGCTTCGACCGAGGGGCCGGGTCGTGAACTGATAGGAGAACTCCATGGTGCCGCTGCGGTTGAGCCACTGATCGAAGAACCAGCCCAGCTTGCGGCCTGAGACCTCCTCGGCCAGATCGCGGAAGTCGCCGAGTTGAGCGAAGCCTCCCGCGTATTTCGCGGCGAAGGTGCGCAGCAGCTTCAGGAAGGAAGCGTCGCCGATTTCGCGGCGCAGCATGTGCAGGACAAAGGCGCCCTTGCTGTAGATTACGCCGCTATAGGCGCCGACCTGGTCCATCGGGTCGGTGTACGAAATCGGCTCTTCAGGGCCTCGCGCGGTGGCGACATGGTAGCCGCGTTTGGCTTTGTCGAGGCAGCGGCGCAGCCCGGCGGGGCCCCGGCAATGTTCCATGTACAGGAAGGAGGAGTACTCCGCGAAGGCCTCGGAAAGCCAGCCGGCGCCGGCGCCCTGGGGAACGACGACGCTGCCCCACCATTGGTGGGCGATCTCGTGGGCCAAGAAGGCGGGACCGAGGCTGTCGCGGTCCTCGACGGTCGCCTCGCCGAGCATGACGAAGGAAGTGGGGCCGTAGCCGCCGGGGAAGAGGGGCACCTCGACCACGTCGAATTGGCCGAAGGGGTACGGGCCGAAGGAGGCCGAATAGAAGTCGAGGATCCGGCCGGCTTCCTGGAGGTAATCGTCGGCCCACTGGGAGTGCTCCGGGAAGAGGTGGACGCCGAGAGTGATGGTGCCGTGGGGGACGGTCTTCGAGCGGAACCGGCCCACGGCAAGGGCAATGCCGTTGGCCGGCTGGGGGCAATCCCAGGTGAAACGGGTCTGCGCGCCGAGGGATTGCTGGGCGATTAGAGCGCCCGGAGCGACCACGTAGTAGGCCTTTGGGACCGTCACCGTGGTCTTGACCGGAGCGCGGAATTCGAGGTAGCCCAGTGCCGGGTACCAGCGGGATTCGGGCCGCAGGTACACGCCGCGGTCGGAGATCACGTCTCCACCGGGAAGCATTTCGTCCTGGCCGGTGAGCTGGACCGAGTACGAGATGACGACCTCGGTGGGACGCTTGTCGAGCTTGGCCAGGGGGGTGATGTGAACCCAATCCTCGCGCCGCTGGAACTTGGCAGCCGAGCCCGCGACAGTCACGCGCGTGACCTTGAGCGGTTCGCCCAGCGACAGCCGAAAGGTGCGGAGGGGCTTGCGCTTGGCCTGCAGGCGCAGGCGGGCCACGGCGCTGAGGGTGTGGGCGTCGGGGTCAATGTCGGCGTCGAGCTGGTAGGCGGTCAGCAGGAGCGGGCTGGGGCGGCGTTCGGGATGACTGAGGCCCTCGGCCTCCGCCTGTGGTTCGCGGATCTGGAGCTTGTGTGAGCGGGCCGAGCCGGCAGCTTCCCGCCGGCGGCGGAGTTTGTCGAGCGCCTCCCGGGCCGCGGGGTCGTCGGGGTGCTCGGCGAGGTGGCGCTCGAACTCGTCCCGGGCCTCTTGCACCTGGCCGCGGCGGAGCAGACGAAGGCCGGCCTCGTAATGGCTCTGGGCGTGGCGGCGGTGGGCCGCCAGCCAGGCGAGGGTCGCAGTGGCACAAATGAGCAGCAGCAGGGCGACGCAGATCGCCGCCAGCCAGGACTTGCTGCGAGGGCCGGCAAGCACGGCACGGAGGCGGCCCATCATCGCCAGCAGCAGGACAATAGCGATGAAGTCGGCCGCAATCAAGATGAGTAGTGGTAGCTGCCACATGGCGCACAAGGTGCGAGAGACGGCGACCACGGGGTATACTGTAGCCCTAGTGCAACCTTAGCACAGGGCAGTGGGCTTGGACAAGGTGTTTGACGGGGAGCGCGCAGAATGTTGTGCGTGCGGCCTCGATATGGCGAAGTTGCGTTGCAGCCTTATGGGTGGATGCCGAGCAGGCGCGACCTATTGCAGCGCGAGAGCGTCCTTGAGTATGATGTGGTCGGGAGTGGTAGTCTCAGGGCATGATCGGAGGATGAAAGGGCCGCACTGAGATCAGAGGGCAGGCTGAGGCGTTTTGGTGGCGCCGGGCAGAACGGCGAACCGAAGTGTGGTTCCGGGCGTCCGAACAGAGCAGGGCGGGGGCGACAGGACTGGGTGAGGGACATGGACACTGGCCGGGTGACGGCAGAAGTGGGCCGATTGGTCGCAGAAATCGAGACAGTGATCGTCGGCAAGCGGCCGGTGGTGGAGCTGGCGGTGGCCGGGCTGCTGTGCGGCGGGCACGTGCTGATCGAGGACATCCCCGGCGTGGGGAAGACCATGCTCGGCCGGTCGCTGGCGAAGGCGGTGGGGGGCGAATTCAAGCGGATCCAGTTCACGCCGGACCTGCTGCCGGCGGACATCACGGGGACGACGATCTTTAGCCAGAAGACGCAGGAGTTCGAGTTCCGGCCGGGTCCGGTGTTCGCGAACATCCTGCTGGCGGACGAGATTAACCGCGCGACGCCGAAGGCGCAGGCGAGTCTGCTGGAGGCGATGGACGAACTGACGGTGACGATAGACGGGGTGACGCATCCGTTGCCCCGGCCGTTCTTCGTCATCGCGACCGAGAACCCGATCGAGTATGAGGGGGTCTACAGCCTCCCAGAGGCGCAGCTCGACCGGTTTCTGATGAAGCTGCACGTGGGCTATCCCTCGGCCGGCGACGAAGTGGAGATCATGGGGCGCCAGATGAGGCACCACCCGATCGCAGATGTGCGGCCCGTGATCTCGGTGGAGCAGGTCTGCCGGCTGCAGGACGCGATCAAGGAAGTGTACGTGGACGATTGCATTAAGGAGTATGTGGTGCAGATCGTGGGAGCGACCCGGGAGCACGGGCAGGTGCACCTGGGGGCCAGCCCGCGCGGATCGCTGGCGCTGGTGCGGGCCGGGCAGGCGCTGGCGGCGCTGGCGGGACGGGATTACGTGGTCCCGGAGGACGTCAAACGGGCAGCGCACCCGGTGCTGGAGCACCGGCTAATCGTTAAGCCGGAGCTGCAGGTGCGGAACGTGTCGGCGGAGATGGTAATCAGTGACGTGCTGCGGAGCGTAGAAGTCCCCGTCGTGGAAAGGGTCAGGTAGATGCCGCGCTTCAAGCGCACGGCCATCGCGGTGGCAGCGTTCTTCTTGCTGGTGGTTGCCGTGATTCTCGGGATCACGCAGTTGTACTGCATGTTCGCAGCCGTGGTGGCACTGCCCCTGATCTCGCACCTGCTGGCGCGGCGGTCGCTGAAAGGGTTGGAGGTACGGCGCGAAGGGCCGCCAACGGCGACCGTGGGGGATGAGGTACAGTTCCGGCTGGAAGTGCGGAATGTGGGTCGTGTGCGGCGGTTCTTCTTTTGGGTGCGCGACCGGTTGCCGCGCGCTCTGAGTATGGCGGAGCAAGGGTCCGCGGAGGAGGTGCCGCCGGCCATCGAGCCGGTGCTGCGGCCGGCGCCGGGGGCGCAGCTTGTGGCGGGGGTCGGGCCCGGAGAGCGGGCCGTGGTCAGCTACGAGGTGGCGGTACGCCGGCGGGGCGTACACCCTGTGGGGCCGACGGAGCTGATGGCGAGCGACGCGCTGGGCATGTTCGCCTACCGCCGCATGGTCGGCGAGGCGGGCGAGCTGGTGGTGTACCCCCGGACCGTGGCGCTGCCACGGTTTGTGCTGGGGATCGGAGCGTACGACGCGACGGCGAGCAGCCGCCGGGGGATGCCGGGCGATGGACAGGAGTTCCGCAATCTGCGGGAGTACGTGCCGGGGGACGATCTGCGACGTATTCACTGGAAGACCTCGGCGCGGCGCAATAAGCTGACGGTCGTCGAGTTGGAGCAGGCGTACACGCTGCGGTTGGCGATCGCGGTGGACCTACACCGCGAGGCGCTGGTGGGCGAGGACGAGGAGACGACGGTGGAGTACGGCATTACTTTGGCCGCGTCGCTGGCCGAGCACGCACTGCGGCACGGAGGGCGGGTGCGGGTGTATGGTGAGGGCTCGCAGGAGCTTGTGGTGCCGGAGCTGCAGGTGATCGAACAGTTGCCGTTGCTGCTGGAGGGCCTGGCGCGTGTGGAGGCGGAGGGCGAGACGCCGATCTGGGCCGTGGTGGATCGGGTGGCGGCCACGCTGCCGCCGCGCAGCACCGTGGTGGTGATCTCACCTTCGACCGAGGCGGAACTGGTGGCGAGCATTGGTCGGCTGAAGGGGCGGGGCCTGCGAGCCGCCAATGTGGTCATCCGGGCGGACAGCTTTCTGCGACCGGATGACCTGCGGGCACTGGAAAGCGGGCTGGGTCAGCGGTACGCCGCGTTCATCAAGGACCTGGTTGGCGTGGGCAGCACAGTGTACAGCGTGGGTTCGGGCGAGGATCTGTCGGCCCGCATGGGGGTGCCCCGTGCGCTCGCGCGTTGACAGACAGGTGGCGGGGTCTCTGCCGCTGTACGCGGGCTCGTACCTGACCGCGGCGGCGGGCCTTGCTGCGGTGACGATGACCGTGGATGCGCCGGCCTTCACGCTGTTTATCCACACACTGCTGCTGCTCGGGTACGGGCTCAGTCTGTGGGGCCGGCTGACCGACAGGGATGTGCGCCCGGTGGGGGCGCTGGTGCTGGGATTGGCGTTCGTGGAGTTCGCCTTTGCGCGTGTGCAGCTCCCGGTGCCCGGTGCGGAGCTGTTCTTTCCCCAAGACCTAACGGTGGAGGACCTACCGGCTGCGGGGCTGGTGGCGTGGCTGACGGTGGCGTTGGGCTTTGCGGCGTACAGCCGGGGCAGCTTGCTGTGGAGCATTGTCTCCTCGCTGGCCATCTTCGGTCTGGTGGGGACGATTAATCTGAACAGCGCGCTGGCCGTGGACTTCTTCCTGTTCTTGTTCGCGGCCGTGTTCACGGTGGGGTATGAGAATCTGCTGGCGCAGGAGGAAGTGGCCGGGGGCCCCGCGCCGGGATGGGCCGCGATGAAAACGCGGGCCCGGAATCTGCTGGCCCATACGAGCTTGACGTTTCTGTTTGTCGGGCTGGTGGCGCTGGCCGGGGGTGCCGCGCTGCACCGGATCATCCCGCGGCCGTACGCCGCGGCCTTCCAGCAGCGGTTGCAGCAGTTGAGCCGGAACGCGCAGGACGACTACACCACGTTGCGGCGGGAGTTTCGGCTCGGAAGGGGGCCCATCCGGCTGGGTGAAGCGCCGGTGTTCGAGGCCCGGGGCGCGACGGCGCCGCTGTGGCGGGTGCACGCGTACGATCGCTATGGTGACAATACGTGGCGGCAGACCGTGAGCGACTATGGGTCGCGCGCGCGGAGCACCAGCGGATACTTCATACTGCTGCCCTTCGGTCACATTCCGGAGCGGCCGGCGGTCCAGATGCAACGCCGGACGGCGGAGATCACGCCGGTGCAGGACCTGCCGGGGCCGCTGCCCTTCCCGGCGCAGCCGGTTGAGTTGAGGCTGCCTGCTGCTGATGATTGGCCGTACCTGTCGCGGGCCGGGCGGGGGGCCACCGTTGATGTGGACAGCTACGGATGCGTCATTGCACGCCACGGCGTGCCGGCGGGAGTGACCTATCGGGCGACCTATGAGTTCCCGGTGACGACGGCGGAGGCGCTTCGCGCGGCGCCACCAGTGACGTGGCGTGCCTTTGAGGACCTGACGGGCTCGAAGGAGCGGGCGGAGGACCTGTTGGCGCGGTACACGCAGATTCCGAACGACGCCTGGGAGATTCATCGGCTGGCCGAGGAAGCGGTGGGGAACCAGAGGAGCGCCTATGACCGGGTGGTCGCGATCCAGAACTACCTGTATGACAACTGCCGGTACACGCTGGACGCGCCGGCAACGCCGCGGCGCAGAGACGCGGTGCTGCACTTCCTGAGGAGCAGTCGGCAGGGCGCGTGCGACCTGTTTGCCAGCGCGTTCACCTTGCTGGCCAGAGCGGAGGGCATCCCGGCACGCGTCGTGACGGGTTTCGCCAAGGGCAGTTGGAGCGACGAGAGGCAGTGCGTGGTGGTGACTGAACGGGATCTGCACGCCTGGGCGGAGGTGTACTTCACGGGCTTGGGCTGGGTGGCAATTGATCCGCCCTCGCGGCCGGCGGGACCGGAGGAGGGAGTGCTGGAGCTTCTCAGGACGGGCCGGGTGCTGGCCGCTCTCACGCAAGTGGTCAAGCGGTGGCTAATCTGGGTGCTGCTGGCGATCGCAGTCCTTTGGACGCTGGCGGCAGTGTTGGAGACATCGGCGATCAGGCGATGGTGGGCGCAACGCTGGCGCACGGAGGGACGCAGCAATCGGGCTCGGATCGCTCGCATCTACCAGCGGACATGCGACGTTCTGGGGCGCAAGGGGCTGGGGCGGGAGCCGTGGCAGACGCCCGGCGAGCATCTGAGCAGCGTCCGACAGGCGGGCGGGTGGTTGGCGACAGCGGTGGGACCGCATCTGGAGGCGCTGGTCGGCGTGTTTCGGCGCGCGAAATATGGCCCGGAGGGAGCGGCTGAGCAGGAGCTCCTGGAGGGCCGGCGTCGGGCCGAAGAAATCGGCAAACTCGTCCGCAAGTCGCGCCAGAGAAGGAAGTAGCCCGCGACGGCAGGAATAGCGTCAGCACAGAAGCGCCGCAGTGGCGGGCCGGCAGAAGAGGACGGCGCTGCTAAGACCCCTTCCCATGGCTGAGCCCTCTCCCATTCGTTTCGTGTTGATCTACGGGGACGCGGAACTGCTCAAGGAGCGCGCGGTTGCGCAGCACGTGGCTGCGGTTCTTCCGGAGGAGGACCGGGAGCTGGCGCTGGAGCGGTTCGATGCCGCCACGGACCCGCTGCCGGAGATGGCGGCCAAGCTGCAGGAGCTGCCGTTTTTCGGCGGACGCCGCTTGATCGTCATCCGCAACATAGACGCATTGAGCGCGGCGCAGCAGAAGGAGCTACTGCCGGCCTTGTCGGCTGCGGCGCCGGGCGTATTCGTGCTGTTCGTGACGCGGCCCAGCGAGACGCGAGCCAAGGGGCCGCCGGTTTCGGCGGCTCTGCGAAAGTTCCTCGAGGCCGAGGGCGAGGTCCGCGAGTTCCGAACTCCCTATGAACGCGAGCTGGGGCAGTGGGCGGTAGAGCAGGCGAGACAGCGGCGCAAGACGCTGCTGCGGCCGGCTCCGGCGGCCCTGGTAGCGCGTGCCGGACGGGATATGGCGCGGCTGGAGCTGGAGGTGGAGAAGCTGTGCCTGTATGTGGGCGAGCGCGGCGAGATCACTGTGGAGGACGTGGAGGCGGTAGTGCCGGCGACCCAGGAGGCGACGGTGTTCGACCTGGTGGATGCCATCGGGCGCCGTCAATTGAGCAAGGCCCTGGCGCTGGTGCCGGCGCTGGTGCCTCCGGCCAATCCGCAGGGGGCAATCCTGGGCCTAATCGGCATGTTGGCGCGGCAGTTTCGGCTGCTCTGGCAGGCGAAGTTCGTGACGGAGCAGGGGCATTCGCTGCGGCGGCTAAAGGCGCTGCCCGCCGAGCTGGCGGCTGTGCTGCCCCAGGAACACAACTTGGTGGACAGCGTGCGGGGCCGGCAATTCCTGATTGACCGCTACGCGGCGCAGGCCCGGAACTTCGAGGAACGGGATTTCGTGTACGCCTTCGAGAAGCTGGCCGAGCTGGACGGCGCTCTCAAGGGACAGACCGAAGGCCGCCTGGAGCCGCGACTGGCGCTGGAGCTGCTCCTGAGCGACCTATGCGTGGGTCCGGCCCCGAGGCCGGAGTGAGGCGATGACGGGACGAGAGCGGCTGCTGGCGGTGCTGCATCGGGGTGCCCCGGATTGTCTGCCGGCAGTGGGACACAGAGCAGCGGCATGGAGGCGAGAGACAGAGACGGGCTCGGCGTGGGGGGCGCTAGACGATTTCGCAGCCGAGCACGGTGTCCATCTGCCGTAGGGCGAACTCGTGCGCTTCCTGATCGAAGGAGGCGACGCCGGCGCGGGGCACGCGGACCGGGATGTCGCGATTGCGCAGCTCCTCGGCCGTGAAGAAGACGCAGATGTTGGTGCAGACCCCGACCAGCTCGACCCGGTCGGGATTGAGCCGGCGCAGCAGCTCCTCAAGGTTGGTGCCGTAGAAGCCTGAATATCGGGTCTTGGGAATGACGGTGGCCTCGGCGGCCAGGTCGGCCAGCTCGGGGATGATCCGGGCCTCCTCGGTGCCGGCGATACAGTGGGGCGGGAACCGCTCGAACTCGGCGTCGTCGGGGGCATGGTTGTCCGCCAGGAAGATGAGCGGCTCGCCCGCCTGCCGGTGGGCTTCGGCGCGTTGACGCACGAAGGGAATGATCCGGCGGGATTGGGGGCCACAATAGAGCGGATGACCTTCCTCGCAAAAGCCGCGGAGCATGTCAACGACGATCAGGACCTCGGACATGGCTTTCCTCCGGCAAGGCTGGATTGTGTACCGGTTTGCTTCGCTTGCGCGGACGAGAGGACCTGCTGACAAACACGCAGGCGAAGGGGCCGCGCGCCGGTGCGGCGAAGGACCCGGGGCGGGTAGATCTCCCGAGTGCACAAGATGGGAAAGGACTCAGGAACATGGCGGAAAGGCTGAACCTGACGAAATCACTGGAACTATGGGAGCGGGCGGTGGAAGTGATCGCCGGGGGCTCGCAGACGAACAGCAAGCGGCCCCAGCCGTACGCGCCGGGGGCGTTCCCGATCTACCTGGAGCGCGGCGAGGGCTGTCGGGTGTGGGACGCCGACGGGCAGGAGTACATCGAGTACATCGCGGCGCTGGGGCCGATCATTCTGGGGCATCGCTATCCGGCGGTGGAGCAAGCGGTCAAGGAGCAACTGGAGAAGCTGATCATCTCGCCGCTGCTGCACTCGGTGGAAGTGGAGGCGGCGGAGCTAATCTGCCAGACCGTCCCCGGCGCGGAGATGGTGCGGTTCGTGAAATGCGGAGCCGAGGCGACCTCGGCGATCGCGCGGATCGCCCGGGCCTACACGGGCAAGGAGGTCATTCTCAACTGCGGGTACCGCGGCTGGCACGACACGTGGGCCGCGGCGACGTCGAACGACCGGGGGGTGCCGCAGTGCCTGAAGAGCGCGATTGACACGTTCTCGTACAATGACCTGAACTCGGCGGAGGACAAGCTGAAGCAGCATCGGGGGCAGGTCGCGCTGATCATTCTGGACCCGGTGTCCGGCACGCCGCCTCAGCCGGGTTTTCTGGAGGGGCTGCGGAGACTGGCCGACGAGCACGAGTGCCTGCTGGGCTTTGACGAGATCGTGACCGGGTTCCGGCTGGCGCCGGGTGGGGCGCAGGAGTACTACGGCGTGGTGCCGGACTTGACGGCGTTCGCCAAGGCGATGGCGAACGGGATGCCGGTAGGAGCGGTGTGCGGCAAGCGGGAGTACATGGAGCTTGCCAAGGACCTGCTGTTCTCGACGACGTATGGGGGCGAGACGCTGTCGCTGGCGGCGGTGATCGCGTGCCTGAAGGAGTACCAGGCGAAGCCGATTCACGAACAGATCTGGGCGATGGGGCGGAAGCTGTGGGCCGGGTTCGAGGAGGCGGGGAGAGCGACCGGCGTGCCGCTCAAGTGTCGAGGCGAGGCGCCGATGGCGGCGCAGTATTTCGACGTGGAGGGCGAGCTCGCCGCGGATCTATGGACGTTCTTTCTGCAGGAGATGGCCAAGCGCGGCATCCTGCTGCGTCGCGGCGGGCTGGTGTTCGTGCAGTACGCGCATGGCGAGGCGGAGGTGGAGCAAACGATCCAGAAGACGGCGGAGGTGCTGGAACTGGCGAAGAAGCACCTCGACGCGGGCGATTTGAAGGAGCAGTTGGAGACGACCGAAGTGCAGGAGAGCTTCAGGAGGTTCTGAGAGGGAGCAGGGCGCTATGACTAAGCGCGGATTTGCGACGCGGGCGATTCATGCCGAGGACCTGCGGGGGACGCCGGAGGGGACGCCGGTCAGCACGCCGATCTACCAGACGGCGAACTTCGCTTTCGCGACCAGCGATGACTATGCGGACGTGATCCAGGAGAGGGCCGAAGGGTTCGTCTACACGCGGCTGGGCAACCCGACGATTGTGAAGTTCGAGGAGGTGCTCGCGGACCTGGAGAACGCGGAGGCGGCCGTGTGCGTTGCTTCGGGCATGGCGGCGGTCCAGATCCCGCTGATGAGCGTGTGCGGGATGGGCGACCACATCGTGAGCACGCAGTCGGTCTATGGCGGGACCCACAGCCTGTTTACGAAGTACCTGCCGCGGTTCGGGATCGAGACGACCTTCGCGGACGCGACCGATGCGGCGGCGGTGGGAGCGGCGATTCGCCCCAACACCAAGGTGCTGTATTTAGAGACGATCTGCAATCCGACACTGGACGTGTGTGACCTGGAGGGCCTGGCGGCCCTGGGGCACGAGCGTGGCCTAGTGGTTATGACGGATAACACGTTCGCCACGCCGTACGCGTGCAATCCGACGGACCTGGGCGTGGATGTCGTGATTCACAGCGCGACGAAATACTTGAACGGTCACGCCGACGTAATCGCAGGGGTGATGGCGGGGCGCGAGGCGGTGATCGAGCCGATGCGGCGCGATGTGCAGCAGGCCGGCGCTATTGCGGCGCCGCTGACGGCCTGGCTGCTGCTGCGCGGGCTGAAGACGCTGGCAGTGCGGATGGAGCGCCAGGCGGCCAGTGCGCTGAGGGTGGCGCAGTTCCTGGAGGGGCATCCGGGCGTCGAGCGGGTGCTGTACCCCGGACTGCCCAGCCATCCGCAGCACGAGCTGGCGCGGCGAATGCTCCGGAGCTTCAGCGGCATGGTGGCCTGTGAGCTGAAGGGCGGGTACGAGGCCGGCCGGCGGTTCATGGACGCGCTGCAGTTGTGCGTGCGGGCGGCGAGTCTGGGAGAATGCCACACGCTGGCGACGCATCCGGCCTCGACCACGCACCGGCAATACACCCGAGAGGAACGTGAAGCGGCGGGCATCACCGACGGCTTCCTGCGGCTCTCGATTGGTCTGGAGGACGTGGAGGACATCCTGGCCGACCTGGAGCACGCGCTGGACCAGTCGGGGGGGCAGTGATGGGGCGCTACATCTTGGCCCTGGACCAGGGCACGACGGGGACGCGGGCCTGTCTGGTTACTGAGGACGGGGCGATCCATGCGCGGGCGTACCAGGAGCTCAGACAATACTACCCGCGTGCCGGGTGGGTCGAGCATGACGGCGAGGAGATCTGGCGCCAGACGCAGACGGTGATTCAACAAGCGTTAGCCGAGGCGGAGGCGGCGCCCGATGATATTGCGGCCATCGGAATAACGAACCAGCGGGAGACGACGCTGCTGTGGGACCGGCGGACGGGCCGGCCGCTGCACCGGGCAATCGTGTGGCAGTGCCGACGGACGGCCGAGATCTGCGCAGAGCTGAAGGCCGGCGGGCAGGAGGCGACCTTCCGCCGGAAGACGGGGCTGGTGCTGGACCCGTACTTCTCCGGGACGAAGATGCGCTGGCTCTTGGAAGAAGTGGAGGGAGCGCGCGACGCAGCGGAGCGAGGCGAGGTCATTTTCGGGACGATTGACAGTTGGCTGATCCACCGGCTGAGCGGGGGCAAGCATGTGACGGATTACACGAACGCCTCGCGCACGCTGCTGCTGGACCTGGAGAGACTAGACTGGGATGAGGAGCTGTTGGCGCTCTTGGGCGTGCCGCGGGCGTCGCTGCCGGAGATCGTGCGGTCGTCAGGCGTGGCCGCCGAGACGCGAGGGCTGGAGGTGCTGCCGGACGGCGTGCCGATTGCGGGGATCGCGGGCGACCAGCAGGCGGCATTGTTCGGGCAGGTTTGCGTTGCGGCCGGTGAGGCGAAGAATACGTACGGAACCGGGTGCTTCCTGCTGCTCAATACGGGGCCGGAGCTGGTGCGGTCGGAGCGGGGGCTGCTGACGACGGTGGCCTGCGACGGTTCCGGAGGGCCTTGTTACGCGTTGGAGGGGAGCGTGTTCGTGGGCGGGGCGGTGATCCAGTGGCTGCGGGACGAGCTGGGGCTGTTGAATACCTCGGCTGAGTCGGAACAGGTGGCGCAGGAGGTCGAGGATACGGAGGGCGTGTACGTCGTGCCGGCATTTGTGGGCCTGGGAGCGCCGTATTGGGCCGCGGAGGCCCGCGGCGCGATTCTGGGCCTGACACGGGGCGCCGGGCGAGCGCATATCGTGCGCGCGGCCCTGGAGGCGATTGCCTTTCAGTCCGGCGAGATCGTGAAGCTGATGGAGGCCGAGTCGGGACGTGGGCCGGAGGTACTGCGGGCGGACGGCGGCGCGTGCCACAATGACCTGCTGATGCAGATGCAGGCGGACCTGATTCAGCGGCCGGTGGAGCGGCCGCGGGAGGTGGAATCGACGGCCCTGGGCGCGGCGTACCTGGCAGGCCTGGCGGTGGGTGTGTGGAGGGATGGCGAGCAGTTGCGTGGTCTGAACCCCGCGGGAATGCGGTTCGAGCCCCAGTTGGACGCGGACAGAGTGCGAGAGAAGTGGGAGGGGTGGAAGAAGGCGGTGGCGAGGGTGCTGTGGGAGGGGTAGGGGGAGTTCCGGGGGCATCGGGGTCGGTGGAGGTTCAAGGTTGAGGAGTGTGGGCCGGATACTTCGCGTCCGCTGCCCGTCCGCTCGTAGTCCGGCCCCTCCGGGCAAAGGCGGTAGCGCCTGAAGGCTCTCAACGACCAACGACAATGGCGCATAAACGCGCTCCCACGCGCGTTATCAAATAGGTTCTAGCCGTGCAGCTTTTCCAGTAGCGTTACTGCCGTGTCCACCATGCGCTCGCCCTCGCCGGGGGCGGGGAGGCTGGAGCGGGCGGTTTCGGTCTCGTAGCTGCCCTCGGTGAAGGCCTTCTTCGTCGGCACATATCCCACATAGGCGTTAGCCAGCTCGATCACGAACTGCCGGGCAAAGGGCGTGCGCTGTTTGATCGCCAAGCCGTGCTCAACGAAGATTTCGCCGGGCAGGCCGACGAGGCCCAGGTCGTTGAGCCGCAGCGCTTGGACCGGCGCGGCGACGGTGTCGGGGAGTTCGTTCACGAACAGGCGCTCGCGGGCCCAGATCCACTCGTGGTCGTCCCAGTTCTCGCCTTCAGCGAATTTGGCCTTGTCGCGTTCGAGCTGCTCGGGCGCAATCTGCTTGCGGGGACATTCCAGGACCTCGAGGGCCGCGGCCAGCTCGACTTCGTCGGCGAACTCGATCTTCTCCTGCCAGGTCTTGAGCGCTTCGGCGGCCACAATGCGGCCCACGCGCTCCATCTGATGGTACGGATGGCGCACCTCGGGACGCGGCCCGGTGGTGTCAACGTTGTTGATGTCGCCACAGCAGCCGTTGGCCATGATCGCGACGAACTCGGCGCCGACCATCTGCTGGAGCGCCCGGCCGAAGCAGGCGAAGTAGTCGGCGGAGACGGCGAGGCCGGGGCCGCCGACGTAATGCAGGGCATAGTTGGCGATGACGGCAATCGGATCGCCCTCGGGCGTTTCGACGGCCAGGACGCCGACCGCGGGATCAACCGGGCCCGCGGCGCTGACGGCCTCGGGATTCTGATAGCCGGGGTTCATGCGGGTGGTGCCGTCCTTCATGTGCCAGCGGCGGTTGAAGACCTGCGTCGGGCAGGAGCCGGTGGCGGAGCCGAGGCGGGCGGGCTGGAGACGGAGCTGGGCCAGGCGGATGGCATCGGCGATACGGAGGGTGGCCCAGTCAACATAGGCGTCATCGCGGTCGGCGCCAAGGAGGCCGGCGGTCGCGGGGCCGGTGTGCGTGTGGGTGCAGGCGATGAGGACGTTTTGGGGTGGAAGTCCGCACAGCTCCTGCACGCGGTGCTTGGCGCGGTCCATGTCGTCCTTGGGCAGGGCGATGATGTCGCAGAGGCACAGCGCGAGGGCCGAGTCGCCGTTGTCGAGGACCACGGCCTTGGCCTGCAGGGGGTCGTGAATATCCTCGGCGAGTCGCTTGGTGAAGTACCCGGCCAGTTCGGTGCCCAGGAGCGGGGTGATATCGGTCATTGCAGCGCCGGCTTGCAGTTTGCCCATGTGAGTTGTGCCTCCGAAAGGTGAATGTGCCAAAGGATTGCGGCCTAGTTGGACGGTGCGACGTTGGCGCCCTGAGCGCCAAGGGCATCGAGCAGCAGCTTAGTGTCCAGGCGGCGCGGCGGGACCTGCCGGGAGACGCACAGCGCCGCCGCGAGGCCCGCGGCCTGGCCCATCGCGCGGCAGTTGGGCTCGATGCGAATGGCCGCCTGGGCCTCGAAGGTGGCCGAGACGCACCGACCCGCGACCAGGAGGTTGTCCACTTCCAGCGGCACCAGGCAACGATAGGGAATGTCGTGATATTCGCCCGGCGGGAGGTGCCGGGAGATGATGCCCGGGCCCGTGGGGTTGTGAATGTCCACCCCGTAGCGGCTCTTGGCGATGCGGTCGTCGAAGTTTCGGGCGGAGAGGACATCCTCCACGGTGAGCACGTACTCGCCGATGATGCGGCGGCTCTCGCGGATGCCGACCAGGGGGGCCGTCTGGGCGAGGTAGGCGTGGTCAAATCCGGCCAGGTATCGGCGACAGAACTCGATGATCTTGGGGATGATCTGGCGGCCGCG
>JALGUG010000029.1 GCA_029820995.1 Candidatus Zipacnadia bacterium
GGCGGCAGCTCGGCATCAGTGAGAATCAACTGCAGCCGCTGTCGCGGGCCGAACCGGGGCGTGAGCAGCACGCCGCAGTAGCCGATCTCGCCCAGGCCGGCGCGAACGGCTGCGTCCCGGGCGTCGAGCAGGACGTTGGGGGCCGGCCGGCCCTCGCGCACCGGCACGCCCAGCGGCGGCGCCTGAGGCGGAACGGGCGGCAGCGGTACCGCCTCCCAGCCCCGGTCTTCCAGGAACTCCACTGTCTGGAACGTCGTCATGGCCACGAACCTGTTGTCCAGCCAGTTGTAGCCGAACAGGTCGTAGGCCTGGAAGTGAGTGCCCTCCTCGACTCCGCGCAGAGTGCCCCGGGTGATGCGCCGGCCGATCACCAGCACGGACTGGGCGTCGGGCGAAATGGAGCAGGGGTGTTTCTCGGGCGGCAGGCCCTCGAAGCGATCAATGCTCGCGACGCCGAACAGGTCGGCTCCGTGGCTTCCGGCGAAGTTGCGGAGTTCAGTCTTGAGGTCGGACATGTTCTGGTCTCCATTCAGTTTGGTGCAACACCGGTCGCGGGGCGACCGGTGGCACACGCCGGACCGGGCCGGCCCCTTCTTCTATGATTGCGGCAGTGCCGCCTTCCATCCCTCGTGCAGTTGCTGGGCCAGCTTGGCCACCAGCTCGGCGTTCTCCGGGCGCTGGGCGATGTTGACGTTCTCCTTGGGGTCCACCTGATGATCGTACAGCTCGTACTCGCGGAAGTCGGTCTTGAGCGCGCGCCACTCGGTGAACCGGTAGCGGTCGGTGCGCATGGAGTAGCCCATGGCCCGGCCCTGGCCGGGTATACTGCGCGGGTACTGGCTGAAGGCGGCACGCTTCCAGGGACGGTTCGGGTCCGCGATCAGCGGCGCGAAGCTCGTGCCCTCGAGGGTCTCCGGGAGCGGGACGCCGCAGAGCTCACACAGCGACGGGTAGATGTCCACGAACTCGACGAGGGCGTCGCATTTGGCGGGTTTCTGGCCGGGCACGCTGATGATCAGCGGCGACCAGACGGAGGTCTCATAGTTGGTGTGCTTGCACCACATCCCGTGGTCGCCGAGCTGCCAGCCGTGGTCGCCCCACACGATGACGATCGTGTTATCCCGCAGCCCCAGGCGCTCCAACTCGTCCAGCAGGCGGCCGATCTGGGCATCGGTGTAGCTGGTGCAGGCGTAGTAGCCGTGGATCAGCTTGCGCGCCTGTTCGTCGGTCACGGGGCCCTTCTTGGGCATTCCGTAGTACTGGCGCAGCTCGCCCCAGTTGCTGAGGGCATAGTGCGGGGCGTCCTGAGGGGCGAAGGGGTTGTCGGCGAGTTCGATCTTGTCGGGATCGTACAGGTCCCAGTACTTCTTCGGCGCGACGAAGGGGAGGTGCGGCTTCAGGAACCCGACCGCGAGGAAAAAGGGGCGGTCCTTGATCTTGTTGAGGTCCGCAATGGCCTGGTCTGCGGTGGCGCCGTCGGCGAGTTCATTGTCTGCTACATCCGGGGCTTCCCAGGGCATGCCGCGCGGCCGATTGCGCCAGTTCTTGAGGTCCTTGCCGGCTTCACGGGCCTCTTTGTACAGGCGCTTGATTAGGTCGCGGCCTGCTTGACTGGCGTAGCCCGGGCGCTTGGGGCGCCAGTGCGGCACGCTCCAGGATTGCGCATCGTCGAGCCCGCCGTGGTAGACCTTGCTCAGGCCCTGCGTGTGATAGCCGTGGGCCTTGAATTGCTCCGGCAAGGCGACGACATCGGGAATGGTCTGGCGGAAGTGGGTGTGCAGGTCGTAGACCTTGGTGGTGTCGGGCCGACAGCCGGTCATCAGCGAGGTGCGCGAGGGGCTGCAGACCGCCTGTTGGCAATAGGCGCGCGTGAAGACGGTGCCCGAGGCGGCGAGGCGGTCGAGGTTGGGCGAGTGCACCACCGACGTGCCATAGCAGCCGAGCGAGGGCCGCAAGTCGTCCACGGGGATAAACAGCACATTGCGCTTCCGACCTGCGCGCTCTTCGGCGCCCAGCAGACTCGCCAGCGGACGATACAGCGCCGATCCGGCGACGCCGGCCAATCCCAGTCCCAGGAAATCACGCCTGCTCAGCGGTTTCATCTGCTCGGTATCCTTCCCGTCTGATCTGTGTGCTGACGTTGGTTCCGGCTCTCACCGCACCCACATCCAAGCCCTGCCGGCACGGCGACCGGCGTGACGCTTGACACTAACCGCTAGCCCTTGGCCTTTTCCCACTCGTAGATGGACGGCACTTTCGGCTCAGGTCTCGGTGCCTCGCCGAGCGGAAAGGCCTCATTCGCTTCCAGCACCGCGGGTTTGCCCAAGCCGTCCACGAACTTGCCGTTGCCGCCGTACAGCTTGTTGCCCACGACCTCCACGCCGATGCAGTCCGGGGTCGCCAGGAACACCATGGGCGATTTCTGGTCCTTCAGCACGAACACGTTGCTCTTGATGATGTGATCGAAGCTGGCGGTCTTGGCAAAGACCCCCTGTCCGGCGTCCACCACAAAGCGGTTGTAGAGAATGAGCCAGTTCTCGTTCATCCCACCCATCCAGAGGCCCTGCCGCTGTGAAGTCACGTCGCAGTTGTAGACCACGTTTCGGGGGCCGTTGGGGCCGTGGGCGGTGTCCTCCGGCGGCGAGGCCCACATGCCGAAACCGTACCCGCCGTGGCCCCTGACGGACTCGATGACGCACTGCTCGATGAGGTTCTCGTTCGTCCAGCCGGAGTGCCACTGACCGTCGCTCTCGTGGAACAGGCCCTTCCGGATTACACAGCCGCTGGCGGCCCACTGGAACAGCGGGGCGTGGCGCATCTTGAAGGTCTCGATATTCTCCATCAGGCAGTCCCAGGAGTGCTCCCAGCCGGTGTAGGCCGTGCCGCCGCCGCCCTTGAACCAGGCGTCGTCGAAGACGCAGTCGCGAATCTCGCACCATTTGGCCATGGAGCCGTACACGGGGAACCGCCCGCACTTTTTCACCGTCACGCCCCGGGCCCAGCAGTTCCAGCCGTGATAGAAGACCACGCTGCTGATCCACAGGTTCTCGGTTTGCTCCAGGTAGAAGTCCTCCACGCCGCAGCGTTGGATCGGCACGATCTTCTGCACGTACGAGCCGTCAATCGCCGGGAACTCGATGCGCAAGGGCTGGTTGATCGTGATCTTGTGGCCCTCGATCTTCTCGACCACCACCTCATAGCGGCGGTACGTGCCCCACTTGCAGGCGCTCCTGGTCAGTTTCTTCCAGCGTTCAGTCGCCGGCCCGTCAATCAGGATGCAATCTCCCGGCTGCAGCCCCTCGACACTCTCCAGCGTCAGCGTCGTGGCTCCGCGCTTCCCATCCTCGGCCAGCTTGAGCTTCGGCCCCGCCCAGCCGGTGCCCGCGAAGGTGATCGCGGCGCGGGAGTCGGGCACGGCTTGCCTGTCGTCGAAGGACGAGTCGAGGATGATCGGGATCTCGCCCGTGAGCTTGGAGCCGTCGCGGTACTCCGCGAGGCCCTGGAGGGTATGCGGGCCGTCAGGCAGCTTGCCCAGCACGTGCCTGCCGTACCGCGCGTAGGCAAAGGTGTTGCCGGAGTGCGTGCTGCGGGCCCAAGTGCCGACCACGACCTCGTCCACCATCATGGTCATCTTCATCAAGCCGGTGGGTCGGCAGTGCATCTCCAGGCGCGTGTTCTTGCCGACGCGGCTTCCCGGGGCGGGCGTATAGAATCCCACGCCGTTCTCGGGAACCGCGTACCGGAAGATCAGCTTGGTCTTGTCGGCGCCCTGACCTCGGATGACCACGTTATCGTGCCGGACGGTCACCGGGCGATCGAGGTAGTAGGTGCCCGCGCCCAGCAGCACTGCTCCGCCGCCCTTGCGGCCGGCGGCTTCACAGGCCTGAGACAGGGCCGGGGAGTCGTCGGCATCGTCGTCGGCCCGCCCGCCGAAATCCTCGATCTTCGCCACGGCCTGCACCTCCGGGATGCCGCCCTGCACGCCGCACTTGGTCCAGTTTGGATAGACGATGCCGTCGGGGCCGACAACATCAGCCGGCGTGAGCCGGTCCGTTTGCTCCGGCCTGATCTTATACTGACCCTCCCACGGCGGCTTCATGCCCTTGTCTCCCAGCGAGACGAACTCAAAGTCGTCGAGATAGGCCTCGACCTTGGCATGGCTATAGCTGTGGATCCAGAGCTCCAGATACGC
This sequence comes from Candidatus Zipacnadia bacterium, assembly GCA_029820995.1. Taxonomy (GTDB): domain Bacteria; phylum Armatimonadota; class Zipacnadia; order JALGUG01; family JALGUG01; genus JALGUG01. Next base: position 4,193 of record JALGUG010000029.1, read on the forward strand.
GGCGTCCTCCGAGGTGTAGAGGGGCAGCGCGAAGGAGCGCCATTGCTTGTCCGTGCCTCCGAGGCCCCGCAAGTGCGAGCTGTCCGCATTGAGAACCCGGCCGTCTTTGTCCAGGATCCGCACGTAGATGCCCAGGCCCGAGCCGGACACGGGGTAGTACTTCCCGCGCAGTTCAAAGGCTCCGGCTCCCTTGATCGGGATGCGCGTTGCCCTGGCGTCGGAGCCGTTCTTGGGGTGGGTGTCCACGACCTTGAGCGAGTACTTGCCACTCGCCGCCTGTTCGTCCGACAGCGTGCACATCCCCTCGCCCTCGGGGATCTGCCAGCCCTTCAGCCCCTGCTCAAAGCCGCCATTGGGGATGGGCAGAACGATCTCTTGCTGGGCCGCGACGCTGAAGGCCGTCGCTGCGAACAATGCTATCAGCCAAAGAAAGGTCCTGGTTCGCATGTTGAAGATACCCCCGGTGACCAAGGCCGCGCTGCTCCCGATGTACCGTCTCGTTGATGCGCCATTTCCCTGCTTCGGCCTCGGTGTCCTGCCCGGGCCCGGCAACGTCCTAACAAGGTCTTCGGGCCCTGCTTCAGGAACAAGTCACATCAAGGAGCCTCACAAAGGGAGAGTGCTCGATGATTGATTTCCACGTTCATATCGGCAGGATGTACCGCGAGGACTATCCCAACCGGCCGCCGGTTGGCCCGGAGCAACTGATTGACTGGATGAATCGGGAGGGCATCGAGATCAGTGTGCTGCTGCCGCTGGAGAGCCCCGAGGGCGGCTGGGGCTATTTTCTCACCGAAGAGGCGGTGGCAGCTCGCGACATGTACCCCGGAAGGCTGATTGCCTTTTGCTGCGTGGATCCGCGTTATCCGCATGCGGCGCAGTTCATTGATGTGTGCGTCAAGAGCTATGGCTGCAAGGGGTTCGGCGAGCATGTCTGCGGCCTGGCCTTCGACGACGAGCGCAACAAGGTCATCTACGCCAAATGCGACGAGTACGGCCTGCCTCTGGACTTCGAGATTAACAGCGAGTTCTGTTGGGACGAGGTCGGCCTGCCACGCCTGGAGGCTTGTCTGAAGGAGTTCCCCAACGTCAAGTTCTGCGGGCACGGGCCGGCCTTTTGGACCGCGATCTCCGCCGACGATCCCCGCCGCGGCTATCCTGCGGGTCCGATCAAGCCCGGTGGCGCTCTGGACCGCCTGCTGCCCGAGTACGACAATCTGTATGCCGACATCTCCGCGGGCTCGGGCTACAATGCCCTGACCCGCGACCCCGAGTTCACCAAGGGGTTCGTAGAGCGGCACTGGCGGAAGCTCCTGTTCGGCACCGACTACATGTGCCATACGAGCGAGACGCCGATCATCCAGTGGCTGAGGGACCTGGACGTCACGCCGGAGGTCCGCGAGGCCATTGCAGCCGGCAACGCGCGGCGGGTATTGGGGCTGGATTGACATGAATGAGCCGGTGCCAACTGACGGGCGGTTGCAGCAGTTCCAGGCTGCTGCCAGAGAACGCGGATGGGAGCCGCACGAAAGCCCGAAGGAGGCGAATATCACCTATGCCTTCTTCGAGCTGTACCGGCGTCTGCCGCTGGCTGAGCGGCAGGCGCGCAGCATGGTCTACGCCCTCTTGCGCGAGCCCATTGTGTACGAGGAGCACGAGACCATTGCCGGTCAGGTGTTCCAGGCCTGCCCCGGGGCCGGTGACCCGTTCCTCCGTGGCGGAGCAGGGGACGAGCGGTGGCGCGACTTCTGCGCGAACAGCGTGGCCGCGCGGGTGGTGGCCGAGCAGTTGCCCGAGCACGCGCTGTATGGCCGCCACTTCAGCGACGGCGCCGCCCCCGGTCACATCGGGTGGGATTGGCGCATGGTGCTGGAGCTGGGCCTGGAGGGCGTTCTGGAGCGATATCGCCGCGCCCTGGATGAAGCCGCTGACGACCGCAGCCGCGAGTTCTATCGCTGCGCCATCATCGCTCTCGAGGGCGCTATCGCCTTCGCCGAGCGACTGGCCGAGGGAGCGGCGCCCGAGCTCCAGCCGCGTTGCGAGAAGGTGCCCGTGCAGCCCGCCGAGACCTTCCGCGAGGCCGTGCAGGCTTTCTGGACCCAGTATTTGGCGGTGATGTTCGAGAACCCGTATGGCGGGAACGGCCCCGGTCTGATGGACCGTTTCTTGTGGCCGTACCTGGACCGCGACCTGCAGGCCGGACGGATCACACTCGACCAGGCGCGCGACGTGGTGCGCGAGCTGTTCATCAAGCTGGACGAGCGCATCAGCCCGCATGATGGGTGGGTGGAGGCGATCTGCGTGGGCGGCAGGCGGGCGGACGGAGCGGGTGCCGAGAATCCGCTCTCGTCGCTGATGATCGAGACCATCATGGAGCTCAACCAGACCCACCCCTCCGTCTACGTCCGCCTTCGCGATGACGCCCCCGAGGAGTTCCGGCGCCTGGCGTGCGAGTATCTGGTCCGCGGTGGGAACCGGGGCCAGATCTACGCCGACGATCGGGTCATCGAGGCGCTGGTGGCGGCGGGACACGATGTCGAGGATGCGCGGGAGTGGATGGCCGGCGGCTGTATGGAGGTCTCCAGCCAGGGGCGCAATTGCGACTTCAACTTCACCTTCGTGCACAACACGGCCCGGACATTGGAGGCAGTCCTGTTTGGCGGCGTTCTGCCGCAAATCGGCGAGCGGGTCGCCCCGTTGGAGTGCGACCTGCGCGGCTATGGGACCTTCGAGGAGCTGTTGGCGGCGTATGAACGGGAGCTAAAGCGCGAGCTTGAGCTAGTGTTCGCCCGACTGGACATCTACTTCGAGGCCTATGCCCGCTATCGGCCGCATTTTCTGATCTCCTCGTTAGTGCACGATTGCCTGGAGCGCGGCCGGGCCCTGAATGACGGTGGGGCTCGGTACGCCGACTTCTGTGGCAGCGGCTTGGCAATTCCCAACGTGGCGGACAGCCTGATCGCTTTGAAGTACGCGCTCTACGATGAGGCTTTCTGTACTGCCGGGGAAATGCTGGATGCTCTGCGGGCCAACTTCGAGGGTTATGAACCGCTGCGGGCCCGGCTGCAGGCGCTACCTAAGTACGGACAGGCGCACCCCGAAGCCGACGCCCTGGCGGACCGCGTGCTGGGCGTGTTCGCCGATAGTTGTAACGCGCATGTGACGCCTCAGGGCGGCCGAGTGCGGCCTCTGATCCTGGGGTTCGTGTGGGCGGTCCAAATGGGCCTTCAGACGGGGGCGTTGCCGGACGGGCGTCGGGCCGGCGAGCCGCTGGCCCAGGGGCTCTCGCCGCAGTCCGGCAGCGCGACTTGTGGCCTGAGCGCGGCGATCAACTCGGTGACTTCCCTGGACCTGCGGCGGATCGGCGGCGGTGCGAGCACGATGTGGGACCTGGACCCGTCGTGGGCCAGCGTCGAGGTCGTGGAATCGCTGGTGAAGACCTTCAGTGCTCAGGGCGGGCACATCTTCCAGGGCAACACCAGCGACGTGGAGCGCCTGGTGGAGGCGCGCGAGCACCCGGAGCGGCACCGGGCCCTGATGGTGCGGGTCGGCGGCTACTCGGCGCGGTTCGTGCAGCTCTCCGCCGAGCTGCAAGAGGACATCATCCGCCGCCGGCGGTACGCGGACTAGCCCGGCGGCGAGCCGCGAAAGCGCAGGTGAGCTGATGGCCAGGCTACTGGCGACGTTTGCGCTGGGGGTGTTTGTGGCCCTGGTGAGCCCCGTGGGCGCCGAGTGGCAGTCCATCGGCCCCGGGGGCGGTGGGTGGCTGTGGTCGCTGGCGGTCGCGCCGGATGAGGCCGGGACGGTGTACGTCGGCTGCGACGTGGGCGGCGTGTACCGGAGCTCGGACCATGGGAAGAGCTGGCGAATGCTTAACCGCGGGCTGGGCAATCGCTATGTCCAGGCGTTCGCCATTGACCCCGCCCACCCGTCCGTGGTCTACGCGGGCACGCGCGGCGGCGTATACAAGAGCCTCGACCGGGGCGAGCACTGGACGATGAAGCGTAACGGCTTCCCGAAGATCGAGACCTGGGGCATCAGCGCGCCGGTGGCTGCCGTGGCCCTTGACCCCGGTGACAGCGCCCACGTCCTGGCCGGCATCGGCGAGCCACGCACGGGGCGCATGAAGGAGGGGCGGCTGGGTGGCATCTATGTCTCGCGCGACGGGGCGGACAAGTGGCAGTTGATCGCTGGACCGGAAGAGCTGCGCCAGGCACAAGTTTACTCTATCGTGTTCGCCGCCGACGCGCCCCGGACGGTTCTGGCGGCAACCAGCAGCGGTGTATTCCGCAGCGCGGACGGCGGGACGACCTGGGCCCGGTCCTCGGACGGGCTGCCGGTCCGCCGCGCGCTGGAGATCGCCGGCGACGGCGAACGGGCGGGCACGTTCTATGTGACCTTCTCAGATGCAGCCGCGAAGACGGGCGGGGTGGCGAAAAGCACGAACTACGGGCGCTCGTGGGAGGTCGTCAAGTCGGCGAGCCGGCGAGGGTGGGAGTATTGGCGGATCGTCGCGGACAGCCAACACGCGGACACGGTCTACGCTGCAGAGCGAGGGGGCGCAGGCATCTTCAAGACGACCGACGGCGGCGCAACCTGGGCGCGGATCACGCGCGACGACAATGTACGCTCTGCCTGGTTCGGGCGCGGGCTGAACGCGACCGCTCTGGCCATTGATCCGCGCGACCCGCGGCGGCTGTACTACGCCAATGATATGGACATCTACGGCACAGCGGACGCGGGCGAGACCTGGGAGCAGATCGCGACTGATCTCGTGCGCGCTGCCTCCCCCGCAGAGCCCGCACTGTGGCGCGGTCGCGGCATCGAGACCACCTGCAGCTCCTCGGTGGCGGTCGCGCCCGGCTGCCCGAACCTTGTGTACCTCGGCTACTGGGATACCGGTCTGTGGCGAAGCACGGACGGTGGCCGCACGCTGAGCTGGGCGACCCAGTGGATGGGCTACGGGAAGGCGGCCGCGATCGTTGCTGATCCCACCCGCCCGTGGCGCGCCTGGCTCTCCTACGGCGGCAACCGCGGTCCGCACCGTATCTGGCGCACCGACGACTACGGCCGTGACTGGCGTCTGGTGGGCTACGAGGACACCGGCCTGCCCACCGGGGCGATCTTTGGCCTGACGCTCGACCCCGGGAGCCCGGCCGAGCGGCGTACGCTGTATGCACCCGTTGTCGGTCAGGGGCTGTACCGGTCCGAGGACGGCGGCGAGACCTGGGCCCGCCTCGGCCGGGGGCCGGGCGGCAATCTCCAATTCACGAATTTGGCTCTCGATCCGAGCAACCCCAACCGGGTCTTCCTGGGACTGCGCTACGGTCGAAAGGACGGAAAGCTGCTGCCGGGCGGCGTGTGGCGGAGTGAGAACGCGGGCCGGAGCTGGAAGCGGGTGGGGGACATCCCGGAGCGCCCGCGCGTGGTGATCGCGCCATCGGAGCCGAGAGTGGTGTACGTCGCGGAGCGGGACTATTCGAGCGTCGGTCGCGGCGGCGTGTACCGGAGCACGAACGGCGGCGACACCTGGGAGCTGAGGGCCGAAAAGCTCGATGAGGGCTGGGGCAATATCCAGCGCACGTACATCGGGGCACTGGCCGTGGACCGGCGAGATGCCAAGGTGGTGTATGCCACCTCCGTGGACGAGAACTATGACCTCAACTGCGGCAAGGGGGTCTTCGTGAGCCGCGACGGCGGGAAGACCTGGCGGTCAAGGAACGAGGGCCTGACGCACTTTAATGTGCACAACCTGCTGATTGACCCGAACGATCCCGAGCGCCTCTACGCCGGCACGGGCGGCAATGGGTTCTTCCGCTGGGGACCCGCGCCGGAGGCCAAGCCCCTGCCGCCCGCACCCGCGTCTGCGCTGCCGCCGGACCCGGCCTGCACCACGGTTCAGGGCTGGCGGTGCACGGCCGAGAAGCGACACGAGCTCACGGTCCACGACGACGGCTTCTGGTGGGGCCGGGGATACGTGCTGGCGCGCATGGACACCGCGGGACACGGCTGCCGCCTGATAAAGACCTTTGCCCGGCCGCTGGATATCTCTCGGAGCAAGATCGTCTCGCTGCGCATCAGGGGTGTGCGAGCCGACGGCACGCCGCTGTGCATCTCGCGGATGATGATGTACGAGGACCAGGGGCGGCGGCTGCTATACGAGCGGGACATCAACCTGCCGACGACCTGGAGCCTGGTGGAGCTGCCGCTCCGGGACTGGGCCGGCGAGCACTTCGACAAGGCACGGGTCCGCAGGTACGAGTTCGAGTTCTGGGCCCCGTATCCGCAGGCGCGCCCGTACGAGCTGGCGGTGGGAGCCCTCAGGTTCCGACAGTAGAAGCCGCGGGGGCGCCGGCGTCCGGGATACCGTCGCCTCAGGGAGCCCGGAGACCCGGAGCGAGATCTGTAATCCCAATTGCTTGACCAACATGGTGTGGCCGACTATAATTCGGCTTCCTAAATATTGGGACGTTAAAGTAAAGTGGCGGACGATGAGGGGCCAGTCAAGAGCGCAACTTATGGAGGGCATTGATGAGCTGCTGCGGGGGATGTTGCATGGTTACCTCAAACGAGGCCACCCGGCCCCCGCGCACCCGCATTTGACCATCGGCCAGATACACTGTCTGCGGCTGATCGCGCGTCTGGGTATGCCCACGATGTCCGAGCTGTCCGAGGCGCTGCAGTTGCAGCCGAGCACCGTCACGGGGCTGGTGGATGCGCTGATCGAACATGGACTGGCGGAGCGCCGTGACGACCCCGAGGACCGCCGGATCGTGAGAGTGGCCTTGACGGCCGAGGGGAAGCGCGGTCGGGAACAGCATAGAAGAATGATGCGCCGGCGACTAATGAAGGTCCTGGGCGATATTGACGATCAAGGTCTGCACAAGATCCACGACGCTCTAACCATACTCCACGACGCCGCTACGCGAGCAGCAAGAGACCACAGCTAGCACGGGCCTGCAGCAGCGCGCATCAGATCGGGGGCGACGCTCCACGGCTGGGAGCGTCGCCAGGGGGTTGTATTGTGTATCGTTTGCTCGCGTTGTGGGGCGTGCTGAGCTGGGCCACCGTGGTCGTGGGCCAGCAAGCGGGTCGCGTGGGCTCCGGCCCGCTGACGCTTTCGGAGTGCGTGAACCTCGCGCTCCAGCGCAATCCATCTTTGGAGAGCGCCCGACAGAACGCGCGGGCCGCGCGGGCGGCCTTTGTTCAGACGCGCAGCCAGCTCTTCCCCACGGCACTGCTGACGGGCAGCTACGCGGCCGCCCGCAGCCGCTCTCGGACCACCTCCTTTGGCGGATTCTTGCGCACCTCGGGGGGCAGCCAGTACTTCTATCAGTATCGGGCGGGCCTGAACCAGACCATCTATCGCACCGGGCTGTTCGATGAAGTGGCGCAGTCGAAAGCCCATGCACGGGCCTCGACGTACGAGGCTCAGGATGCGCGGCGGCAATTGGTCCTGTCCGTGGCGGAGAACTACTACTCTCTGTTGGCCAGTCGGCGGCTCCTGGAGGTCGCGGAGGACACCGTGCGTGTAGCCGGCGAGAACCTGGCGCTGATGCAGGCCCGGGTCGAAGCCGGCTCGGCGGCGCCGGTGGAAGTCCTGCCGATGCGCACTTCGCTGGCGCGCGCTCGGGCGGACCTGATCGCCGCTCAGGCGACGGCGGAGGTGGCCGTGGCCTCCCTCCGCGCAGTCCTGGGCCTGCCGACGGGCCAGGACCTCCAGGTGGTGGACGTCCTGGCTGAGCAGGCGGTACAGGTTGATCCGAAGGAGGCGCTAGCCCGGGCGCTGCAGCGGCGACCGGACTACCTGGCCGTCCAACAGACCGTGGCCGCGGCGCGTGCTGCGCGCAGCATCGCTCGGGCAGCGCGCTGGCCGACGTTGACGGTGGACGGCAGCCTCGCTCACGATGTATTCGAGGATCGGCCTGCCGATATTTGGTCCTTCAACGCCCAAGTCAGCTACCCGCTCTTCGACGCCGGGAGCACGAAGGCCGCCGAGACCGAGGCGGAGGCCAATTACCGGTCTGCGTTGGCAGCGCAGCAGGAGCTGGAGCTGCAGATCGGTCTGGAAATCGAGCAGGCTTACGCGGCCGTGCGGCAGGGGATCGAGCGGATCCGGGCGGCCGACGCGGCGGAGCGCGAGGCGACGGCCAGTCTGGAGGCGGCCCGGGCACGGCTGCAGGAGGGTGTGGCGATCGCCATCGAGGTCAGCACCGCCGAAGAGACGCTGGCTCAGACCCGGGCGGAGCACGTGCAAGCGATCTACGACTACAACCTGGCGCTGGCCCAGCTTCAGGCGGCGACAGGGTCCTAGCACCGGGATGATCGGTGAGGGCGTTGTGTCCCGGTGAGATTGTGCCTAGCGGCACAGCCCAAGTCCGAGGCGAGAACGGGAACCATGAGAGTAGTCCGCAGGCTTGTCGTCCCGGTCGTTATCATTGCAGCGCTGACGGGTGGATACCTGTATCTGCGCCATCGCCGCGCCCAGGCGGCCGAGCCTCCGCCCCCGGAGATTGCTGTGGCCGAACGTCAGGACATTGTGCGTGTGGCGACGGCCACGGGCACGGTCCGGCCCAAGAGCATCGTCGAGGTAAAGCCGAAAAAGGGTGGCACGGTGGTGGCCATCCCGGTGCGGGTGGATCAGCAGGTGCGCAAGGGGGACGTGTTGGCGACTCTGGACACCAGCGGCGTCACGCCCACGGTCCGGCAAGCTCGCGCGGCTCTGGCCCAGGCCGAGGCTCAGGCTCGTCAATCGGCGTTCGAAGCGGCCTACCAGAATGCCTCCAGCGGCCAAGATATCGAGGCCGCGCAGGCGGCACTGGACAGCGCCCTGGCTCGAGAGCAGGTGGCCCGGGCGCAGTTGGACCAGGCCAAGGCGACAGTCGCCAATGACATCGAGGGGGCCCGCGCCCGCCTGGCGGCAGCGGAGGCTCGTCTGGAGCAAGCGAAACGGGAGGACGAGGCCCAGGCCAAGCTCACAGAGAGCAGCATCGCTCAGGCCCAGGCACGTGTCGCCTCGCAGGAACAGGCCCTGAAGCTCCTGAAGGCCGGGCCGCGCAAGCAGGAGATCGAATCGCAGCGTGCCGCTGTGGCGCAAGCGCGTGTGGCGGAGGCCAATGCCAGAAAAGAGCTGGAGCGCCAGAAGAGCCTGGCGGCCAAGGGCTTTGTCTCGAAGCAATCGCTGGACGCGGCGCAGACGGCCTTCGAGCAAGCCAAGGCAGCGCACATCGCGGCACAGAAGGCCTTGGAGATCGCCGAAGAGGGTTCCCGGCCGGAGGAGATCGGTCAGGCAGAGGCTCAACTGCGGGAGGCGCGTGCAGCACTGGCCAACGCCGAGGCCCAGCAGGTGCAGATCGCCCTCAAGCGCCAGGCGCTGCGGTCGGCGGAGGCCGAGGTGCGCGAGGCGAAGGCGGCTGTGGCTACGGCCGAAGCCGGCAACGAGACGGTCAAGGTTCGCACCAACGAACTGCACGCGGCGCAAGCCGCGGTGGCCGAGGCGAAGGCTAAGCTGGCGAAGGCCCGGAGCGCCGCGTTGCAGAACCGGGCCAAACTCGCCGCCGCTCATGCCGCCGCCGCCGCGGCGGACAAGGCCGATGCCGCCCTGCAGGACGCCCGATACATACTGGAGGTCCGGGCGCCGATCAGCGGCGTAGTCATCTCCCAGCCGTGGGAGGTCGGAATGCTCTTGCCGGCCGGCTTTTCGGCGGTCAGCTCCGGCGTCTCGATCACGCAAAACGTGCCCCCCATTGTAATCGGCGATAACACCGAGATGTTCGTGTACGCCGACGTGGACGAATCGGACATCGCCGGTGTAAAAGAAGAGCTACCGGTGCTCATCGAAGTGGACGCTTTGCCCGAGGATCTGTTCCGCGGCACGGTCTATCGGGTTATCCCTCAGGGCGTGGAGGAACAGAGCGTGGTGACCTTCCAGGTCCGGGTGCTCGTTCGGGGCGATACTGCCAAGCTCAAGTCCGGCATGACGGCCGATATCCACGTGGAAACCGCCAGAGCCGATAACGTCGTAGCGGTCCCGAACGAGGCCCTCAATCGCGACGAGAAAGGCAAGTACGTGCTCATTCCGCCCGAGACTGAAGAGGGCCAACCGACCAAACGCCGGGTGACTACGGGGCTGACCGACTTTACGGTAACCGAGATCAAGACGGGCTTGCAGCCGGGCGAAGCAGTGCTGTTGGCTGCTCCCAGTGCCGACGAAGAGGGCGGCCCGATGGGGGGGCCAGGCGCTAGCCGCCGGCGCATGATGTTCCAAATGCGGGGCCGCACACAGGGACGCTGATGGACAACCCCAGCACGGAACGCGACAGCGTCATCAGACTGATTGACGTGGCCAAGGTGTACCGGATGGGCCAAGTGGAGGTCCATGCGCTGCGCGGCGTGTCGCTGGAGATCCAGCGCGGCCAATTCGCAGCAATCATGGGCCCCTCAGGGTCCGGGAAGTCCACCCTGATGAACATCCTGGGATGCCTGGACCGGTCGACTTCCGGCCGCTACGAGTTGGAGGGCCAAGCGGTCGCAGGTCTGGACGACGACCAGCTCGCTCGGATCCGCAATCGCCGGATCGGGTTCGTATTTCAGTCCTTCAACCTCCTGACGCGCACCACGGCGCTGCACAACGTGGAGCTGCCCCTGATCTATGCCGGCGTTCCGGACCGGCGGGAGCGCGCCCTCCGTGCACTGGAGCGCGTCGGTCTGGCGGACCGCGCCGGCCATCGGCCGAATGAGCTGTCCGGCGGCGAGCAGCAGCGCGTGGCCCTGGCACGAGCGTTGGTTACGGAGCCGGCCATCGTCCTGGCGGACGAGCCTACCGGCAACCTCGATCAGGCCACCGGCCGGACCATCATCGGCCTGCTTGAAGCGCTGCGCGAGGACAATATCACGGTCATTTTGGTCACTCACGACCCCAACGTCGGTGCGGCCGCCGAGTTGATCATCCACATGGTGGACGGACGTATTGTGGACGGCAGCACTGAAGGAGAAGGTTAGTCATGGACCTCTTTGAGGCCTTGACCGTGGCCTTCACCGGCCTGCTGGCGAACAAGATGCGGTCGCTGCTCACCATGCTGGGCGTGATCATCGGGGTCGCCGCCGTGATCGCGACCACCGCCATCGGCGAGGGCCTCAAGCAGGACACCCTCGATCGCATCCGCTCGCTGGGCAGCAACATGCTGTTCATCCGGCCCGGCGCCGGGCGGCGCCACGGCGTTCGCGGCGTCGGGATCGAAACCCTCAAGGCCGCCGATGCGGAGGCCATTCTCAAGGAGGTTCCGGGCATCCGCCACGCCGCTCCGGAAGTCACGCGCCAGGCCCAGGTCAAGTTCGAAGACAAGAACGAGAACCTCCGGATCGTCGGCACGACGCCCCCCTACAAGCTGGTCCGGAACTTCGACATGAGTGCGGGTCGGTTTCTCACGGAGGCTGATGAGCGCGGCCGGGCCCGGGTGGCCGTGCTGGGCTCGGAGGCCAAGCGGAAGCTGTTCGGCGGCCGGGAACCCCTGGGGGAACGGATCAAGATCAAGGGTGCCACGTTCCAGGTCATCGGCGTCTTAAAGGAAAAGGGCGGGGGCTGGTTCAGCCCGGACGAGCAGATCGTGGTGCCGCTCAGCACGGCCCAGTATCGTCTGTTCGGACAGGATTACCTGTCGGCGCTGACCCTCGAGGTGCGGCAAGGGGCGCCGGTGGATGAGGCGCAGGAGCAAGTGACAGAGCTGCTCCGCCGACGCCACCGACTGCGACCCGACGAAGATGACGACTTCAACGTGCGCGCGCAGGCGGAATTCCTCGCGACCATGGAGGAGACCGGCAGGACGATGACCCGACTGCTCACGGGCATCGCGGCGGTCTCACTGCTGGTGGGCGGAGTGGGGATTATGAACATCATGCTGGTCTCGGTCACCGAGCGCACGCGCGAGATCGGCATCCGCAAGGCCGTCGGCGCTCGCAAGCGCGACATCATGTTCCAGTTCCTGATCGAGGCGACGGTGCTCAGCCTATTGGGAGGTTTGATTGGGGTGGCCCTCGGAGTAGGTTTTGCCGGCTTCGTGGGCGGCCAAAGTGGTTGGCGAACGGTCGTGAGGGTCGAATCGGTCCTCATCGCTTTTGCCGTGGCCGCGGCAGTCGGCATCTTCTTCGGCTGGTACCCGGCCCGCAAGGCGGCCCAGATGGACCCCATCGAGGCGCTGCACTACGAATAGGCAGGTATGCTTGGGAAGAGATGATTGACGCCCTCACCAGTGTCCGGCGGTCGCGTTGACACCCCCTTCCGTGCGTGATATACTCGCCTGTGTTCTCCCGGAATCGTGGGCTTTGAGCCCCAAACTCTGAGGTCCTTTTGCTGTGAGTGAGCCGGAGCAGTCATCGCCGGATCCTGCCGCGGTCCTTAAGAGCGTGCGCGCTCAGGTTCGACAGAACTGGGTGCGCGCCGGCCTGTTGCCGCTAGTGGTCTGCGCCGTGTTGGTCATCATCGTGGAGGCGGCGCATCTGGGGCCGCAGGGCCTGCCGGAGAAGCGGGTCGAAGACACCTTTGCCGCGATTCTGGCGATCTCGGCCATTGTGTTCTTGATCGGCTTTGGGTTGGATGGGCGCTGGACCAGCGCTGAGCGGATCGCCCGCGACCTGACGGAGGAGGAAGCCGCCGATCCGCCGCGAGCCGCGGCCCGTGTGGCGGAGGCCATCCAAGACGCCACCGCGGCGCTGACGCTGATGGGCAATGCGCTCTCGCTGGCCGCGGTGCTGGCCGCGTACGCGGGCGGCGGGTTCAACCAGGGAGCTCAACTTCTGGTGTTGGCGGCGTGCTACCATTTCTTCTTTCTCTCCAGGCATAGCTACTACTATGGCTTAGTGGCGGCGGCCGGGGAGGGCACGCTGCTGGCGCCGCCCGAAGCGCCCTCGGACGAGCCGCCGGAGCACCCGCAGGACGGCCACGGAGATCTGCCCGACGACGCAGCGTGCAGCGCGCCGTAGGGACCGGACGGACCCGCCAGGAACGGACCCATCGGCCGCCGAACCGGTCGGTGGGTCGTTGGCGTTTGGAGAGGAGGGCTCGGCGGTGAAGTATCAGGCGCCGAAGGGCACACACGATATCCTTCCCGCGGAGGTCGCGGAGTGGCGGCGGCTGGAGCAGACCTTCCGCGAGGTTTGTGATCAGTATGTGTTCGAGGAGCTCCGCACGCCGATGTTCGAGCATACCGAGGTGTTCGTGCGTGCCGTGGGCGAGGAGACGGATATCGTCTCCAAGGAGATGTATGTGTTCGAGGATCGAGGCGGGCGGAGCCTCGCTCTGCGGCCCGAGGGCACCGCGGGCGTGGTGCGGGCCTGTCTGCAGCATGGTCTGGGAGGCAGAGACGGCAAGACGCTGGTGAAGGTGTACTACCTGATGCCCATCTTCCGCTACGAGCGGCCGCAAGCAGGGCGCTACCGCCAGCACCACCAGGCGGGAGTCGAGGTTCTCGGCTCGCAGGACCCGGCGCTCGACGCGGAGGTGATTGACCTCGCTTGCACGTACTACGCGCGTCTGGACCTTACCGGCGTGCGAGTGCTGATCAACTCCGTGGGCTGTCCGGCCTGCCGGCCGCGGTACCGGGAGGAGCTGCGAGCCTTCCTAGCCCCCGTGCTGGATCGGCTCTGCGTTGATTGCCGTCGTCGGCAGGAGACGAACCCGCTGCGCGTGTTGGACTGCAAGCATGAAACCTGCCGAGAGCTGACGAAGGACGCGCCGCTGATGCTCGACCATCTCTGCGACGAGTGTGCGGCCCACTTCGAGCAGCTCCGGCAGCATCTGAAGACGCTGGGGGTGCCGGCGGAAGTGGACCCGCGCATTGTGCGCGGCCTCGACTATTACACCAAGACGGCCTTCGAGGTTCGTCATGCCGCTCTGGGCGCACAAGATGCGCTGATGGGCGGTGGGCGGTATGATGGTCTGGTGGAGGAGCTGGGCGGCCCGCCGACGCCGGCGGTCGGGTTTGGCCTGGGGCTGGAGCGCGCGATCCTGGCCCGGCGGCAGGCCGGTGCGGCGGACACATTAGAGCCGCGGCGGGGCGTGTTCGTGGCCGCGCTGGGGCAGCAGGCCCAGAATGCGGCTGTCGGTCTGCTGGGGCGGCTCCGACGGGCCGGCGTACGGGCCGACATGCACCACGGCGACCGAGGCCTCAGGGCGCAGTTGCGCCAGGCCGACAAGCGCAACTACGCGCGGGCCGTGCTCCTGGGCGAAGATGAACTGAGGTCCGGCGCCGCCACAGTGCGGGACCTGGTGACCGGAGAACAGGTCGAGATTCCGCTGGATGAGCTGGCCATCAAGCTCGCCGAGCAGTGAAGACGAGCGCCGGGCGATGCGTTGTCGGTTTGACGAGAAAAGGGGAGACAAGATAATGCCTTCGAGCGAAGCAAGCGCGGCTCGGAGTTTGCGCCTGAAGAGGACGCATAACTGCGGTGACCTCCGGAAGCAGCAGTGCGGCCAAGAGATCATTGTGAACGGCTGGGTGCATCACCGCCGGGACCACGGTGGGTTGATCTTCATTGACGTGCGCGATCGGTCCGGTGTGCTGCAGGCAGTGTTCGATCCCGCCGCGGCTGCCGAGGCCCACGCCCGGGCCGGCAGTCTGCGCGCCGAGTACGTGGTGGCGATTCGCGGCCAGCTTGAGCCCCGTCCGGCGGGCAGCGAGAACCCGGACCTGGCCACCGGCGAAGTTGAGCTCCGAGCCCAGGAGCTGGAGGTGCTCAACCCGGCCCGGACGCCGCCCTTCGCCATTGCGGAAGAGGAGCCGGTGGACGAGAACCTCCGGCTGCGGTATCGCTACCTGGATCTGCGGCGGCAGCGGATCCAGCACAATCTGGAGCTGCGCCATCGCGCGGCCCAGGCGACGCGGCAGTTCCTAACCGCCGAGGGCTTCTGGGAAGTCGAGACGCCGATGCTGTTCAAGCAGACGCCCGAGGGCGCTCGGGACTATCTGGTGCCCAGTCGGGTCAATCCGGGCAAGTTCTACGCGCTGCCCCAGTCGCCGCAGCTTATGAAGCAATTGCTAATGGTTGCCGGCTTTGAGAGGTACTTCCAGCTCGCCCGGTGCCTGCGGGACGAGGACCTACGCGCAGACCGGCAGCCGGAGCACACGCAAATTGACCTCGAGATGTCCTTCGTGCGGCGCGAAGACGTCCTGGACCTCGTCGAGCGACTGTTCCATCACATCTGGCAGGAGACGATTGGTATCGAGCTTCCGATCCCGTTCCCGCGGCTCACGTACCGGGAGGCCCTGGCCCGCTATGGCACCGACAAGCCGGACCTGCGCTTCGGGCTGGAGCTGGTGGACCTGACGGAGTTGGTGAAAGACTGCGAGTTCCAGGTGTTCGCCCGCGCCGTGTCCGGCGGCGGCGAGGTGAAGGGCCTGTGCGCGCCCGGGTGCGCCTCTTACGGACGGGCCGAGCTGGACAAGCTGACCGCCTTCGCACAGGAGCACAAGGCCAAGGGCTTGGCCTGGATGCAGGTCAAGGAGCGGGGCGTCGAATCTCCGATTGCCAAGTTCTTCCAGGAGCAGGAACTGGCGGCAATCGTGGAGGCCTTCGGTGCCAAGCCGGGCGACCTGCTGCTGATGGTCGCCGACGAGCCGCCGATCGTGGCCGAATCGCTGGACTGGCTCCGACGGGAGATGGGACAGAGGCTGGGCCTGATTGACGGGCAGGCCTTTGCGCCTCTGTGGGTGCTGGACTTCCCGCTGTTTGCCTGGAACGCCGACGAGAAGCGCTGGGAGGCCGAGCATCATCCGTTCTGCATGCCGCACGAGGAGGACTGGGACCTGCTCGACACGGACCCGGGGCAGGTGCGGGCGCAAGCTTATGACGTGGTCATCAACGGCATCGAGCTGGGCAGCGGGAGCATCCGGATTCACCGGCGCGACATTCAGATGAAGGTGTTCAAGGCACTGGGCATCACGGAGGAAGAGGCGACCGACCGGTTCGGGTTTCTGCTGGAGGCCTTCGAGTACGGCACGCCCCCCCACGGCGGCGTAGCGCCGGGCTTCGACCGCATCGTGATGATGCTGGCGCACGAGCCGAACATCCGCGAGGTCATGGCCTTCCCGAAGACCCAGAGCGCCCAGTGCCTGATGAGCGGCTCGCCGTCGGAGGTCGAGCCGAAGCTGCTGCGGGAGCTGCACTTGAAGCTGGACCTGCCGGAGAACGAGTAGCCGACGGGACCACGAAACGGGGGCCGAGGAATTAGGTCTGCACCGGCTTGCCGCGGCCCTGATTGCTGGTCGGCGGCTCTCGGTCAGTGGTGGCCGGTCAACTGCGAGAGGTAGGCGTTGATGCTGTCGGGGCTGATAACGCCCACGAGGCGGTTGTCGAGGATCACCGGGGAGTCACGCAGGCGGTCCCGCTGGAAGCGTTCGGCGACGGTGGCCAGAGTCTGGGTGCCGTCTATGGTCACGAACTCACGGTCCATGGTCTCGTACGTGGGCCGATCGGGCTGAAGCTGCAGGTCGGCGCGGAGCGCGTCCTGGCGGCGCAACATGCCCACCAGCCGGCCGTCGTAGATCACCGGCAAATCGCACCACGTTCCCGAGCCGAAGTACTGCTGGCCCAGCCGCAGCGGGTCGTAGGGCGAGAGCACCGGGCAGCCGGTGAACATCGCCTGCGTAACCGGGATTCGCTCCAGCGCCGCCTTGGCCTCGGCAGCGCGGACCTCGGCCCCGCCGGCCATCCACAGGAAGATGACCACCAGGACCGCCATCCAGCTCTTCAACACGAAGATGCCCAAGATGCCCAGCAGGACCAGCAGCACCCGGCTGATGGTGTTCGTGAGGCGCGTGGCGCGCAGGAAGTCGGTGCTCCACCAGATGATCGCGCGCAGTACGCGGCCGCCGTCCATCGGGAAGGCAGGAATAGAGTTGAACACGCCGATGGTCAAGTTGATCATCGCGATCATCGTCAGGGGGTTGTCGAGGGACTGCAGAAAGTTGCCGCGTGAGAAAGCGCTGCCGGCCCACTGGCCGATCATGATGATTCCGCAGATGGCGAAGTTGACCGGCGGGCCGACGATGGCGATCAAGAGTTCTTGGTACGGCTTGTCGGGCAAACGGTCGAGCTGCGCGACCCCGCCCAGCAGCCACAGGGTAATGCCGCGGACCTTGATGCCGAAGGCCATGGTGACCAGGCTGTGGGCCAACTCGTGGATCGCAATGCAGACGAAGACGGCGACGAAGACCACTGCCGTAGTCAGGCCGGCATAGAGGCCGTCTTCCCGCGCCGATAGGAAGAAGAACAGGCCGATCAGCAGGATCAGGCTAATGTTGATGCGGATCGGGATGCCCGCGATCTTGCAGATCTGGAAGCCGCCAATCATACAGCACGATCCTCACTGTCCGGAACAAGCCCTCAGAATGGGCAAAGGAAGAGGTCCCCACCTCTGCTTCTGTAAGAAAGGATGCACCGGCGCGTTGCGGCAAAGGGTGCGCCGGGCAACAGTTGTATCGCAGCTTGCCAACCAGGTGTTCGCGAGGCAACCGACCACCTCGGGCTCACGACCCCCCAGGAAGGACGGTGGCGGCCAGGATGGCGAGCGCGGTCTTGGCGTCGCGGATATTCCCGGCCAGAACGAGCCGCCGGGCCTCCTCCAAGGGCAGCGTGACAATTTCGATGTTCTCGTCGGCGTCCGGGTTGGCGCCGGCGACCGGCGCCAGGTCGCGGGCGACAAACAGGTGCAGAAGCTCGGAGCTATACCCGGGCGCCAGAAAGACGGCCCCCAGCGGAATCAGCTCCCGGGCGGCGAAGCCGGTTTCCTCGGCGAGCTCACGCCGCGCACACTCTTCGGCCGGCTCATCATGTTCCAGCGTGCCCGCCGGGATCTCCAGCAGCACCTCCCCCGCGGCGTAGCGGAACTGACGCACCAGGATGGCTTCGCCGCGGTCAGTCACCGGCAGAACTGCGGCCGCGCCGGGATGCCGCACGACTTCGCGGCTGGTCTCGGAGCCGTCGGGGAGGCTCACGCGATCAACCGTCACACGCAGTAGCCGGCCCACAAAGGCATCAACCGATTCCACGGCCCTCTCGGTCAGGTCATGGCTATGATCGCTCATTCTTCGATTCAATACCCTTCAGGCGCTATCCCCGTCGCGCCTGGGCAGCGCCTCCGCGATTGCGCTTGAGGTCACGCTACCTTGCCGTGCGCGCCGGAAAGTGACACGCATCTCATCATACCCTCAATTGGGCCCGATGAAAAGACCCTCGCACGGCTCCCGCGCCGTGCGGTCTTCCGCCGGCGTGTGAGGTTGGGCCGACCCGGCTGGACGCGACGGCCGGCCGCCTGCTCGGACGGGTGCTCGATGAGACTACTGCAAGCCAGCGACGGCACGTGCCGAAAAGGCCAATTCCGCAGGAGGAATATCTACTGTGCGAGAGGAATCTCGCCCACGGTCAGGTCGCGCACATTGGGTGCACTGCGCGGCGACATTCTCCAGAAGGGTGGCGACGACGCGATAGTCAGATGGCAGTTACGAGCGTGCTCTTGACGGGAGTTGGAGGACAAGGCATCATCACGGCCGGGCAGGTGCTCGCCGGAGCGGCGCTGGCCGCGGGCCATGATGTGAAAAAAAGCGAAGTCCACGGGATGAGTCAGCGTGGTGGCAGCGTGGAGAGCCACGTGCGTTGGAGCGCCGACGGAGCGGTCAGCTCGCCGCTGATACCGGCAGGACAGGCCGACTTCCTGGTGGCGCTGGAGTTGCTGGAGGGGCTGCGTGTGGTTCATCAAGTGTCTACGTGCGGCGCGGTAATTGCCTCGCGGCGGATGATTCCACCCTTGGCGGTGCAGGCCGGGGAGCAGCGGTATCCGGAGGACCCCCTGGGGCTGCTGCGCGAGCACGGTGCAGAGGTGATCGCCATCGAGGCGGACGCGATTGCGGCTGACGTGGGCAATCCACGGGCCGCCAACCTGGTGCTGCTCGGGGCGCTGGCCGCGCGAGTAGACCTGCCCGAGCAGGCATGGCAAGATGCCATCGAGGACGCAGTGCCGGTACGCGGATTGGCCTCCAGTCGGGAGGCTTTCCGGCGGGGCCGGGAGCTGGCCTCAGAGGGAGGGTACTGAACGTGATCTGGGACGCGTATCACGAATGTATGGAGCCGGCCCAGCGCCGGGAGCTGCAGTTGCGGCGACTACGGGAAGTGGTGGCTCGCGTGAAGGCGAACGTCCCGTACTACGCCCGGAAGCTGCAGGAGATTGATCTGGGCCCGGAGGACATCAAGAGCCTGGAGGACATCAAGTTCCTGCCCTTCACGACGAAGGATGACCTGCGGGACAGCTACCCCTTCGGCCTGTTCGCCCGGCCGGTGTCGGAGACCGTTCGCATCCATGCCTCCAGCGGTACGACCGGCAAGCCCATCGTGGCCGGCTACACACAGCACGACATTGACATCTGGGCGCACACCATCGCGCGAACGCTGTGCAATGGCGGCGCCACCGGACAGGACATTCTACAGAACGCGTACGGGTACGGGCTGTTCACCGGCGGCCTGGGGCTCCATTACGGGGCAGAGCTTCTGGGGTGCACGGTGGTGCCGATGTCCGGGGGCAATACTAAGCGACAGATTACCATCATGCAGGACTTCAAGACCACGCTACTATCGTGCACGCCCTCCTACGGCCTGACACTGGCCGAAGCTGTGCGCGAGCAAGGGATTGACCCCGGGGACCTCTCGCTGAAATCGGGGTACTTCGGGGCCGAGCCGTGGAGCGAGGAGGTGCGCCCAAAGTTGGAGCAAGGCCTGGGGCTCTCGGCGCACGACATCTACGGGCTGACGGAGGTGATTGGCCCGGGAGTGTCGGCAGAGTGCGAGGCGAAGAATGGGCTGCACATCTGCGACGACCACTTCTACCCGGAGATTATCAACCCCGAGACCGGCGAGCCGCTGCCGGAGGGTGAAGTGGGTGAGCTGGTGTTCACGTGTTTGACGAAGGAAGCCTTCCCGGTACTGCGGTACCGCACCCGGGATATTAGCGCGCTGCACTATGAGCCCTGCGAATGCGGCCGGACCTGCGCCCGCATGGAACGGCTCAAGGGACGGACCGACGACATGCTGATTATCCGGGGCATCAACGTCTTCCCGTCCCAGATCGAAAGCGTCCTGCTGGGCATCAAGGAGGCCGAGCCGCACTATCAGATTGTGCTAACGCGAGAGCGGCATCTGGACGAGATGGAGATCCAGGTGGAAGTGTCGCCGGACGTGTTTACGGATCAGATCGGCGGGTTGCAGGCCATCGAAGACAAGATTCGGCACGAGATCGAAAGCGTGCTGGGACTGCGGTGCGCGGTGAAGTTGGTGGAGCCGAAAACCATCGAGCGGAGTGTGGGCAAAGCCAAGCGCGTCATTGATCTGCGGGAGGAGAGCAAGTGATGAACGCAGACAGCTTGACCAAGCAAGTATCCGTGTTCCTGGAGAACAAGTCGGGACGTCTGGCGGAGGTGTGTCGGGTTCTGGCGAACGCAACGATCAATATCCGCGGATTGTGCATCGCCGAGACGTCCGACTTTGGGATTCTGCGGCTGATCGTGAACGATCCCGGCCAGGCGCTGAAAACGCTGCGCGAAGCGGGCTTCGCGGTCGGGGAGGCGCACGTGCTGGCGCTGCAGGTGCCCGACCGGCCCGGCGGTCTGTCCGGGGTGTTGGAGCTGCTGAAGGACAAGAGCATCAACGTGGAGTACATGTACGCGATGCTGACTCAGCACGAGGGGCAGGCGCTCATCCTGTTCCGCGTCGCTGACGAGCAGATTGAGGCGACGCTGGCGGCTTTGGAGGAGGGCAAGATCGGCGTTGTACCGGGCGAGCAAGTGTACGGGCTGTAGGGGGCCGGCAATCTCGTCGGTGCCCGCGGCACGGATAGCACGGTTGCCTGGCTGTGACGCTGTTCACACGGCCGAGGGGCTCGGGGAACAAAAGGAGCCGACAACATGTCGGAAGTATTGGCGGTCACCGGGGGCAACCGGACGTGGCGGCGGCACCGGGCCCATCATTAGAGGTTGAGGGGATAGGAGGAACAGATGGATCCGGGGTTTTGGAGAGAGCTGGCGATAATTGTTCTGATCGTGGTGGCGTGGTTTGTGCTCAGCCGGTACGTGCTCCCCCGGTTGGGAGTGCCCACCTGACTATCCAGCACCTGCGCGGTGGAGCCGCGCCCCAAACAAGATACGCCTCCGGGATCCGCCGGTGCCGTCGAGCCGAGTGCTGACGCGCAGGAGCCGCCTCAGCCGGGCGGGCAATAGCCGGGTCCGGCAGCCGAAGACGCCGGCAAGGGCTAACCCCAGAAGAACCTTGAGTAGCGCGCAACCCAAAAGGGCGGAATCCATTCCGCCCTTGTTTCGTCTCTAGGGTACGGGACCGTCATGGAGCAGGCGTGGGATGGCTGAGGCCACAAGGCTCGTGGCGAGGAGCAAGGAGGGCGATCGGAACGCCTTTGCGCAGCTCTTCGACGAGCACCGCGACAGGATCTATAGTCTGGTATGGCATCTGGTGGACGGCCCCGAAACGGCGGCGGACCTGACAGCGGAGGCTTTCGTACGGGCCTGGGAGCAACTGCCTCGGCTGCGGGAGGAGCAGGCCTTTCCAAGCTGGCTGAGGCGGATCGCAGTGAACCTTGCCAGGGACTGGCAAAGACGGCAGCAACGGGAACGGGCTGTGGCGGCAATACGGGTCGAGGGGGCGGATGACCCGGAGCCGGAGCTGCCTTCCGATGAGGCGGGACCGCTGGAGCAACTGGAGGCGGCAGAATTGGTGACTGCGGCGCGAGCGGCGTTGAAGTCCTTGCCGGAGCACTATCGGGAGGTGGCCACGCTGTACTATGTCGAGGATCTGCCGGTGGCGGAGGTCGCGGAGGCGCTGGGCCTCCCGCGGAACACGGTGGTGTCGCGGCTCTCGCGAGCGCGCACGGCCTTGCGCCGGAAGCTGGCGAGGTATGTGGAGGGTGAGGCAGGATGAACAAGGGGAGTTGTCTCCCAACTGAACGGCTCTCCGATTTCGACCTGGGCCTGCTCAGCGCGAAGGATGCCCGCGAGCTGGAACGGCATCTGGCTGTGTGCGAGCGGTGCCGGGCGGAGTTGGAGGCGCTGCGGCGGACGGCGCAGGCCGCGTCCGAACTGGAGCTGGTGCGGGCCCCGCAGGACCTCTGGGCGCGCATCGAAAAGCGCCTGGAGCCGAGGTCGCGATTGGAGGCCGAGCGCCGTCGGCCGAGCTTGGTGCTGCGGTGGGCGGCGGTTGCGGCGATCGCCTTACTGCTGATTCTCGTGCCGGCGTTCTGGCCGCGGCACGCGCCGGCGCCGGTGCAGCTTCCCGTCGAGGTGAGCGAGGACGCGGACCTGTATCGCGAACGCTACACCTTGGCCGACTTGGCCGCGATAAGCGCGCCACCGGGCGCCCCGCTGGTGTTGGTGACATGGGAGGGGCCTGCCGAGAGTTCGGAGGATGGCGGATGAGGCGCATGTGGGGGGCCTGGATCGGCGCGATTGTGCTGGCCGCCTTGGCGACCGGGTACTTCGTGTGGTGGGCGCCGGAGGTTGCTCGGCAACAGGGCTGGGCGCTGTTCAGGAAGGCCGAAGAGGCAGCCCGGAGCGTCCCCGTGCAGGCGACCGTGACGGTCCGAACGTTCGCGCCAAGCGGCAGCAAAGAGACCGTGGCGCGTTTAGTACGCGCCGGCGAGGTGACGCGGTACGACCACGATTCACATGGTCAGAGGGGCCTCAGCATCATCGAGACTCCGCAGATGCTCCTTCGTCTGGACCCCGAAACAAGGACCGCCTGGCGACTGCCGCGAGTTGAGGTGGCCGGGGATAGGCTCGGGCGGAACTACCTGGCGCGCCGGTGTGGTAGAGCACGGGTGAACGGACGCGGGTGTCAGGTCGTCGAGCTGGTGGATCGGCGCACCAACAAGCTGGCGGAGCGGCTATGCGTGGACGACACAACGGGCCTGGCTCTGCGCACGGAGCAGTTTGATTTGCGCGGCGCAGTGATCTCGGCCTCCGAACTAACCCAGGTTCAGACGGCCAATGTGCCCACGCCCACGGCCGAAGTGCCTGCGGACTGGACCGTCCGGGACCTTCATGCAGATCTGGGAGAGAGGCTGGAGCGGGACGAGATCGCCCGTGCCGCGGGCTTCCCGCCGGCCGATCCCACGTACGTGCCTTCGGGCTACGGCTTTGACGGATACTACTTGTACCGTTGTCGGGGCCGGCGTCTTCTGGCCGAACTGCGATTCAGCGACGGCCTTAAGCTGCTGCTGATTCACGAGGGTCGGATCCGAGGCCGCGGCCATGGTCCGCATGGTCGGGGCCAAGGCACGGGCCAAGGGCGTGGCATGCGGTGGCAGCGAGAGCCCGTGATCATCGCCCGCGGAGCGCAGACGACGGCGAAGTGCCGGCGGGGAGACCTGATGGTCACCGCCACGGGCGATCTGACGGACGAAGACTTCGCCCGCGTGCTCACGAGCATCCCCGAAAGAAAGCTGGAATCAGCGGATCAGCCCAGCGTCTCTAGCAATAACACTCACCGAAAGGAGTTGCAGACAAATGAAGAAGATACTGACAGTTATAGCGGCCCTCAGCGTCATCGCCGTGGTCGCGGCCGTTCCGGCGGCGGCCCAGGGCCGGATGGGCGCGGGCGGCCCCGGATGGCTGAGCCGCGTGACGCCGCAGACGGACGCTGAGAAGAAGTACGTCGCAGAGGTGCAGAAGCTGCACGAGCAAATCCGGCAAACGCGCTGGGAGCAGTTCAACCTGCAGAACAGCGGCGCGGACGACAAGCAGATCGCCGCCAAGCAGAAAGAGCTCAACGCGCTGCGTGAGAAGCTGCACAAGGTCAACGACAAGAACCGCGAGCTGCACTGGAAGATGATGGATCGGGCGTGCGAGCAGCGGGGCCAAGAGCCAGGATGGCGCTGGTGGCGCGGTCGCGGACCCGGTCAGAGCCAGCAGGGCTGGGGTGGCCGCGGTCGCGGCGGCCAGCGCGGGCGTGGGGCCGGTCGGGGATACCGGGGGCACTACCCCTGGGCCAGGTAAGCGTCCCGACAACCGGCAGGTACGGTTAACATGGCGAGAGCCGGAGCATACCTTCGGCTCTCGCTGCATGTACGGCGAGGAAAGGGACGGCGAGATGGCGAAGGCAGGAGCGCGAATGTGACACGGTCGGCCCAAGCCCAACATGGACTTCGCCGGCCAAGGTGGTGCACAATGGAGCTTCTGAGCAGGGACGAGCTGGAGCGGATCAATGAGACCAGCTTGAGGATGCTGGCGGAGATCGGGGTGCTGCTGCAGCACGACGAGGTGCGGGCGCAGGTGGTCGCAGGCGGGGCGGAAGAGACAGCTCAGGCGGGCGTGGTGCGAATGCCGCGGGAGCTCGTGCAGGACAAGCTGGCGCAGGCGCCCTCGGTCGTGCGGTTGGCGAGTGTGTCGGGCGAGGTCGTCGAGCTGGGCGCGCGTGGCCCGACGGTGTTCTGGGGCGGGAATGCGCTGCACATCGCCGACGGTAAAACGCGGCGGCTGATGCGGTCCGACGACTTGGCCAAGCTGATCCGCGTGCTCGACGCCCTGCCGCATCTGCACGCGCCGGTGGCCACCAGCGTAGACGACTTCCCGCCGCGCACGCGCGACTTCGTCGGCTTCCGGCTGCTGGCCGAGAACTCACGCAAGCACCTGCGACCTTGCATGTACACGCCCCTGGGCGCGCAGGCGATCTATGAGATGGCCGAAGTCGTAAACCCGCGACCGTACCGCGAATATCCGATTTTCAGTCTGGGCTACACGGCGATCAGCCCG
>JALGUG010000244.1 GCA_029820995.1 Candidatus Zipacnadia bacterium
ACCGTGCTCCAGCAGCCCGATGGACACCGCCCACAGGTCGAAGCCCTGGCAGAAGTTAAGGGTTCCGTCCAGCGGATCGAGCACCCAGACGCGCCCGGGCCCCAGGCGGTTCAGTGTGTCCTGCTCCTCGCCGAGAATGGCATCGTGCGGGAAGGCACGGCCCAGCTCGGTGCGCAGGAGTTCTTCCATCTCGAGGTCGGCACGGGTGACGAGGGAGCCATCGGGCTTTCGCTGCCCCTGCACATGACCCCAATGCCGCAGCGCGACCTCGGCCGCGCGCCGGGCGAGGTGGGCGACGAATTGCTGTTCTTCCGAGAAAGGGCTCATGCGAGCAGTCTACGGCCCGAAGGCGAGAAAGTAAAGTAAAAGGAGCACGCAGCCTTTCTGACAAGAGGTGGCAGGGAGCGCAGTGGCAGCCGCTCATGTCCGAGCCGCCGAAAAGGGGTCCGTCTCCGTTTTCTGAAGGAATACCAGCCCTGTAGAACCAATACCAGGCTGCGACTGAATGCGACACACGGGAGGTCCGGATAATGGCGCTGATCGTGCTGATCGCGCTTCTCACGGCAGCCGCACTGCATGCTGCACCCTTCAAGGAAGATATTGTGGTGTTCCGCGATCCGACCAAGTACTCATGCTTTCCCGGCATCAGGAAGGCGGCGGATTCGGATGAGCTGTGGGTGAACTTCGGCTGGAACACCACGCGCTCTCACTACGGCAAGGCAGCGGGTGGCAAGACGGGGGGCAAGGTCTTCTATTCACCGGACGGCGGCAAGACCTGGATTGAGCAGGGGCAAGAGGGGTACAAGGAGCGCCCCGCGTGGCAGAGCTACCACGAGCTGTCCGACGGCACGCGAATCTTCGCCTGGGCGCGGGGGCATGAGATCATGGACGAGGCGAAGGCGAAGGAACTGGCGGCCAGAGGCATCAATGTGGTGGACCACCACAACGGGAATTGGACCGCCTGCTACCGGGCCTTCGCCAAGCAGTCAACCGACGGCGGGAAGACATGGCAGTCGCGGGAGCTCAAGCTGCCGCCGCTGGCCTTCCTGATGGGCTCATCGGCGCCTCGGGGCGTGAAGTTGCCTGATGACACGGTCGTGATCCCGTGCTACGGAGCGGCGTCCAAGGACGACCCGGCGGGCCGGGCGTACGTATTGCGGAGCGGCGACAAGGGGCGGACGTGGGAGCTAATCACCGCGGCGTACGACGGGCGGCACAGCCTGAACGAGGGCGACCTGATCGTGGCGGGCGGGCGGATCGTGGGGTTGTGGCGATCGGAGGGCGGCAAAGCTGCGGCACCGCCCTATGAGCTGGGCTTTCTGTATCAGACCGAATCGAGTGATGAGGGGAAGACCTGGAGCCGACCCCGGAGGCTGCCGATCTGGGGGTACCCGCCCGATCTGCTGCGGCTCAAGAACGGGGCCATTCTGGTCAGCTACGGATACCGGCGGCCGCCGTACGGCATTCGGGCGTGCTTTAGTCGGGATGAGGGCCGCACGTGGGACTGGAAGCACGAGGTCATCCTGCGAGACGACGCGCTGCCCGAGGGACCGCAGGCGGCTCATGCGTCCGTCGGCGATCTGGGATACCCGCACACGGTCGAGCTGAGCGACGGCACACTGGTGACGGCCTACTACATTACGCTGGGCGATGGAGTGACGCACATCTGCGTGACGCGGTGGTCGCCCGATTATCTCGGCCCCAAAGAGCTCCGACGCGGCGTGGACGCCGTTCCGCCGCCCGACCCCAGCTTGCCGCCGGAGCACATCGTGGGCGACGTGGGCCCACTGCGGCTCCGGTACGGCGTGCACCAGTCGTTCCTGCCAACGGCCGACAAGATCAGCCAGATCGCAGTACGTATCGGCTCGGGCAGCGAGAAGTACGAGCACACCTACGGGATGTATGTCGCGCTGCGCATGCCGAACGGCAATCAGTGGTGGACCAAGTTCATCGGTCAATCTGAGAAGAAGAAGCCGGACGAGATCAAGGTGAACGGCTGGAATGCCTTCCGGTTCGACCCGCCGGTCAAGGTGGAGCCGGGGAAGCTGTACGTGATGACGGTCTACAATCTTGACTACATCGGAGGCGTGCCGGGAACGCCGCTCAAGGAGGGTCTGACCGGGGAGCACTTCTGGAGGCTGAACTCGGGACTGGGCTACCCGAACGGCGGCATCGGCCCGGGCTCCGAGACGGACATTGCGTTCAAGGTTTATGCGGAGCCGGGGCCGCTGCCGGAAGACTGAGGCCTCTGCCCTACCCCAGTCCGCCACCGCCGGTTCTGATGCCGCGCTCCCGAGCGATCTTGTCGTAGTAGCCGCCGGCGCGATAGGCCTGCAGCGGGTCCGGGTTTAGGCCCATCTCTTCGCGCACAACCTGCAGCAGCGGCTCGACGTCGGTGTTGAAGGCGCGGAGCAGGACGTTCTCGGCGCCGACGATGTCGCCATTCCCCTGAGCCTCGGCCAGCTTCCGGCGATCCACGATCAGGGCCTTGGCGTAACAGGTCTGCAGGTTGCAGATGGTCTGGATCATGGCCTCGATCTTGGGCTTCAGGTTGTGGCTCTGGTCCACCATGTAGGCCACATCGGGCGGACTATCGTATTCCTCGGCTTTCGCCAGCTCGTTGTAGATCAAGAAGACCTCATAGGGGTTCACGGAGCAGACGGTGAGGTCGTCATCGGCGTAGCGACGGTTGTTGAAGTGGAAGCCGCCGAGCTGGCCCTCATCAATCAGGAAAGCCACCAGATGCTCGATATTGACCCCGTGGGCATGGTGGCCGAGGTCAACCAGTACCTGGGCCTGCGGGCCGCATTTGCGGGCGAAGACGTAGGCCATGCCCCAGTCGGCGATGTCGGTATGGTAGAAACCGGGCTCGAACAGCTTGTATTCGATCAGCATGCGCATGTCCGGCGGGAGAGCCTGATAAACGGTCTGGAGGCTTTCCTGCACCCAGTGCTTGCGAGCGATGAAGTCCGCCTGGCCGGGGTAGTTGGTGCCGTCCGCGAACCAGAGGCTTAAGACCTTGGAGTCGACTGCCTTGCCGATCTCGATGGAGTCGAGCATGTGCTGGACGGCCCGCTTGCGGATGGCCGGATCGGGGTTGGCGATGCTGCCGATCTTGTACTCCTGATCCTGGAAGCAGTTCGGGTTGATGGCTCCGATCCGCACTCCGCGGGATTCGGCGTAGTCTTTGACGGCCTCCATGTCGTCCCCGTCGAAGTCCCAGAGCACATGGACCGCGACCGCGGGGGCGATGCCCGTGAACTTGTGGACCTGCGCGGCGTCGTCAATCTTCTCCTGGATCGTCATTGCGGCACCGGGCTGATAGAAGACGCCAAAGCGGGTGCCGGAATCGGCGTAACCCCAGGAGGGTGTCTCGATCTGCTGGGCCTTGAGCTTTGTCTTGACGGTGGCAAGATCGAGGCCCTGCTCGCCCAGTGTTGTGACGAGATGATCGTATGCGGCATGGAAGTCGGCCATTTGGTCACACTCCTCCACGAGCAATTAGGCAGTAGAATACTCTGTGATCGGGGGTTGCCTGGGTTTGCATCTCACCAAAGTTGGGCCGCGGCCGGCACCTCGCGGCGATCTTTGAGCGTGATCGCGTCCTGCGGGCACACGGAACGGCAGATTCCGCACCCGTAGCAACGGAGCGGATCAATGCGCACCTTCTGGTCCGCGGCGCTGAACCCGATGGCGCCGAACTGGCA
Source organism: Candidatus Zipacnadia bacterium (assembly GCA_029820995.1). GTDB lineage: Bacteria > Armatimonadota > Zipacnadia > JALGUG01 > JALGUG01 > JALGUG01. The sequence continues at coordinate 3,708 of JALGUG010000244.1, forward strand.
GACGCGCATGCACGAGCGGCAGCCTGTGCAGGCCTCGGGGTCCACTTCCGCCACCCACTCTGCGCGGAACATGACCTTCACATCATGCTGCACAGTGGCCAGCATGGCCAGGCAGTCAGTGCGATCGCAGTTGCAGATGCCGCCGATGAAGGGCGCGTGAAAGGTCCAGACCGTGTGGCACAAGCCGTCGGGCTCGTAGGCCTGCATGGCCTCCAGTGCCTCGTGGGGCGTTAGCGTCTCAAAATCGGAGGTGTCGGGGCCGGTTATGAAGCTATCGTCCAGGGCCTGCAGAATCTCGGCGAACTTGCCTCCATTGGGGGCCAAGCTGACGCCATAGCAGTATCCCTCTTCCCGACCCAGCGTAATGTGCCGGCAGATGCACGGCACGCGCACGACTGAGTTGACGAAGCCGAGGATCTGCTCGATCTCCTCCGCCGGCACGACCTGCCCGAAGTGGACGCGCTTCATGCGCCTGGTCACCAGTCCACTGACTGCGCGCTGGACCATCCCCGGCAGGCGCTGCATCTGGCTCATACGCTCCAGGTCCCGGGTCAGCTCCTCGGGGTGGCTGAAGAAGTGCTCGATGAAATGGCGGCGCCGCAAATCGCTGAGTAGATCATCGCTGTAGTTCTTGGCCTGCAGATACCACCGTTTGCCGTCGCCATGCTTCAGGCAATACTCACACATCGGGCACCTCCTCCGCACGCCTGCGCCACCAGGTTCGACACACAGCGCGGCCAAGCCTCCCCGGTAAGTGCTCGGCGGCGGGATGACCAGAGGAGGCGCGCGGACAATTAGGGGCCTCAATGCCGGCGGCGGAGCAGAACCTTCATGTCGCGCGTGAACCGTCCCTCGACGAAGAGCACCAAGTCCCTGCCATCGCGCTCCAGGCCGATCTTGGCTCGACCCGTCTGACCGTTCACGGTCACGTCGGCGGCGCCGCGCCAATCGGAGATCACGAAGGCGGGGTTTGCGACGGGCACATCATCCGCCGGCCGGAGCGTGAAGGCGGCCCGTGGCGGGGCGTTGCGCGCCTGGAGCCTGTAGGCGCGGCTGTACCTGTCGTACTCTCCACCGGATAGGCCCTCGGTTTCGGGGATTACGCGGCCCGGGTGCAGCCAGCTCGCGGCCAAGGCGATGAGCTGACGCTCCGGGGGGGCAATGCCGATGAGCCAACTCCAGATTTGGCGGTCGGCCAGCTTCTCGTCGGGCGGATTGACGATGTTCATCAAATTCGTGTGGGTCGGTCGCGCGTAATCGCGGGGGTCATCCACCCAGGTGGTGCGCACTCCGTGAGTGATGGGCCAGTGCAGGTATGAATTGAACAGGCCGGGCTTGGCGACGGGGGGATCGTACCAGAGTTTCATGTAGACATCGGGGCCGCCCCGCGATACCTGGAAGGGATCGGGCCCGTCGCGCACATTGACCCGGGCGATGTAGTCGGGCCAGTCGGTAGCGTCAAAGCGCGGGCGCGGCCAGGTGGCCTCGGCACGGCGGCCATCGGTCGAAAGCAGTGTGAGAGCGGTGAACTCGAGCGCGTTCGAAGGGCGATTGCCCGGTCGGTTGGCCAGGATGAACTCCTGGTTCTCGTGCCAGCCCCACCCGCTGATCCAACCGATGAGCTGCCGCGTACCGACGGCGTCGGGATAGAGATAGAAGTACTCGTCGGCCCACTCGTCATTGATGATCCTATAGTCCAGGTCCGTCAGCGCGTAGCGCCAGTGGACCACCACCCGGGCCGGGGTGCTGGCCACGATGTTCACGCGCGAGAAGCGGCACTCCTTGTCCTGGAGCGGCTCCACGCAGCCGCGCGCGCCATTGTAGTCCGGCTCGGCTTCCAGCCACTCGTAGCACAGCCAGGCCGTGGGCAGCGCCCAACAGGGGACATAGGAGCATCCGCGCCAGAGGACAAACTTGAAGGGCCGGCCGGGGAAATCCACCACGATGTCGCGGCTTTGCTTGCCCTTCCAGACCGCCTCCCAGGGGAGCGTCTCGGCGCGGTTGACGTAGACGGGCGCGGGATAGCGCAAGTTCGCGTAGCGCGCGCCGAAGACCTCGGGATTGCGGTTGGCCGCGCAGACCTGGATGTCCTGGCCGCGTCGGGCGATGACTTCGCCGGCCCGGCGCGCCGTGAGTAGCAGCCGATGGATGCCGGGCGAGAGGTCGGAGGTGTCAACCCACCAGACCTCGCGGCGGCCTGCTCCCGTCAGGTCCACGTCGCGGCGAAAGAGGAGTTCGGCCGGTCCATCGTCCTCCCAGGCAGCTTCCGCGGTCAGCGTTCCAGTGAGCCCCCGAGCAGTGCCCAGTTCAATCTTGAGCTTCCCCCCGGGCCGCACCAGCGTCAGCCACGCCGGCTTGAGCCCCAGGCCGTAGTCGCACTCGTGGGGCTCGTCCGGGCTGGACACCTGAAAGAGCGCGGGCGGGACATTCTCGTCCAGCGTACACGCAACGGGCGCCTGTCTCTCTCGGCCCGCCGTCAGGACGAGCGCACATTCTTGCCCGGCGACGACCGGCAACCAATACGGCCGCATGGGCCCCGTGGGATTCATCCAGCTCACTCGGCGCTGCCAGAGGGCCTCGCCGTTCGCGGTTAGCTCGACCTGCGCGCCGCCCACCGGGCGCTCGCCGATTGCCTCAATAACACACAGGCGCTCGAGCCCCTGGCGACCGACTCGGAGCGCCCCCTTCAGGTGCAGCTCCGCCCGACGGTCCCGCCCTTCCAGCGGGGGCTCGGAATCCGTATCGTACGTGTAGTAGGACCGTTGGCCCGGCGCCAGCGGGTACTCGGACTTGGGGAGGGTGTCAATGTAGCGCTCGCCGATGCGAACGCTCTGCTGGCTGGCCAGCGGGTAGGCCGGCTCCAGCACATCCTCCGGCCGCCAGCCGATTGGTTGTGCGCAGGCGAGCTCGCAGGCCAACGCAAAGACCATACTCAGCGCCAACCACAGCCGTCGCACGGGTGCGGCGGCCAGCGTCACCCGGCCTTCCCGACTTCGCGCCATTCACACTCACCTGCTTCGCGGTGCAGCACCGTGTAGCCGTCCCGTTCGAGTTGAGCGAACCTGGGATGGCTGCGCACATATTCCCGCTCGACGGCTGCAGCGACGCGGCTATCCAGACTGGCCGCCGCGAACCCAGCCACGAAAAGCGCCAACGCTGCCCAGCCCAGGGGCGTGGAGGCGTATTCGACAAAGTAGCAGCCAGCCGCGGCGCCCACGCCGCCCAAGAAGAGAGCCAGAGCCAGCAGCACCATGCTATTGCTCTTCCAGCGGAAGCGGCGATGACAAGCGGAGCAAACGGGCAGCTCCAGGCGGCGGGCCGTGTAGCGTTTCACCGCTCGCTTCTCGCCCTCCACATACTTGTACGCAGGCTCCAGCTCGCGACCCAGACTGAACTGCAAGTGGTACTTCGCGTCGTGCCGGCCGCAGTGTCGGCAGATGGCCAAGGCCTCGTCACTCTCCTCAGAACGTTCCGGGCCCAAGTTCCGGCCCGGATGATTTGCCGGTGCTTCCTGCCGCGGGTCCACGCATTA
>JALGUG010000030.1 GCA_029820995.1 Candidatus Zipacnadia bacterium
CGCTCCCGCCCCACCTGCACCACCACCCGCACCCGAAGCACCTCCACCGCCACCGGGCGCCGTTGACCTGTCTCAGCCGCCCTCCGCTCCCGCCCCGCCTGCACCACCCGCACCGGCACCCGAAGCGCCTGGCGCCCCGGGCGCCCACGACATGGTCGGTGGGACACTAGGCGGTCCTGTGGCACCCCCGGCTCCGCCCACGGGCGCGCCCGCTGCTCCGGAGGTGCCGCCAGCGCCCGGCATGGCGCCACCCGGCGCCCCTGGCATGCCCACCCCCGGTGCGGCCCCCGAGCGCCTCATTGACCGCGACAAGGAAGACATCAGCTCGCTCCGCCGCAAGCTCGTAGTGCAGGGCCTCCTCGCGGGTGTCATTGGCGGCGGCATTTTGGGAGTCCTGGACGGCATCCTTGCCGCCACGCTCTGGGGTGGCGTCGCCGGCGCGGCGGGCGGCGAAGGCGCCAAGGCAGTGGGAATGGTAGCGGGCGCGATCGCGTTTCTGGTGGTTTTCGTCCGCTATGTGATCGCAGGCGCTATTATCGGCCTATTCGCGGCATTGACCGGGGGCATTGACATCGGGATCGCTGTCGGCGGCGGCATTGGCCTGGTCGTGATACTGGGCATTATCGAGCGAGTCATTATGGGCCACGGCCTGGTCGCGCTGTTCGGCATTATGAGTGACGCCATCACCGGCGGCATTATGGGCTACCTGGTCTATCTGGCGTACACAACCTGGCTGTCAAAGAACGTCTAGCCCCTACCGGGCGCAGCATGGACGAGATTGCCGAACGTTTGACCGCAGTTAGGCAACGAATTGCCCTCGCCGCCGAGCGCGCGGGCCGTGACCTGGCGGAGATCACGCTCGTCGGCGTGACGAAAACCCGGGCACTCGATGAGGTCCGGGCCGCCGTGGAAGCGGGCCTTCAGGACCTGGGGGAGAACTATGCCCAGGAGGTCCGCGATAAGCACAAGGCCCTGGGAGACCGCGCTCGATGGCACTTCATCGGCCATCTGCAGCGCAACAAGGTCAAGTACGTCGTTCCGGTTTGCACGCTGATCCACTCGGTGGACAGCACACAGCTCGCGGCCGAAATCGGCCGGCGAGCCGCGCAGCTTGACAAGCGGCAGCCCATCTTGCTCGAAGTCAACGTGTCGGGTGAGGAGAGCAAGTTCGGCTTCCAGCCCGGCGAGGCACTCGAAGCCGCAGGGGAGATCTCCACCTTCCCGGGAGTTGAGCTCCAGGGCCTCATGACGATGCCTCCCTTGAGCGAAGACCCGGAGACCTCTCGGCCCTATTTCGTGCGGCTCCGCGAGCTTGCTGATGAGATCCGAGCCCTGAACTTGCCTGGCTTAACCATGAAACACCTGTCCATGGGCATGACCCAGGATTACGAGGTGGCCGTTGAGGAGGGGGCAACTCTGGTTCGCATCGGCACAGCGATTTTTGGGCCCAGATCCTAGCGCCTTGTAGAGCGCAGGCTGCTCTGCCGGTGGCAGGTACCGCAGTCAAAGACGAGGCAACGGACACACTACTCTATCGCGGCACAGGAGGGACCACACCATGTCGAAATGGTATTCACCGCGCACCTGGTGGGCTTGGCTCAACGGGGAGGATATTCTGGAGCCGGAGGACTACGGGCCGCAGCCTGAAGACGTGGAGCCCAGTGCGGCACAGCACGCTGACGAGGGGCAAGGCGAAGACTTCGACGGCGGGCAGCTTTATCAGTTGTGCCCGAGTGACGAGGAGGCCGCTCGGCTGGTTATCATCCGGGCACGTCCGAGTTCGATGGATCAGGCCGCTCTGGTTGCGGACAAGATCAAGTTGCGCCTGCCTGTGACGGTCAATCTGGAGGGTGTGGAGGAATCCACCGCTCGTCGCATTGTGGACTTCGTCGGCGGGGTCACGTACGCACTGGACGGGTCCATCAAGAAGATCGGCCGCGCTGTCTTTCTCTGTTCGCCCTATCACATTCCGATCCACGAGCTCCAAACCGATCAGCCGCCTCGTGACAGGCTGTTCGAAGAGCAAGACATCGAGCCGGGCCAGGCGGCCCTCTAGGCCTGCGATTTCGTTCGGCGGCGGGTTCAGCCCGCCGCCGGGCGTTGTTACCTCGTAGCTCGGTAGCTCTTCGGCGGAGCGTGAAATCCATGGTTGAGCAGCTTGCCTTTATTGGCGCCGGCGTCATGGGCGAGGCCTTGGCGCGTGCGGCCCTCTCATCCGGGCACTGGGACGCCAAAGATATCATTGCCGCAGATATCGCCCCCCAGCGCCGACAGCTCTTTGCGGACGAGCTCGGCACGCATGTGACCGCCGACGCCGGCGAGGCCGTCGCCCAAGCTGACGTCGTCGTGCTTGCGGTGAAGCCCCAGGTGCTCCCGGATGTGCTGGGTGCCTGCGCGGCGGCGATTCCGCCCCAGGCGCTGACCATGTCCATCGCCGCCGGCGTCCCTCTAACGAGGCTGGCGGACTTGCTGGGCCAGAACCGCTCCATTGTGCGCGTCATGCCGAATATCGCGGCGAGAGTCGGGCAAGCGGCCTCGGCATATGCTCCCAATCAATATGTCACGGATGAGCAAAAGGCCCTGACCGAAAGGCTTCTCGGAGCGGCCGGGATTGTGCTCGAAGTCGAGGAGAAACTGCTCAACGCTGTGACCGGTCTGTCGGGCAGCGGCCTGGCCTATGTCTTCATGTTCATTGAAGCCCTGGCCGACGGAGGCGTCGCTGCCGGCTTGCCGCGCCGCCAGGCGCTCCCCCTGGCTGCTCAGACGGTCCTCGGGGCGGCCAAGATGGTGCTTGAATCCGGTGACCATCCTGGTGCCCTGAAGGATCAGGTCTGTTCACCCGGCGGCACCACGATTGCAGCCGTTCGCGTCCTGGAGGCGCACGGCTTCCGCGCCGCCGCCCTGGAAGCTGTTGTGGCGGCTGCTCAACGTGCCGCCGAGCTCGCCGGCGATTGACACACATAGGCCCTTGCCACTCATGGACAACCTGCTCCTGGCCTACGTCGTTAACTGGCTCTTCAGAGCGCTGTCTTTTCTCATCATTGCCCGGGTCATCGCCGACTGGATCGCCATCGGCATGAGGCGACCGAACCTGGCCTATCATCCCATCGTTCGACTGCTCTACAACCTGACCGAGCCGCTGCTGGCCCCGTTACGCCGCGCGCTGAACCGTTACCAGGGCCGGTCCGGGCTGGACTTCTCGCCGCTGGTCCTGCTTATCCTGGTTCAAGTGCTGCAACGAATCGTCGTGAACATGATCACACGCTGACGCGGTCCCCCTGACGCGAGCAGCCTGAACCTTCACGAGAACCTCCTTGGAACGTCCGCCGTCTCCTCCCAAACTTCTCAAATGGCGCTTCTTCCTGGTCGCCGTGCTGGTCTTTGCCGCAGGGGGACTGGTCGCCCAACTGCCTCGTCTGGCCGCCGGTGCCTCCGCTGCCCGACCCAGTGACGTGGTCGTCCCCGGCGACCTGTACTGGCGTCTGTCATGCGCCGCAGATCAATGGTCCGAGAAGTGGCCGGCGCTGGATCGCCTGGCGACCGTGCTAGAAGACAATGCAATTGCCAGCTACGAGCGCCGAACGAGCCGACCGGGCCTGGAGGCGCTTTGTCGCCACCGTCTTCTGGTCGCGTACGGCCGCCGCGGATACAAGGCCGCAGCCGGCCGTCAGATGTCTCGACTGTTGGACCTCGACCCGAGCCATGGGCCCCTCTGGACGGCACTCGGACGCGTCTACGCCGAACTAGGTCCGCACCACCAGCGCGGTAACCTGGCGGCGCTGCTCCGGTACCAGCCCGACTGGCTGGCCTATCTCACGCTTTCGGATTCCCTGCAGGCCCTGGGGCAGCCGATACGAGCACGCCGCGCTGCCGAAGCCGCCGGCCGCGACGCACGCCGTTTCGCCAGTCGTTGGCTCGGCGGTGTAGGCCTCTACGCGCTGCTGGCTCTGCCGGGAGTCGCCCTCTTGCTGGCGTACTTGATCGCCTCTGCCTTCGGCTCTCGATTGCCGACGCTGCCCCTCTCCTTTGCGCCGTCCGGCTGGCAGTCCTTGGACGTATTGGAAGTCTTGGCACTCATGGCCTTCCTGCTCCCTCTCGGAGCCGGACTGGCCGGAATGGTGTCCCGGAGCCCGGTCTGGGCGGCGCGTAGCGTTGTTCAGCAGTGGTTGGTGCTATTTGCTCAATATGGTCTCGCCATGGCCTTCCCCGTCCTTCTCGTCTGGTACCGAGCAGGACGCTGGGAACGGCCGGCGAAGTGTCTAGGTCTAACAGTGCCGAATTGGCGGCGCATGCTGGGAGCAGCACTGGCCGGCTCCGGCGCCGGTTTGCTGTTGTTGGCGGCGGTGCGAGGCTGGCCGCTCAGCTTCGACTTCGGAGAGAGCGGCCGGCTCCCGGTATTCGTCACCACCGCAGGAGCGCTCCTGGGCCTTGTACCTGCGCTGTTGTTGCTCGTCATTGCAGCGCCCGTGCTGGAGGAGATCATCTTTCGGGGGTTCGTATTCGCTTATCTGCGGCGCCGCGTGGGACTGGTGTCTGTCTTCGCCGCTCTGATTAGCGGGCTGCTATTCGCCTTGGCTCACCCGGATTCGTGGTCCGCTCTGACCGGCGCTGCTTCGACCGCCGCTGTCGCCCAACTCATCCTGCGAGCCGGCATGGGCACCATTGCGGCTCTGGCCTATGAATCTTCCGGCTCGCTGTGGAGCGCTATTCTGATCCATGCGCTTTGGAACTTGAGAAGCCTGACCGCGGCCTTCGTGCTTCTGTCCTAGCGGCCTTGAATCCGCCGGCAGCTTGCATCGGCAGGGCGGTCGGCTGTCGTCTGCTCAGACAGGCCTTTCACTACTGGTGCCAGACCGAGCTATGAGCGAAGAGCGCCATATGCTGGCCGTGCGCGTCCAGCCACGGGCCAAGCGCAACGAAATCGCCGGTCGGCGAGGTTCGGCGGTCCTGGTCAGGCTCACTGCGCCGCCCGTCAAGGGGGCCGCCAACAGGGCGCTCCTCAAGTTCCTGGCCGCGGAGCTGAGTATCCGGCCGGCACAAATCACGATCGTGCGGGGCGAGAAGTCGCGCGACAAGGTCCTGCGGTTTGAAGGCTTGGCCGCTGAAGAAGTGGCGAAACGTCTCGGAGTGTGAACCGACCACCCCACACTGGGTCACAGAGGTATCGCCATGGCTGACACGATGAAAGCAGCCGTCCTGCACGGAGTGGAGGACCTGCGCCTGGAGCAGCGACCGATCCCCCGGCTCGAGCGCCCGGAGGATGTCCTGATCCGCATCCGCGCCGTCGGCGTGTGCGGCTCCGATATCCACTACTACCGCCAAGGTCGGATCGGTGACTTCGTCGTTGAAGCTCCTATGATTCTGGGACACGAGGCCGCCGGCGAAGTAGTCGAGATCGGACCGGAAGTCGCCAACGTCAAGCCCGGGGACCGCGTCGCTATCGAGCCGGGAGTCCCGTGCCGCAAGTGCGAGGCCTGTCGGACCGGACGCTACAACCTTTGCCCCGACGTTGTCTTCATGGCCACGCCGCCCGTGGATGGCGCCTTCTGTGAGTACGTCGTTATGCCCTGGGATTATGTCTTTCCGCTGCCCGAGCATCTGACCTTCGCCGAGGGCGCAATGATGGAACCGCTCTCGGTGGGCTTTCACGCGGCGCGGCGCGGCGGAGTCACTGTCGGCGACGTGGTCGCTGTTCTCGGCGCGGGGCCCATCGGCATCTGCGCTCTGCAGGCTTGCCGGGCCTTTGGCGCCACGACCGTGATCATCACTGACCCGGTCCCTCAGCGGCTGGACTTCGCCCGCAAAATGGGGGCCACGCACACCATCAACGCCGGCTCGGAGGACGTCGCTGCCCGCGTCGCCGACATCACCGGCGGACGCGGTGTGGACTGCGTCGTCGAGTGCGCCGGCGCGCCCAATACCTTGGCTCTGGGCCTTTCGCTCCCCCGGCGTGGCGGATCGGTCGTCGTTGTCGGCTTGCCGGCGATGGATTCGCTGGCGCTCCCCGTCGGCTATGTGACCCGCATGGAACTCGATGTCAAGGGCGTCTTCCGCTATGCCAATTGCTACCCTCGCGCTCTGGCGGCCGTAGCCGCCGGCGAAGTGGATGTCCAATCGCTTGTCACTCACCGCTATCCCTTGGACCAGGCGCTGGACGCGCTCCTCTTCGCCGACGAGCATAAGAGCGAATGCATGAAGGTCCTGGTGGAAAACTAGAACCCGTTTCATAACCCGTGTACGAGCGCCTTCAGGCGCGGTTGCCGTTGGTCCTTGAGGTTATGGAACTACCTTTGGTACTGCAATGACCCCTGGTCAGATTAGGCATCGGGCGGACTTCGGAGGGACTCAATGCGAGGCTGTAGGGTGTCCTCAGCCGAACTGCCCAGCCCAACGCGAGGTGCAGGAGCCCCATCGGGTCCGCATCCGGGCGTGCCGAGCACCGAGCTGGCGCGGATAGCTGCGACCGCTGAGCGGCTGCTGATGGCGAGACCGCTGCCGGCCTGCCAGACACACATTTCAATGGCCGTGTGAGAGACGGCGGTGCTCGTTCCGGCGCAACGACATCACGCAGGAGTTCCGACAAGATGCTGGAGGATTCATTCCTTGTCGAGCCTCGTTTTTGGCTCTTGGTGGGAACCTGGGTCGGCCTGCTGGCAATCTACTGGTTCCTGTTGGCGCGTCCTCGCCGTGCGGCGCTCAAGAAGCACAAGGAGTTCGTTGACGCCCTGCAGGAGGGCGACAAGGTGATTACCGCCGGTGGCCTGTATGGGCGCATCATACGCGTCCGCCAAGAGTACGTGGTGCTCAGGGTCGCCAATGGGGTCGAGATCAAGATTTCGCGGCAGGCGATTCGCCGCCGTCAGGGCGAGAAGGAGGAAGACGATTGAGCGGTCTTAGCGCCGCCCTTCAGGCTCACGCCGGCACATGGATACTGGTCTTGCTGGTCGCGCTGCTGGCCTGTGCGGCAGCGCTTGTTCTGCTGGCCGCACACCTGCGGCGCCTGTCCCCGCCCTTGCGCCATCTCGTCCGCCAAACGGAAGGCAAGGACCTCGAAACCGTTCTCCGCGATCAACTGGCCAACATCCATCAGCTCGATCGTCGCGTCGAGCAGCTTGCGTTGAGGCTAGATGAACTTCAGGCCCGACACCGCTTCACTGTGCAGAAGGTTGGCCTCTATCGCTACGACGTGGAATCGAGCCTGGGAGGCGAGCTTAGCTTCGTCCTCTGCTTGCTCGACGAGCTGGACAACGGCGTCTTGATCTCGTCCCTTTATCGTCTGGACGATTGCCGCGTCTACGCTCGCGAGATCAGAGGCGGCACTTGCGCCTTGCCCCTTACGCCGGAAGAAGAACGCGCGCTCGATCGCGCCCGCAACGCCGGCCGGCCGCCATCGGAGGCCTGACCCGTGCTTCGCCTCTCTCGCACACTGGCCCCCCTCCAACGCCTCTTCTACCTGATGCTCCCTGTTTTGGCGCTTCTCTTCCTGGCCCTGGGAGTTCTCGCCGCCTGGACTGCCGTCAAGCAGCGCCTGAAGCGTCTCTGGCTGCTTGCGGGTCTGTGCTGGTCCGGCTCGATTGCACTCGGGCTCGCGGGCCTCGCTCGTATCTGGCGCGACGAGCCCTCGCTCATGGCGGCATGCTACGCCGGCAGCTTCATCCTGCTCGGCGTCGCCCTTGTCTGCGCCACCACGTACCTGCGCTCATCCGCGCGGTCGTCCAGCTAATCAGGTGCGTCGGCCCGCCAACGCCAATCCGATCACGATGCCTGGAGGTGCTCCATGCAAGCTGACATCCTGTATCAACCCTCATACGCTCTGCTGCGTCTACTGCTCGACCCGGGCGAGAGCATCTGCGCCGAAGCCGGGGCCATGGTTAGCATGACCACCAACATTCAGCTTGAGACCGCAGCGCGCGGCGGCGTCCTGCAGGGCCTCAAGCGCTCCCTCCTCGGAGGCGAGAGCTTCTTCATCAACACCTTCACCTGCGTCGGCGGCCAGGGGGAGATGACCTTGGCGCCCTCACTGCCCGGCGACATCATGCAGCTCCCGCTCGCCGGCCAGACCATCTTCGTCCAATCCGGTTCGTACCTCGCTGCCGGCCCGGGAATCACGGTGGATACTTCCTGGGCCGGCGCCAAGGGCTTCTTCTCCAGCGAAGGTCTCTTCCTGCTGAACTGCACCGGCCAGGGCGACCTCTTCGTGTCCAGCTACGGCGCCGTGCACGCCGTCGAACTGGCCGCCGGGCAACAGTACATCGTTGACACGGGTCATATGGTCGCCTTCGATAGCACCGTCACCTACAACGTGCGTCCCGCCGGTGGCTGGAAGCAGACCTTGTTCTCGGGCGAAGGCCTCGTCTGCGACTTCTCGGGCCCCGGTCGTCTCTACATCCAATCACGCAGCGAGCAGTCCTTCCTTAACTGGCTTCTTCCCAAGCTGCCCAAGCAGAACTAGGCTCCTCGCCGCGCAACCGAAAAACACGAAGGACCTCCACGCGCTGTCGCGGAATACAGCTCTTGGCGGAGAAACCTGGAGCGCAAGGGAGGGACCTCTGTGGCGCGCATCAAAGCGGGCATTATCGGAACAGGCTTCATCGGCCCGGCCCATGTGGAGGCTGTGCGGCGCCTTGGCTTCGTCGAGATGGCTGCTCTGGCTGAAGCCGGCAGAGCTCTGGCACAGCAAAAGGCCGAAGAACTGAGCATTCCTCGGGCCTACGGGAACTGGCACAAGCTGCTCGACGATCCGGAAATCCAGGTCGTGCATATCTGTACGCCCAACACGCACCACTTCAACATGGCCAAGGCAGCCTTAGCCGCCGGCAAGCACGTCATTTGCGAAAAGCCTCTGGCCATGACCAGCAGAGAGAGCAAGGCCCTGGTCAAGCTGGCAGCGGACACTCGTCTGGTGAACGCGGTTGATTTCAACTACCGCTACTTCCCCTTGGTGCAGCAAGTCCACTACATGGTCAGAAAGAAGGAAGTGGGCGACCTGTTTGCCGTCCACGGCTCATATCTCCAGGACTGGCTGTTCTATCCGACCGACTACAACTGGCGGGTCGAGGCTCGCGCCGGTGGTACTTCCCGGGCCGTCGCCGACGTCGGCAGCCACTGGTGCGACTGCGTTCAGTTCGTCACTGGCCTGAAGATCGTCAAAGTCTTCGCCGACCTGCGCATTATCCACAAGACCCGCTTCAAGCCCAAGAAGGCTCTCGACACCTATGCCGGCAAGGTCCTCCGGCCCTCCGACTATGAGAAGAAGAACGTAACGACCGAAGATTACGGCACCGTTCTGGTGGAGTTCGACAGCGGCGCCCACGGCGTGTTCACCGTGCACCAATGTGCTGCCGGACGCAAGAACCGCCTGTACTTCGAGATTGACGGCTCCAAGTGCGCACTGGTCTGGGACGAGGAAGATCCGGAACGCCTCTGGATCGGCCACCGCGACGGCCCCAACCAGATCCTGATGCGCGACCCCTCGCTGCTCCACGAGGAAGTGCAGCCCTACTGCCACTACCCCGGCGGACACCCGGAGGGCTACCCCGACGGCCTGAAGAACTTCGTCCGCAATGTATACACCTTCATCGCCGACGGCAAGAAACCGGGCCGCAATCGCGAGAACTTCTCGACCTTTCTCGACGGGCACAACGAGATCGCGATAGTAGAGGCAGTTCTCCAGAGTAGCAAGAAGAAGCAATGGGTCCGCGTCAAGTACTGATCACCGACCCATCGGCTCGGCTCACCTCTTGTTGTTAGGGCACTTAGGGAGGCGATTGCATTGGCTGTCAAGGAAATCCGCGTCGGTCTGATTGGTTACAAGTTCATGGGCAAGGCGCACAGCAACGCCTACCGTCAGGCGCCGTTCTTCTTCCCCGATATCAAGGCCCGACCCGTCATGAAGGCGATCTGCGGCCGCGACAAGGCCGCCGTAACACAGGTTGCACAGCAGTATGGCTGGGAATCGGTCGAGACCAGCTATCGCAAGCTGGTCCAGCGTGACGACATTGACCTGGTTGATATCACTGCTCCGGGCAACTGGCACACCAAGATGGCCCTGGCCGCCGCCGAGGCCGGCAAGGCCGTCTACTGCGAGAAGCCCTTGGCCAATAACCTCGCCGACGCCAGGCTTATGCTCCAAGCGGTCCGCAAAGCCGGCGTGATCAACGTGGTCAACTTCAACTATCGCCGACTCCCCGCGATTCAGCTTGCGCGGCAACTTATCGAGGATGGCTTCGTTGGTACCCCCTACCACTGGCGTGCTTGCTACCTCCAGGACTGGATCATTGACCCCGACTTCCCCCTGGTCTGGCGTCTGGACAAGAGAATCGCCGGCTCCGGATCGCTGGGCGATCTGGCCGCCCACTCCATTGATCTGGCCATGTTCCTCCTCGGAGATATCGCCAGCCTCGCGTCCCTGGAGCAGACCTTCATCACCGAGCGGCCGAGGTTGGCAGAAACCACCGGGGGCCTCACGGCCGCCGCAGCCAAGGGCAAGGTCAAGGTTGCCGTCGATGATGCTGCCCTGTTCGTCTGCCGCTTCGCCAACGGTACCACTGTCGGCACCTTCGAAGCCACCCGCTTCGCCGCCGGCCACAAGAACTTCAACACCTTTGAGATCAACGGCAGCAAAGGCTCCATTCGCTTCAACCTGGAACGCATGAACGAGTTGGAGGTCTACGACCGCAGCGATCCGGAGGGCCATCAGGGCTTCAAAACTATCCTGACGACGGACCCCAGCCATCCGTACATGGAGGGTTACTGGCCGCCGGCGCACAACATCGGTTACGAACATAGCTTCATCAACGTCATCCACGACCTGATGAATGCCATGGCCCAGGGAAAGGGCCTTGACCCCGACTTCGAGCAAGGGGTCAAGGTTCAGGCTGTGCTGGAAACGGTGACGAAAGCGGCCAAGAGCAAGAAATGGGAGAAAGTCCCCCAAGCCTAGCCGCCGCTGCGGCACTATCGCTGCGAGGTTGCTCGCAGCCCAAGCGCACGCAAGAAGGAGGGTTTCGGCATGAAAATCGGCGTACTGACGGCTCCTTGGTCCGGCGAGCCCTTGGAAAAGGTCCTCGATTACTTGGCCGGCGTCGGTCTCGAAGCGGTCGAACTCGGCACCGGCAACTACCCCGGCGACGGCCACTGCAAGCCCGCCGAACTCAACAAGAGCGAGGCCAAGCGCAAGGCGCTGCTTAAGGCCGTCGAGGATCGCGGCATGATCATCTCCGCCCTGAGCTGTCATGGCAACCCGCTGCACCCCAAGGCCTCCATCGCCAAGAAGCACCATGAGGTGTGGCGGGAGACGGTTCAGCTCGCCCCGAAGCTCGGCATCACGCGGGTCATTAACTTCTCAGGCCTCCCCGCCGGCAGCAAGGGCGACAAGGTCCCCAACTGGGTCGTGGCCCCCTGGCCGGAAGACCACTTGGAGGCCCTGGAGTACCAGTGGAAAGAGGTGGCCATTCCCTACTGGAAACGCGAAAACAAGTTCGCCGACCGGCACGGTGTGGACATCTGCTTTGAAATGCACCCCAACTTCCTCGTATACAACCCTGAAACACTGCTCAAGCTACGCAAAGCCTGCGGCGACCGTATCTGTGCCAACTTCGATCCCAGCCATCTCTTCTGGCAGGGCATTGACAACTGCGCTGCCCTCCGCGCCCTTGGTGGTGACGTGGTCAAGCACTTCCATGCCAAAGACAGCCGCGTGGACCCGCTCAACGCCCAGGTCAATGGCGTGCTCGACACTAAACACTATGCCGATGAGATCAACCGCGGCTGGATCTTCCGCACCGTGGGCTACGGTCATGATTTCGCCGTCTGGAAGGACATCTGCAGCACCTTGCGCCTGATCGGCTACGACCATGTCCTTAGCATCGAGCACGAAGATAGCTTAATGACGCCCAAAGAGGGATTTGAGAAGGCCGTGGCCTTCCTGAAGGCCGCCGCCATCGCGGCACCCGCGGGCCCCATGACGTGGGCCTGACCAGCCGGCCTCTCCTCGTGATGCCGCGGCCTTTGTGCCGTGCTCGAAGTGTGGTATAGTTGGCATAGTCGAAGGCTTGAGCAAATGCTGGTTCGCACCATGCTCGTTGTGCGGCCTGCGCGGATAAGGTGATGTCCATGTCGCTGATGGTCTATCTCGACGGAAAATTGGTCCCCCAGGAGCAGGCCAAGGTCTCCGTGTGGGACCACGGCCTTCTATACGGCGACGGTGTGTTCGAGGGTATCCGCGCTTATAATGGCCGCATCTTCCGCCTCGATCAGCATCTGGAGCGTCTCTGGAACTCCGCCCGCGGCATCATGCTGGAAATCCCCCTCTCGCGGGATGAGATGGTCGAAGCCATCCGAAATACCCTCCGAGCCAATGAGCTTCACGATGCCTACATCCGCCTGCTCGTCACTCGCGGCCCCGGCGATCTCGGCCTCGATCCCCGCAAGTGTTCCCGGCCCTCCGTGGTCATCATTGCCGACCGGATTGAGCTGTACCCCGAGCAACTCTACCGCGAGGGGCTCGAGGTTATTGTCTGCAGCACGCGCCGCAACATCCCCGAGGCGCTCGACCCGGGCATCAAGTCGCTCAACTACCTCAACAGTATCCTCGGCAAGATCGAGACAGCCCGCGCCGGCGTTGCTGAGGGGATTCTGCTCAATTCCGAGGGATTTGTGGCCGAATGTACCGGCGACAACATCTTTCTCGTCAAGGACGGCAGTCTGCTGACGCCACCGACCTCGGCAGGAATCTTGCACGGTGTCACCCGCGCCGCGGTTATGCAGCTCGCGCGGCAAGAAGCCCTGGAGGTTCGCGAGGAGCTCTTCACCGTGTTCACGGTCTATGCCGCCGATGAGTGCTTCCTGACGGGCACGGCGGCCGAGATTGCTCCCGTGGTGCGCGTGGACGGCCGTCCGATCGGCAATGGGCGCCCCGGCCCAGTCACAGCGCGCCTGCGGAAGGCCTTTCGCGAGCTGACCAACTCCGAGGGAACGCCGATTGGAGAGTCGGTGTCCGGTGCGAGAGCAGCGACCTGAGGCCGGTCATATTCGGGTGCAACCGTGGAAGGAGGGGTACTGCACCGCGGTAGAACATGGGTTATAATATATGGAGCTGTGGCCAGGGCCGAGCGTGTACTTGAGGCTACAGTCTCCGAGCCTCGGACAGGGTTGTCTTACGTCCGCGGAAACTTCCGCGGAGCCTGGAGCGTCTACCAGATAACCAAGTCCTTTCCGGCCCAATGAAGTCTGCCGGCGAGTGGCGGCCGGCGAACAGCGCACAGGAGGACCTGTATCTACAATGGAGTTGTGGCAACGTTTCACTAGCCGGGCGCGCAGAGCAGTCCTACTTGCGCATGATGAAGCCAATCGCATGAACATGCAGCTCATCGGCACCGAGCATCTGCTCCTGGGCCTCGTGATGCTGGGCGAGGGCATGGCCATAGATGTCCTCGAGAGTCTAGGCGTAGACCTCGAGCGCTTGCGTATTGAGCTGCAACGCCACATGGAGACCGGCAACGAGGAAGTCAGCGAATCTCAAATGGCCTTCACCCCGGAGGCCGAGCGCGTTTTGCAGCTCGCCTTCGCTGAGGCGCGCTCCTTCAACCACAACTACATCGGCACCGAGCATATCCTCATCGGCCTGGTCCGCGAAGCGCGGGGCGCTGCTCACCGCCTCTTGCGCCGTCACGGCGTTGACCTGCAGCGTGTCCGTCAAGCGGTCATCGGCCAGACTTCGGCCGAACGCGTCGCCGCTCCGGATCGCTCCAAGAGCAAAACGCCAACCCTCGACCACTTCAGCCGAGACCTGACCCAACTGGCCGCCCAGGGCGAGCTCGACCCCGTCATCGGCCGAGAAAACGAGACCGAACGCGTCCTGCAAATCCTCAGCCGCCGCACGAAGAATAACCCCTGCTTGATCGGCGAGCCCGGCGTGGGCAAGACCGCCATTGTCGAGGGGCTCGCCCAGAAGATCGCGCACCGCGCCGTCCCCGACACGCTCCGGGACAAGCGCCTGGTCTCCCTTGACCTGGCCAGCATCGTGGCCGGCACCAAGTACCGCGGCGAGTTCGAGGAGCGGATGAAGCGGATCACGGACGAAATCCGTTCCGCCAAAGACCGCATCATCATCTTCTTGGACGAGCTGCACACGCTGGTCGGAACCGGCGCTGCTGAGGGTGCCATGGACGCCTCCAACATCCTCAAGCCGGCCCTTGCGCGAGGCGAGCTGCGCTGCATCGGAGCCACGACCCTTGACGAATACCGCAAGTACATCGAGAAGACCGCCTCCCTGGAACGTCGCTTCCAGCCCGTCATGGTACGCGAGCCGACCGCCGAAGAATCCGTTGCGATTCTGCAGGGCCTCAGAGACCGTTACGAGCAACATCACGGAGTCAGGATCCCTGACGACGCTATTGAGTTCGCCGTGGACCTCTCCACCCGCTACATCACTGACCGCTGCCTCCCCGACAAGGCTATTGACGTCATTGACGAGGGCGGCGCACGAGTCAAGCTACGCAGCCAGCAAGCTCCGCCCGAATTGCGCGACCTCTCCAAGGCCCTTCGCCTCAAAGAGAGAGAACTCCAGTTGGCCGTAGATGTCGAGGCCGATTTCAACGAGGCTGAACAGAAAGACCTCGAATATCGGCAACTTAAGGAGCAAGTGGACCGCCTCGGGCAGACCTGCGAGGAATCTCCAGCCCTGGGCCAGCCGGTGCTCACGCGCGAGGATGTGGCCGAGGTTGTCTCCATGTGGACCAACATCCCCGTGACCGCCCTCACCCAGGAGGAGTCCGAGCGTTTGCTTCACATGGAAGAGGCCCTGCACGAGACCGTCGTCGGCCAGGACGAGGCCATCCGCGCCGTGGCTCGGGCCGTCCGGCGCTCCCGGGCCGGCATCAAGGACCCTCGGCGCCCCACCGGCTCCTTCGTCTTTCTCGGCCCCACCGGGGTAGGCAAGACCTACCTGGCCAAGCAGCTCGCCGTGTTCCTGTTCGGCGATGAGGACGCGCTGATCCGCATAGATATGTCGGAGTACACCGAGAAGTTCGCCGTCTCTCGTCTGATGGGTGCTCCCCCGGGCTATGTCGGGTATGAAGAGAGCGGCCAGTTGACCGAGGCCGTGCGCCGACGTCCCTACAGCGTCGTCCTGCTGGACGAGATCGAAAAGGCTCATCCGGAGGTCTTCAACATCCTGCTCCAGGTCATGGAAGACGGCCGCCTGACCGACTCGCAGGGGCGCGTCGTGGATTTCCGTAATGCCGTCATCATCATGACCGGCAATGTGGGCGCACGTCTGATCGCCGAAGAGCGCAAGCTGGGCTTCGCCAGCGACACCGAGCAGGATGACACGCCGGCCGAGAAAACGTACGAGCGCATGAAGGCCAAGGTCACCGAGGAGCTCAAGAAGACCTTCCGCCCCGAGTTCCTCAACCGCGTGGATGATGTGGTCGTGTTCCATGCGCTCTCGGTTGAGCAGATCCGGGCTATCGTCGCCATTCAGATTCAGCGCGTCACCGATCAGCTTGCCGAGCGCGGCATCCGGCTGGAACTCACTGACGCGGTCCGTGAGCTGTTGGCCCGCGAGGGCTATGACCCCCGTATGGGCGCCCGACCGCTGCGCCGCGCCATCCGGCGCCTGATCGAGGACCCGCTGGCCGAAGAAGTGATTGTGCGCGGCGACGAATCACAGGGCGTGATCGTCGGCGATGTCGAAGGCGATCAGGTCAAGTTCCATTACGTTGAAGCCGAGGTGACCACGACTTGAGGAATGTCGCCACTCGGCGGGGGCGACTAGCATGCCCAAGGGCGAGACGTACTTCGTATGCCAGAGCTGCGGGTTCCAGTCGTTGAAGTGGCTCGGCCGCTGCCCCGATTGTCAGGAGTGGAACACTTTCCTGGGAGAGCGCACCCCGCGCTCTCCCAAGCCTTCTAGCCGCGCCAAGCCGGTCGCTGAGCCCCGGAGGCTTGCGGCCATCAGTCCGCGCGGACCCAGCCGATGGGCCACCGGCGTGCCCGAGTTCGACCGCGTCCTCGGCGGCGGCGTGGTACCGGGCTCGATTGTCTTGGTCGCGGGCGATCCCGGCATTGGCAAGTCCACACTGCTGCTCGAGGTTGGTGCCAGCCTCGCCTCCCAGAACCGGGCCGGGCTGTACCTGGCCGGTGAGGAATCGCTGGAGCAAATCAGGCTTCGCGCCGAACGCCTGAAGCTCGAGGATAATTCGCTGGCCCTCCTGGCTGAAACGGACCTGCATGCCATCTCGGCCTGCCTGGACGGCGAGCAACCTGAGTTCGTCGTCGTTGACTCTATCCAGGCCTTGCAGGACCCCGACCTCGAGAGCATTCCCGGCACTATCTCCCAGATTCGCCAAGCCTGTGCCCTGCTGACCGAATGGGCCAAGCGGAACGGCGCCCCTCTGTTCATCATCGGCCACGTGACCAAATCCGGCGCCATTGCCGGACCTAAAACCCTCGAGCACCTCGTGGATACCGTGCTCTACTTCGAAGGTGAACGCCACGGCAACTTGCGTCTGCTGCGTGCGACCAAGAACCGCTTTGGCTCCACCGACGAACTGGGCGTGTTCGACATGACCGCCGCCGGCCTGTTGGGCGTGCCGGATCCCTCCCAGGCCCTCCTGGCGGAGCGCCCTTGCAATGCTCCCGGCTCTGCCGTGGCCTGCGTCCTAGAAGGAACTAGGCCGCTCCTTGTCGAAATACAAGCACTAGTCACGCCGGCGCACTTCGGAACGCCGCAGCGTTCAGTCAATTGCCTGGATCGAGGCCGGGCTGCCTTGATCTTGGCGGTCCTGGAAAAGCGAGCCGGGCTGGGTCTGGCCGACCACGACGTGTTTCTTAATGTCGCAGGCGGCGTTAGTGTTAATGAGCCCGCAGCCGACCTCGCCGTCGCGCTGGCAGTGGCGTCCAGCTTTCGCGACCGTTCGGTCCCCGAGGATTTGATCGCCTGTGGCGAACTCGGGCTGGCCGGCGAGATCCGGACCCCTACGCGACTGACGCGTCGAAGCGTCGAAGCGGGGCGAATGGGGTTCGAACGCTTCATGACCAGTAGGCACGTAAAGGAGGACAGCGGCTCAGCGGGCAAAGTCCCCGATATCATTCCCGTCAGGGATATCGCTGAAGCCCTGGATTGCCTATGACGGATACACAGCCTGTGGAGCCTCCGCAACCGGAACGGCCGACTGAATCCCATAGCACGAGCGCGGTAGCCGTGTTCAATACGCTCTGGGGCGTTTTTACCATCGTCGTCACGGCCACTGGAGCGCTGATTGGGTTCGGTATCGGGCAGGTCTCCCGCGAAGCAGTCGTGCAAGGCGACGACAAGACCCTGGTATGGTACTGGGTCCTCGGACTGTCGGTCGCCTCGGCGCTGTTGTTCTTTCTCCTGTCCCAGTTCTTCTTCCGCCGGCTCGTCGGCTTCATTTCCTATCTGGAGCGGGTGGCCGTCCAGGACAAGATTGCGGCAGCCATCGGCGTCCTCCTGGGGGCCCTGATAGCATACCTTGCCACCGCACCTTTCGCTGCTCTGCCCGGTATCGGAACGGCGCTGCGCCTATTCGCTCTTGTGGTCTGTGTCACTCTCGGCGTTGTGTTGACCATGAGCGCCAAGGAGCAGCTCGGATACATCTTTCCGCGCCTCGCCAAGGGCAAACAGGCCGCGGCGCAATCCCAAGAGCAGCCGGTTATGAAGTTCCTCGACACCAACGTCATCATTGACGGTCGCATCGCTGATATCTATGCCACCGGCTTCCTCGCTGCGCCCCTTTATGTCCCCGGCTTCATCCTGGCCGAACTCCAGAGCATCGCCGACTCGGCCGATCCGCTCAAGCGAGCCCGCGGGCGCCGTGGCCTCGAGGTCCTAGACCGCATCCGCAATGACCTGCGACTTCCCGTTGAGCCGTTCGAGGACTACCCCAACGACTACGACGAATCCGAAGGCGTGGACATCCGCCTCGTGAAGGTCGCTCGAGCCTGCAATGGCGCCATCTTGACCAACGACTATAATCTCAACAAGATCGCCGGTCTGCACAGAGTCCCGGTCCTGAACGTCAACGAACTCGCTAACGCAGTCAAGCCCGTCTTCTTGCCCGGCGAGAAGCTCCAGACCACCATCGTCAAAGAGGGGAATCAGCCCGGTCAGGGAGTGGGTTACCTCGATGACGGCACCATGGTTGTAGTCGAGCATGCCAGTCGTTTGATTGGCCGGACCGTCCTCGTCACCGTCGCCAGCACGTACCAGACGAATGCCGGAAAAATGCTGTTCACCGAGCTTGCCGAGGACAGCGAAATCCCGGACGTTCCCCGCCGCAAGGGGCCGGGCCATTGAGGGTCAGCGCCCTGGTCGCCGCCGCAGGCCGAGGCGAGCGGTTCGGCGGTGACCTGCCCAAACTCCTCGCCCCACTCTCCGGAGAGCCCGTCCTGGCCAGAACTTTACGGGCTCTCTCTGATTGTGACCTGGTGGCCGAGATAATCCCTCTCGTCGCCGACCTCGATGGCCCTGTGGCCGACTTCTGCCGGGCCTGCGCCGTCGAGCGCCTCCAGCCTCCGGTCCTGGGGGGTGAGCACCGCCAGCAGTCCGTGCTCAACGGCCTCGAACACTTGGCCGCCGGCCCGCCCGACATAGTCGTCATTCAGGACGGCGCTCGCCCTCTTACCACACCCGACACTATCCGACAATCCATCTTGCTGGCCGCCGAACACGGCTCCGCAGTCGCCGCCGTACCCATGACCGATACCGTCAAGCGCGTGGACCCTTCCAACCACGCCGTCGAGACCCTGGACCGCTCCAACCTGCGGCGCGTTCAAACACCTCAGACCTTCGGCTTCCACCTTATCCTGCAGGCCCATCGAACAGCGGCGCAGGATCAGTTCCGCGCCACCGATGACGCCGCCCTCGTGGAGCGCCTCGGACATCCCGTTCGTCTATTTGACAGCGAGGGACCCAACCCCAAGATCACTGCCCCGGAAGACCTGGCGGTCGCCGAAGCCCTCTTGAGCTCATCTTCGCCCGGCGCCCCGACACGCATTGGTCACGGGTATGACGTGCACCGCCTTGCCGAGGGCCGCCGCCTCATCCTGGGCGGGGTCAAAGTCCCATGGGAGCGCGGCCTCGAAGGCCACTCGGATGCCGACGTCTTGACGCACGCCGTCTGCGATGCCCTGCTCGGAGCCCTCGGCGCCGGCGACCTCGGGGAGCACTTCCCCGACACCGACCCGCGCTACCGCGACATCAGCAGCCTGGACCTGGCGCAACATGTGGCTCGCCTGATCGCCGACCAGCACCTGCGCCTTCAGCACCTGGATGCCACCCTCGTCGCCCAGGCGCCTCGGCTCGCTCCCTTCCGCTCGCAGATGGAGCAGAATCTAGCCCGGTCCCTCGGCGTCTCGACCGCCCACGTGAACGTCAAGCTCACCACGACCGAAGGCCTGGGCTTCTGCGGCCGCGGCGAGGGCATGGCGGCCTACGCCGTCGCCCTGCTGGTCCCCGTCTAATCCTCCCAGCCAGTCCGGATCACGCCGGCGCCACTGCCTCCGGTGATGGGCTCACCTTGCGGCCCAGGGGCCGCCGTGGCCCGCGGGGAGGCGTCATGGAGTGGCAGGGGCGGACGCCGGAGGTGGCCTTCGTTCTCTCCTCTCCCGGGGTGCCGGAGGGTCTGGAGTCAGCAGAGGGGCTGGGGACGAGGCTACGCCGTTCGGGCGCTCGGCCTACTCCGCCGAATGCGCGAGAGCGATGTACACTGCTGCCGTCCAGCCCAGGTCCCTCACGGTCCCCATCCCATAGCCTCCCTCGGTGCCCGCTCCGCCCTTCCGATGCAGGGCATACGGCTCCACCGCAGCCTGACAATCATAGAATTCGTAGATTGCGCCCCGTTGCTCATACCAGTGCTGAATCTGCACCATCGTCCGCCTCCGGAGTTCTGCCGCCTCGTCCCTGAAGCCGTACTCCAGCAAACCGCGATAGATCAAGTAGTTGTAATTCAGCCAGCTCGACCCTCGCCACATGTCGTCCGAGTGCGTTGGTTCGTCCACGGCCACCGACGGCACCGGCAAAGGCGTCCAGAACTCGTCCGGGTTCGTCAGGTGCTCCACCAGCCGCGTTGCTCGCTCGAACGGCGGAATCCCCGCGTAGAGCGGTGCGAGGCTCGCGCACGTCTTGATCGCTACGAACTCCCCGTCAGTAGCACGGCGATCGAAGTAGAGCCCCACTTCCTCGTTCCACAGCCGCTCATTCACCAGTCCCGCCAGCTCCGCCGCGCGCTGCCGCCACTGCTGTTCTTCATCCCGCTTGCCCAGCGCCGCGGCCATCCGCGCCAGCAAGTTCATCTCCCGCACCACGTACGAGTTCAGATCAATCGCCTCGTCCAGGCCCGGCTGATCAAACCGCGGCGAGTTGTCCATTCCCGACTCGCCGCAGTGGCAGAGCTCGTCGCGTTCGTCCTTCCACCACTCCAGAAGACCGTTCTCATTCCGGTCCCGCTCGGCGAACCACCAAGCTATGAAGCGACCCAGCGGCTCGTAGCATGCCTCCAGGAAGTCGGCATCGCCGTGCCGCTCGAACACGTCCCACACGCCCTGCGCAATGATCGGCGGCTGGCTCTGGAGCGGGTTCTCTCCTTCCGGCTTCACGGACAGGGGAATCCGCCCGTCCGGCTCCTGGC
This sequence comes from Candidatus Zipacnadia bacterium, assembly GCA_029820995.1. GTDB lineage: Bacteria > Armatimonadota > Zipacnadia > JALGUG01 > JALGUG01 > JALGUG01. The sequence continues at coordinate 20,655 of JALGUG010000030.1, forward strand.
TCTCCAGCAGTGCCAACAGCAGCTCCTGCGCCCAGCGTTGATTCAGGTATTGCCACCCAAAGGCATGGAACACGCTGTCCCACAGCCACATGTGCCGGTGTGGCCACCGGTCCGGTGTCGTCCACCGTCGCGCGATCCGCCCCTCCGGCGACAGCGCATTCACCTTCAGCACACTCACGCACTTGCGGTAGGTGCGCTCGTCCGTGGGCGCTGTGGTGCCGCCCAAGGACTGCCGACCGACGAACGACCGCCGCTCACGCAAGACGCTCTCAACCGGCAAGCGCACGGCCTTGTGGGCCAGTTCGAGCGCCAGATGAGCCGTCGTCGGATGCAACGCCAGCGCCCACCGCGTCCCCCCGGCTTCGCGCTCCCTCGCCAGTGCCAGATGCCCGCAGGCATTCTGTATCGTCTCTCGCCACGCCGGAGCCGTAACCAACTCCAGCTCCGAGCTGCAGCGCCCCACCAGCGTCTGCCAGTTCGAGAAGGCCAGGCAGCACTGCGCCACTACCCCCGTACTCAATTCCACATCCATCTCGAACGCATCCCCCAGCACGTACCTCGGGCGCAGGGCCGTGATCTCCCCCTGCCGGGGCTCAAAGGACACGATCACGTCCGGCCGGCAGTGCAGCGCCACACCCGGCCGGTCACCCAGCAAGCTCCCCACGAAGTGGTGCGACCAGTTCGAATCGCCGTCCACACCCGAGAAGGCAAACAGCAAACCCTCGCCCCACATATCAGGCCAACGCACTTCGGACATATCCGCCTCCCGATCCGCCCGTTGCTGTATCCGATCACCGCGCTCTGAGTCACACTCGCGGCAGCCAGTACCGCTTGCTGATCTCCATCGGCAAGAAGGGCTGCATGTTCCCCCAGATGATGCCGCCGAAGAAAAACTGCCCCAAGGCCAGCCCCACGAAGGCCGGGATCAAACGCCGATAGGTGCGAACGCCGCCCAGCCGCAGAATCAGCGATTTCACGACCCAGATAACCAGGAACGAAGCCCACAACGTCGAGATGTTCCAGTACGTCGTGGCGATGAGATACCCCAGCGGGTGGAGCGGAAATCGCAGGAACTTGAACCGAATGGACACCAGGCCCAGCGTGACCGCCGCTCCCACGCTCGCCGCTCCCGCCGTCGTGAGGCTTCGCGGCGTCATATTCTGAAGCATTGTCTCCACACCCGTGTACATCCGCACCGCCAGTCTCGCCCGGTAATCGCCCAGTCCCGTCCCTCCGTCCACGACATTCTCGCCATATTGGTAGTACGCCGTCAGGTGCGACCAGGCCGCTGCCCCATACCCGACCAGCAGCGCTAGAACCAGGGCCCAAGCCATGTGCGAGCGCCGCACCCTGGCCTCGTCGGCCAGCCGCAGACCATCCGCCTGATAGGCGCCCATGAATTCCGCGTAATAGTTGTATGACAGCCACCCAAAGTTCGATAGCAGCACCAGGTTCCGTTCCGGCCCCAACGCTAGCAGCCCCCGCGTGCCTAAGAGCTTGAACAGTGTCAGCCGGGGATAGTCAATCGGGTAAAGCTGGCTGTAGGGGACCCCCGCCTCGGCCCGAATACGCGCGTAGACCAAAGCGTAGGCGAAGATCAATCCGAAGAACAGCAACGCCGGCACGAACGACAGTCCTTCCCAATTGCACCAGGTGAAAATCACAACGAGGCCGCCCCCGATGACCAACAACGCAGTGCGATATGGCACCGGCTCGTTACTGTCGTCCAGTTTCGCGCGCCCTACGAACACGTGCCGGAAGATCGCTCCCAGCCGCGCTCGAGCGCTCCAGATCAACACCGCGGCCATCATCACGTAACCGCCCGAAGCCTGCTCCATCATGAAGGGCATTCCGGCGCTCTCTACCCCAAATCCCCGGGCCGCAACTGCCGCGACCTTGTTCAGCAGGAAAAAGAACCAGACCGAAAAGCTTACCTCCAGCGACACCAGATAGCCCAGCCCGATGACCTGCGGGAAGTGGTGCCACTGCACCGGCCGCGCCGCATCCCATGGCCGCTCCGTGAACAGCCCCGACAGGTCCGTGGCCGTGCCCAAGGCCTTGAATGCCGGGTTGAAGGCATGCAGCACGTTTGTCAGGTTGAACAGGAACGCCACCGCAAAACCGCACCAGAAGTAGCCGCCCCCAAACAGCCCCGTCCTGCTTCCTTCGGTCTGAACGATCTGCAGCGGCAGATACAGAATCGGGAACGTCAGCCGGTCCTCCTCCACCCACTTGTGGCGAAACAGGGTCAGCATCCCGAGAATCACGGCGAACACCGCCAGGAAGAACACCGACCAGCGCGCCAGGACGGGCAGCCACGCGCCCCAAGGCACTCGCTCGTTCGGAGCCCCCTCGAAGCACTGCCGGATCAGCTCCGAATCACGCACTACCGCCCAATCGGGCAGCATGTGCCAGAACTCCGTGAACCGCGTCGCCGGGCTCGCAAAGTAGTTCAACACCGTCAGGTGTGGCAGGAACGCCCGCATGATCCCGTAGCTGGCCATCGGAATCCCCAACACCAGCCCGGCGTAGATCACCAGCATTTCCGCCCGCGAGAGCCGCAGTCGCCCCCATAGCCGTCCCAGGCCCGCACTGAGCCCCAGCAACACGAGCAGCCAGCCCACGGCCACTGCCGGCGGAGTTCCGCCCGTGGCGTAGCTGCCCGTCAACAGCTCCGACCGCAGCACCCAGATATTTGTCACGATGATTAGTACTGCAGTCAGAACCGCCGACCGCCACGTCAGGCCGCGCGCGTAGGTCCCAGTCTCCGTCTTCCCGTCCTTCAGCTCAACTTCCGAGCTCACCAGCGCCTCCCTCATTGTACATTCTGCGAGTGCTTCGCCGAGAAAGCCCACTGTTCCTCGGCGCGGCCCTGCTATTGCCTCCCCCCGCGTGGCGGGAGGCCTGCGGCCGGAAGATCGGTTCGGGAGCAGCCAATTGTGTCCGCCGCACCTGTGCGTGATAAGGACCTTCTGCACCGTGAAACAGGAGATAGCCGCGCGGTGTTGAATCTGGTACAATACATTGCCGTGTGATAAGCGAAGGGGGCAGGCGGCTATGACCCGATGGATGTCCCTCGGAGCAGCCGGCATGTGTGTACTGGCACTGCTCGGTGGCACCTCGTGTAGCCGCCGACAGCACCAACAGGCGGCATCACCAGCGCTACCGCCGCCGCATCCCGGGGTGGCGGAGGCGGCCGACGGCCCCACCCGCGGCCCCGCTGTTGCCGGTGCATTCTATCCCGACGACCCCAGGGCGCTGCGAGAGCAGGTCAACCGCTTCCTGGCCGGCCTTCCTGCGCCCAAGGAGCGGCTCCCACTCGTCGCCCTGCTCGTCCCTCATGCCGGGTACATGTACTCCGGCCAGGTCGCCGCATACGCCTACAACTACCTCAAAGGCACCACCGTGGACACGGTCGTGCTCGTTGGCCCCAGCCATCACGGCTACTGCCGCGGTGCCGCCCTGTCGGGGGCCGCTCGCTGGCGTACTCCCTTGGGTGAGGTCCCCGTGGACACCACCCTCGTCGCGGCTCTGCTCCACGCTAACAGCCGATTCAACGTTGACGATAGCGTGCACAGCCAGGAGCATTCCCTCGAGGTTCAGCTCCCGTTCTTGCAGATCATCCTGTCCGACTTCAAGATCTGCCCCCTGGTCATGACTGATTTCTCCGGCGAGAATTGCCGCTCCATCGGCCACACGCTTGCGGAGCAACTCAAGGGGAAACGCGCGGTCCTCATCGCCAGCAGCGATCTCGCACATTATCCGGCCCAGGTTGATGCTCGCAAGGTGGACAAGGCGATTCTGCAGGCCGTCGAGACCTTGGACCCGGAGAAGGTCCTGGCTGCAGACCGCAAGCTGATGAGCCAGGGCACTCCGCAGCTCGTGTGCACCATGTGCGGGCTCGGCCCGGTTGTCGCCGTCATGGTGGCGGCCAAGCAGCTTGGCGCCGACCGGGCTGTGCAGCTCGACACCGCCAACTCCGGTGACGTTGACCCGGCCACACGCGGACGTTGCGTCGGTTATGCTGCTGTGGCCTTTGTGCGCAGCAAGCCGCTCTCGGACAAAGCCGCCGAGCGCCCGGCGCCGCCCGCCACTTCTCTCACGGCGAGCGCAACCTCGGCTGAGGCGGAGGAGGTTAACGCGGAGCAGCAAAAGCAGCTCCTGATCCTCGCTCGGGATACACTCCGCAAGTTCCTCGACGACCAAGAAGTTAAGCCCGCCGAACTGCCGGCCACCGGCATCCTCCGGGAGCCGCGTGCGGTCTTTGTCACGCTCACCGAGGGCGGCCAATTGCGCGGCTGTATCGGCTCCACCGTCGCCGAACTTCCCCTGCTGCACGCCGTGCAGTCCTCGGCCATCAAGGCCGCGGTGCAGGACCCCCGCTTCCGGCCCGTCCGCAAATCCGAGCTCAAGGACATCACGATCGAGATCAGTGTGCTCTCGCCGATGCGGCTCGTGAAGAATGCCGACGAGATCACGGTCGGCAAGCATGGGGTCATGGTCAAGCAAGGCCAACGGTCGGGCCTGTTCCTACCCCAGGTCGCTCCTGAACAGGGCTGGGACAAGGAAACGATGCTCAACGAGCTCTGTGAGCACAAGGCCGGCCTGCCGCGCGATGCCTGGAAGACCGGCGCCGACCTGTACGTCTTCACCGCCCAGCACTTCAACGAGACCGAATTGGGTCTCCGCCCCACGAAGGAGTGACGGTCGCTTGGATTGGAGCCGTCGTCATTTCCTGAAGGCGCTCGCTGCCCTGGGTCTGACGGCAGGCGGCTGCCGCTCGGCCCGCGAAGCCGAGGCAACGGCCGGCCCCACCGAGACACCGACGGGCCCCACCACATGGCCCGGAAAGGTCGCCCTCACCCGCCACACCAGAGCCTTCGCCGGCGACCTGATCTCCCGGCAGGCCGTAGCCGAGCTGCTCGACCATTCCCTTACCGCCTTGACCGAGCTCGACACGCCTCAGCAAGCCTGGTCTCGACTGTTTCAGCCGAACGACGTGGTCGCCATCAAAGTAAACTGCCTGGCCGGCCTTCCGCTCGCATCGCATCCGGAGGTCGTGGACGCCATTGTGGCCGGTCTCAGATCCGCCGGCGTACCCGAGGGGAACATCATCATCTTCGACCGCATCTCGCGAGAGCTTATCAAGTGCGGCTTCCAGATCAAAGGGCCCGGAGAAGGCGTTCAGTGCTACGGAACCGACGTCGTTGGTTACGATGATGAGCCCACGGTCGTCATGTCCGTCGGCTCGTGCTTTAGCCGTGTCATCTCGGAGCAGGCCACTGCCATCATCAACGTGCCGGTGCTCAAAGACCATGACCTCGCCGGCCTGACCGGCGCCCTGAAAAACCACTACGGCTCCATCCACAACCCGAATAAGCTCCACCTCGAGCACTGTTGGCCGTACATTGCCGACCTGAACTGTGCGCCGCAGATCAGGAACAAGCATCGCCTGGTCGTCTTCGACGCCCTGTACGCCTGTTACGAGGGCGGGCCCGGCTATAAGCCCGAGACCACGGTTCAGTACGGCGCCCTTATGGCTGCGACCGATCCCGTGGCGGCCGATGCCGTCGCCCTCGACCTGTTGGAACAGCTTCGGGCGGCTTACAAGCTGCCGCCCATTATGTCCGAGGAGCGCGCACCCAAGTGGATTGCCACTGCCGCCGACAAGCAGCACGGGCTGGGCGTCGCGGACCTCAAGGCCATCCAGCTCGTCCGTCACGAGCTCCCTGCCTAGCTCTGGCCCAAGCGTCGGCGGCAACAGCTCGCCTTTCGACAGGGCTTCCTATCATTCGTAAAGGCCGCTCTCACAAGTACCGTCTGACTGAGGGGGACCGTGGAGGCGAAGATGAGTGAGGTTCTGACGCGTCGCGAAATGCTCAAGACCACCTCGGCCGTAGCAGCGGGGGTGCTGCTGGGGCCCAGCCTCGTCGCCGGACTGCGCGCCGGTCAAGCAGCGGCCGGAGCACCCGCCCGGGCCACGTCTTCAGGCAGCCTGCCGGGTCACCGCTGTCAGTTCTTCGAGCAGCTTCCCAACAAGAAGATCAAGTGCAAGATCTGCCCGCGGGAGTGTGTCGTCGGTGATCGGGAGCGCGGGTTCTGCGGCTCGCGCGAGAACCGCGGCGGCGTCTATTATACTCTCGTCTACGGCCGCGCGGCCGCCGTCAACATTGATCCCATTGAGAAGAAGCCGCTGTTCCACTTCTACCCCGGCAGCGCCGCCTTCTCCATCGGCACCGCCGGTTGCAACATGGACTGCAAAGACTGCCAGAACTGGGAGCTATCCCAGAGGCGACCCGAGCAGATTCCCCGCAACGCCGACCTTCCTCCGACCAAGCTCGTCAGCGTCGCGAAAAAGTACCACGCCCCCGTCCTCGCCTACACCTACACCGAGCCGGTCACCTTCTACGAGTACATGTACGACTCCGCCAAGCTCGGGCGCTCGCACGGCCTCAAGAGCGTGATGATCTCCAACGGCTACATCCAGCACGACCCAATGAAAAAGGTCTGCCAGGTCTTGGACGCCGTCAAGGTTGACCTCAAGTCCTTCCGCAACGATTTCTACGTCAAGTACTGCCGCGGCACCTTGCAGCCGGTCCTGGAAACGATCAAGCTCGTCCACCGCCTGGGCAAATGGCTCGAGTTGGTCTATCTCGTCCTGCCCACGCTCAACGACAAGTCCTCCGAGATCGCCGAGATGTGCCGCTGGATCAAGCGGAATCTGGGCCCGGATGTGCCCCTTCACTTCTCGCGATTCAACCCCGCCTATCAGCTCAAGAACCTGCCGCCCACGCCGTATCGGACCCTGGAGCGCGTGCGGCGCGTTGCCCAACAGGAGGGCCTTCGCTACGTCTATATCGGCAATGTCCCCGGCGAAGACGCCGCCAGTACCATCTGTCCTCAGTGCAAGCGCAAAGTCGTCCGGCGCAACGGGTTTGAAGTGCTCAGTATGGACATCGTCAACGGCAAGTGCCGATTCTGCGGCCACAAAATCCCGGGTCTCTGGGGCTAGCACTGCAACGAGACTTCGGCATGTGGACGAGTCGGAGGCGACCAGGAGGGGCCGAATACGAGGCTTCGGGGGAAGCCGGAGTATCCGGCCCAGACTCATCAGCCTTCAAGTTTGAGGTGGCCAGGGTACGAAGCGGTGCGTGGGGAGGTGGCTTGGCTGCGACCGGGCGGGCCCTCCGCCTCCCCTGGCGTGGTGACCTTGTGGTGGTCCGGAGAAGGGACCCAGGGCGTGAGGCAGCCGTCCCGTGTTCCAGCCAGGGGCACTCCCACGGCCGCAAGACATCCTGCCGATGGCGATTAATGCCCCTGCCCAGAACTCCCGCCACTGCACTGCCGCACAGTCTGATGCCCACAGAGGACAGCCGTCTTGGAAGCCGATGATCCATTATGCCGCCAGTGTTCGCCGCTACCGCCTTCATCCTCGGCCTGACCTCACTGCTGGCGCAGGTTGTCCTCGCCCGCGAGCTCCTGGCCTCGTTCTTCGGCAATGAGCTGTCCATCGGCCTGATCCTTACCGACTGGCTCCTACTCGTCGCTGCCGGCAGCGCCCTCGGCGCCCGCGCGGGGCGCCGACCGATTAGCCTCGGCGCCCTGGCGTTGATCCAACTCCTGCTGGCCCTCGTTCTGGTACCTGCCGTGATGATCGCCCGTGGCCTCGGCGGCGGCACCGAATTCCCCGGTCAGATCATCCCTCCCGACCGCATGATTCTTCTCGCAGCCCTCGTCCTGACGCCCGTCTGTCTGGCTTGTGGCGCCCAGTTCGCCTTAACCAGTTGTGCCGTCGGAGCCCTCAAGTCCGGCGCACGGCATGTCGGGAGTGTCTACGTCCTCGAGGGCGCCGGCGCCGTAGTCGGTGGATTGTTGTTTCACTTCTATCTGGCTGACCGCCTCGAGAGCGTGCGTACCGCTCTCCTGCTGGCCGCGGCGTGCGCTGTCATCGCTAGCTGGCTGGCCCTCGATGATCGGCGCCGCTGGCGTCGCTGGATCCTCGGCACCCTTGCCGTCGCCACAGCCGTCGTCAGCGTCAGCTTCGCCCGAGTGGGCTACCAGGGCCTCGAGCGCTGGGCCTCGAGCCGTCGCTGGCTCGGATTTGATCTGCCGGCCAGCTCTCCTTCTTTCACGACGGCCTGCTCATGTTCTCCACCGAGGATACCGAAGCCAACGAGGCCCTCGTCCACATTCCCCTCCTCGAGCACCCCTCACCGCGCGCCATCTTGTTCGTCTCCGGCGGGCTTGGCGGCGCTCTGAGCGAGGTCCTCAAGCACGACGTTCGGCGTGTGGACTATGTGGAGCTGGACGCGCGGGCCCTCCGGATCATGCAGCAGCACCTCCCGCCCGCCCTCCAGGCGCCGCTGCACGACCCTCGCGTTCACCTCCACTACGGCGATGCCCGCGTTCTCGTCCGCGAGACCCGCGAGAAGTACGATGTCGTCCTGATCAATCTGCCGGACCCCTCCACTGCCGTCCTTAACCGCTACTACACCGTGGAGTTCTTTCGCTCCGTCGCCCGCTTGCTCAAGCCCGGAGGTCTCGTCGCCACTCGCCTCAGTGCGCCCGACATCTACCTCACCGGCGCCCGCCGGTTACTGCACAGTAGCGTCTTCCGCGCTTTCCGCCAGGTCTTTCCCGAAGTCCTCCTGGTATCCGACGGTCGCGTCCAGTTCCTGGGCGCCCTCCAACCAGGTGTGCTCACCGGGGACGGCGCCGTCCTGGGCCGGCGACTCTCCCAACGGGGCATCAAGTGCGCCTTCGTCAGTGACTTCTGGCTACTCAATCGCCTCATGCCCTTCAAGCGCGACCAGTACGCCGGCGCCCTGCTCTCCGGCGAGCCCGCTCCCATCAACCACGACCTCCGGCCCGCCAGCTACGGCTACTATCTGCAGCTCTGGCTCAGCGAGCGCACCCCCCGCGCCGCCCGCCTGCTCGCAGTCCTCCGTCACGCCAACCTGCCGGCGGCCCTCTGCTTCCTGCTGGCTGCCTGTGGCCTACTCGCCCTCGGGGGCCGCCGCAGGAACCGGCGCCAAACCTCCCTCGCGGTCCTCATCGGCGGCACCGGCCTCCTGGAAATGGGCCTCGAGCTCGTCGTCATCTTCGGCTTTCAGGTCGCTGCCGGATACCTGTACTACCAGATCGGCCTGCTCTTGACGCTCTTCATGGCCGGTCTGGCACTCGGTGCCGAGCTCGCCCGCAGATGGTCCGGCGCTCAACAACGGGCGGCCGGTCAGATCGAGCCCTCAGCCCAGCGGCGCCTCTGGGCCGCTCTGCAACTGAGTCTGGTCCTGCTGATCCTCCTGGCGCTCCTGTCGCCCCTGCTGTTGACCTGGATCATCGCCGCGCCCGCCACAGCCCCTGTTCTGTCCGGCGCCCTGGCGGCCATTGCGGGCGCTCTTGGCGGCTTCGCCTTCCCACTGGCCTTGGCACTGTATGGCACAGCCGAAGCCCGCGGCCGGGGAGCATCCGTTCTTTACGCCGTTGACCTGGTGGGGGGCGCTGCCGGTGGGTTTCTCGTTGCCATTCTGCTGCTGCCCGCCTTCGGCCTCACGGGCACGGTCGTCGCCCTGGCCGCACTCGGAGCGGCAGCCTTGCTGCTCGGATCAGGACTCGCCTCCGGGAGGTTCTCCGCAGCATGAGAGCTTTGCGCACCTTGCCCCATCAGTGGTGTGTCGTCAGCGATCGCATCTGCGGGCCGGACTTCACAGTTGAACCCGGCACTATTGTCGTGGAGGGTG
>JALGUG010000245.1 GCA_029820995.1 Candidatus Zipacnadia bacterium
ACCTTCCGGCTGAGCCGGGAGGCCGGCGGACCGGTGGAAACGGACGCGCAATTCGCGGCGGTCACTAAGGACGGCGAGGGCGTCCGAAGCCTGATGATGGCGGGCGGGTCCGCTGTGGAGGCCTGGGGCCTGCGCCTGATGGGGCAGCCGGAATGGCGGGCGAAGGTGGCGACGGTGGATTATGACGGTAGCGCGGTGACGCTGGATGCCGTGCTGCCGGAGGGCACCACTGTGGCCGGCTGGATGGCGAACTTCTCGCGGCCTGAGTACTCACGCGAAACGAGCTACCGAGTGCTCGGCGCCGACACGCAAGACGGCAAGACGACGATGCGCCTGAACGGGTCGCTGCTGCTGGGCAAGGGACAGGTGGGCCGAGTGCGGAAGACGTCCGTGACCAGCATCGTTCCGCACGAGTACGTGCGAGGCTTGGGCGGCGAGACGGACTTCTTCCGAGGCAAGTTGATGACCAACGCCGCGCGCACCGTGGGCGTCCGGCTGCAGAAAGTGACCGCGGGAAAGGGACTGACGTTGGAGGCGGACTTCGAGCATAACGTGCTGGGCGGCGGAAAGCGGGCGCAGTTCGCTCCGGGGGACGAGCTCGACTACTGGGACCTGCAGCAGGGCGACGAATGCGTGATCGTGTGGTCCTACAAGCTGGAGCGGCGTAGTCCCCGCGAGTACGTCCTGTACCACGATGGCCCGACGTGGCTCGGCGGGCCGCGAGCGTGGCAACGCAAGGCAGGCGAACGGTGGGTGCCGTGTGAGCAGGACCAGACCGGGTATCGAGTGCCGGCGACCAATGCCGGCATGACGGAGCTGAGGCTTGGTGCCTCGTAGGGGCGAACACGACGGCGCTGCACGTGCCAAAGAGGAGAACACCGAATGGAACACCCGGGGCTGTACTTCGAGGCCGAGGACATCGAGCTGGTGCGTGAGAGCACTGGGCGCGAGGAGCTGGCCGGGCTGTGGGAACTGTTCCAGGAGACCTGCCGGCGCGACCTGAGGGAGCCGATTCCGCGGGTCGCAGACTACTCCGGCTGGGCGGTCGAATTGCAGTGGGCCGGCGCGCTGGCGAAGGCCCTTGAAGCGCACTCCTTTCTGTGGCTGCTGAAGCGCGACGTTGCGCACTTGCAGCGCGCTCACGAGCTGGCCCAAACGCTGTGCGAGCTGCCTGTCTGGGTGGCGGAGTGTCATTCGGGCGGCGGGAAGCGCCGCTTTGGGCTGACCACGGGCGTAATCTGCCAAGCGCTGGCTCTGTATCGGGATTGGGCGGGACCGGAGCTTAGCGGAGGACGCTATGACCGTGTGCTGAAGGCGGTGCAGGAAAAGGGTCTGGAGGCCTTCTGGCACGACCATGAGCTGCCCGGCTGGTTTCAGCAGCGAACGCTCAACAATTGGATCAGCGTGATGTGCGGCGGGCTGGGTCTGGCCCTGTTGAGCTTCGAGTCGGAGCACCCGGACTGGGAGCGCGGCCTGGAGGCGTGCGTCTTCCAGAACGAGCGCTATCTGCGGTACATCCACCCCGACGGCAGCCTGGACGAGATCGGCGGGTACTGGCTGTTCGGCTTCGGCCATGCGCTGCGGTTCATCCATGCGCTGAAGTTCCTGGAGGAAGAGGACTTCTTCGAAACCTGCCCGCAGGTCAGCCTGACGGCCTCGTTCCCGGGCTGGCTGAGTTACAACGGCGACTTCGCCGTTGAGTTCGGTGACTGTAATCAAACCCCGCTGGAGCTGTTCGCTCCGCTGTCGCTCGGTGCGCTGGCCGGCTACGACGAGGCGCCCGCGGATGCAGGCCAGCTAGCGCTGTTGGCCGGGGCGCCGGACCGCCTGCGGCCCCTGCTCGAGGTCGCCGACGTGCCGTTCGCAACTCGCGGCCGCTCCATCTTCGAAATGTGGCAGGCCTTCGTCTGGGCGCCTACATTACGCGACGAACAGCCGACCGGGCCGCCGGGACGAGGGCGACGCACAGCCGTGCCCACGCAGAGCCGCGTGTTCGGAGGCAGCCAGGTGGCCGTCATCGCGTCCGGGCGGACCGCCGATGACCTCCTGCTCGCCCTCCGCGCCGGCCACAACGCGCAGAGCCACTGCCACCAGGACCTCAACAATGTCGTGCTCTGGGCGTACGGCGAAAACCTCCTGGCCGATCACGGGCGCGGCCGGTATTCGCACGAGTACTGGCGGAGAGCGTACGGGGACTTCTATAAGGACACGCGCGGCCACAACTGCATTCTGGTCAATGGCCGCGGACAAAAGCGCGGGAGGGACTGCACGGCTCATCTGTCGGAGAACACCGTGGTGCGCAGCGAGGGCGCGCTACAACGGTACGAGCCCGGCGAGGCGGGCGGCTGGGCAGAGTACGTGTTCTCGGAAGCCGATTGCCTGTACGGGGAGGACGAGTTCGCGCTCAATGTAGCGTGGGACCGACACGTCGTTATGGTGGACGGCGAGTGGTTCCTGATCGTGGACAATGTACGCACCGACATGCCGGTCGCGTTCTCGTGGCTATGGCACACGCGAGGGCAAATCGAACTGGGCGACGAGCGCGTAACCTTCCACCGGGGCGAAGTCCTGCTGGCCATGGACTTCATGACGGAGGAGGATTATGCGCTCGAGATCCGTGAAGACCAGGACCTACCGTACCTGCGATTGGATCTGGCCGAAGAGGTGACGAGCGCCGAGATCGCGACAGTGCTGATCCCCGCTTCGCCGGCTCATGCGGCACCGCATTTTGAGCTGGAAGCCGAGGAGCACCGGGCATACCACATCGAGACGCGACGCGGGCGCTATGTCCTCGATGTGGCTGGACGAGGACTCTGGCTGGAGTGAGGGCGAGCGCGTTCGGAGGGGTCGGATTGCGCGGACGGTTCACCTGCGTGAGCCGCACGAAGTATCCGACTCGCTGCGTCTAGCTTCCCTCCGGTCTCACTTGCACCAGAGCCTTGATGACGCCGGTGGTCTTGTCGGCGGAGACCTCGTAGGCCTGTTGAACCTGGTTCAGCGGGAACCGGTGAGTAACGAGGCGCATGACGTTCGCCCGCCCGGCGGCAATTAGCTCGACGGCCACCTCGAAGTCGCGCTTGAGGCCGACGGCGCCGTAGCAGTTGCTGCCCACCACGGTGGCCTCGCGAGTGATGATGCCGTACAAATCCGTCTCGATGGGCTGAGTGAAGCCTCCCACGAGCGCGATGCGGCCGCCCTTGCGGACCGCCTTGAGGGCCGTGTTGAAGGTGCGCGCCGCGCCGCCCACCGTCTCGATCACGACATCCGCACCCAAGGGGCTGTGGTCCCGCAAAGCTTCCAGTAGTTTCTGCTCCTCCACCGGAAGGACGTCCGCGGCGCCAAGATCGCGCGCCGCGGCAGCCTGATGCTCGTACTTGGCGGCGACGAACACGCGTTGCGCACCGCAGGCCAAAGAGGCCAACAGCGACATCAGCCCGATGGTTCCGCTGCCAATGACGAGGACGTCGTCGGCGCACTGTACCGGTGCCAGACGGGCAGCGTGAAGCCCGACTGCCAGCGGCTCCACCAGAGCGCCCTGTTCGTCGGAGACGTGATCAGGCAGGGGACGCAGCGTGTACGCCGGGATCGTGATGTACTCGGCCAAGCCGCCGGGGGAGGTCCACGAAACATAGGCGCCGTTCTCACAAAGGTTCTGGCGTCCGGTCCGGCAGTAAACGCATTCTCCGCAATAGACCAAAGGTTCGATGGCCGCTCGTGTGCCGATCAGATTGTCTGCGAGGTCCGGCCCGACGGCCACGACCTCGCCGGCGAACTCGTGGCCGGGAGGCGGGGGCTGCTGTTCCCAGCGACCGAAGTACACGTGCAGGTCGCTCCCGCAAACGCCACAGACGGCGGTGCGGAACACGACCTCGCCGGGTCCCGGCGGACGGACATCAATCTGGGTGAGCGCGAGCTGTCTCTCGCCGGCATAGACCGCTGCGCGGCAGGTGGGAGGAAACATGGTCTCACCTCTTCTCAAGGTCCGGCTGATTGAACCGATAGGATACTCGAGTGCCCTGCCCGCGCTACGGGCCCAGATGGATGGGAAGTTCACCAAGACGTGACAAAGTGTGTCGAGTCTCTAAATTGTTTGCAAACGGAAAGCCGCGCCTTGGTGGGTATGGTACAAGTCCCAGTGCAACAGACGAGACGGCAGTCAAATCCAAGTGGCCCGGCGGGGGCCGAGCCTGGTCATAGGAGGCAAGTAACTGTAGTGGAGAAGTTACGGAAGCGCCGGCTCTAGGGCCGACCACCCGGTGTGTGCGAAGGCGGAAGGCGGTGTAACGGGTGGTCGGCTGCGGCGCAGGAGTACGGGGCGCGAGCGTAGGTCGGAGGTGGAGTCGATGGCGGATAAAGTCCTGGTCGTAGATGACGACGCGACCATCTGCGCCATGCTGACCAGTATTCTGCGGCGCGAGGGCCACGAAGTCCACGTTGCTCTGGGCGGAGAGCAAGCGCTGGCGATGGAGCAGCGGGAGAAGCCGGACCTGATCCTGCTGGACCTGATACTGCCGGATATGGACGGTGTAGATGTCTGCCGGCGCATGCGACACCAAACGTCGGCCCCGATTATCATCTTGAGCGCCCGGGCCGATGTCGTGGACAAAGTGGTCGGGCTGGAGGTGGGCGCCGACGACTACGTGACCAAGCCCTTTGGGGCCCAGGAGCTTATGGCAAGAGTGAAGGCCGTGCTGCGGCGCGCCAAGCGGCAAGTCGGCCCGGTCAGTGATGACGAAGTCCTGGACTTCGGCGACGTTCGGATTGACCGCGCACGGCACGAAGTCGTGGTGCGCGGGGAGAGCCGCACTCTGACGCGGAAGGAGTTCGACCTGCTGCGCACGCTGGCGGCCAACGCCGGCCGAGTGATGACGACCCAGGCCCTTTTGAGAGAGGTCTGGGATTGCGACGTGGCGATCGAAAGTCGGACCGTAGACGTTCATATTGGGCGTGTTCGTTCCAAGATCGAAGAAGACCGCAAGTCGCCGCAGTTGATCATAACCGTGCCCAGAGTCGGTTACAAGTTCGTACCCCCGAACAGCGTCGCTGTGCAGCCACGGCGGGAGCGCTCAGCCTCGGGCACCTCGCAAGTGGCCACCAGCACGCTCTAGCCCGGTGGAGGCGCGCTGTTCTCGCGGGGACCGAAGAGCAGCGCGACAGTCTTGCCCGCGCCTCAGGACGCGTGTGGCTATCCGACCCGACGCCCATGCGGCTAGTCCAGCGCATGGGCGTCTGCCGTATGTTCCGGCTCTGGCGAACGGCCCGCGCGCTTCTCTCCTCCACTCGAGCCCTCCCATGGTCCTGGACGCAAGCAGTTCTTAGACGTGACGGCGGCGCTTGAGGATCAGCACCGTCAAGTCGTCCTCGCCCAAGCGGACCGCCCGCCCGCGTGCGGCAGCCAGAATAGCGTCCGCAATCTCCTCGGCCGAAGCTTCGGCCAGTTCCACCAGCAGATCGCCCACGAGTTGATCGCCCAGCATCTCGCCCTGTTCATCTCGGGCTTCGACGAGGCCGTCGGTGCAGCAGAGCAAGACATCGCCGGGTGCCAGAACGACGTCGCGCTCATGGAATTCGGCGTCGCGGAGGACGCCGAGCACGATATCGCCGGTGCTCAACCGCTCCGGAGGTTGGTCTGCCGCGGCGCGATGCAGAGCAAAGGGAGGAGTGTGGCCACAGTTGGTGTAGCAGATGTGCCCCCGCTCGGGCGACAACACAGCGTAGAACAGGGCTACGAAGCTATCAGGCGGCAGTGAGGCGAGGCTCAGCTCATTGACAAAGCGAGCGACGACGGCGGGTGAGTTGCGGCGGCGAGCACCGGCGAGGAAGTGGGCCCGGAAGCCCGCGAGCTCGATCAGTGCCTGGAGGCTCTTGCCGGCTGCGTCGGCGAGGCAAAAGGCCCAGCGGCCATCGCCGAGCGCGAACCAATCGTAGTAATCGCCACCGACGGTGTGCGAGGGTTGGAAGCGAACAGCGACCTCATAGCCCTCAATCAGGGGCAGACTCGCCGGCAACATCTGCTGCTGGATGCGACGAGCAGCCAGTAGATCGCGCTCCAGGGCGAAGCGCAAACGCCGCTCTCGTTCGCGACCTCGTACGCCGTAACCGGCAATCAGGGCGACCACAAGCAAGAAGGGCGCCCGGGCTAGGGCAATGTGACGCATGGCGACCCAGCCGGCGTGCGGGTCTGAAGCATCGGCGAATACGGTCCCAGCGTGCAGAACCAGGGCACAGAAGGCGGTGGCCAAGGCGCCCGGCACGCGGTACCACAGCGCCCCGACGAAAACGATAAGGTAATACACGGGGAAAAGCTCGCGTCCAACCGGACCGACCCACTGCATGATACACGTATTCAGGGCTACGTCGAGCAGAAGGGCGAAGGGGCGTCGGAAGCGAGATGAGATGAGCAGCGGCACCTGGGGGCGAAGATAGGGCACAAGCACCGAGAGCGTGAAGACCAGCGCAATAGCGACCGTGAAGAAGAGCGCCGGAGTAACCGGACGGCGCACAAAGCTGGGAATGCCCTGGGCGACGATCAGAAACGCAGCAACGTACGCACTCCGAAACAGGTGAACGACGATCTCAGAATCATCAGGTCCAGACTCTGGCAAGTCTGGTCGCGCACTGCGAGCTGGCGGCAAGCCGATGGCTCCCTCTGCGAATGACTTACAACTTCATTTCGCCTCCGGGCAGAGCCGCTCCTTCCGGCAGGGCACTAAGATTGGGCCGACCCTAGTCCGTGCCTGCCACTCGGCGTGCACCATAAGCGGCGGGCCGTTTGCTGATTGCCCTGCTGTTCGCTGTTGGCTGACTGCTGATTACTGTCGCTATCTCGTTTCTCCGGGGCGCCCCGTTCGCCGGTCTCGTATCGCCCGTTCCGGCCTGGTTCGTTGGGACCCCAGGCCTTCCCGAGCAGTGCGGTCGGCCGCGATCCGACCGCGAGAGGCGGCGACTAGCTTGCGGCGGCGGTGCGTTCGCCGAGACGGGGTCCGAACGGCCGGCCCGAAGCTCCCCAACGGCTTGCAGGCCGTGCGAGCTGCTGTCCGACCAGCCGCTCGCTGGACCCGAGAGCGATAAACGCTCCCCTCTGCCGCCGGCCGGCAATGAGGCGACAATTGCCCTTCCGACGACGTTCGCTGCATGCACGCGATTTCGGCGTTTCGGCTGCCGGTTCG
>JALGUG010000031.1 GCA_029820995.1 Candidatus Zipacnadia bacterium
GCACGTCCCGGTTCTCCTGGTGCTATTCGTCCTCGACCAGGATCTGACAGAGGTCGCAACAGGGCTGGCTCACGGGTGGCCGTTGTACTTTGCCAGTGAGGTGATCACGCCATTGGGCAAAGGGTACAACCAGCTCCCCCTGCTGATAGGTTCCGCGGTGCTCTTGGCTGCTCTGCGCCGGTCGCGGCCGGCTCGGGTGTCACAACAGGCCCTGGGAGCCTTCGTGATCTCGGCGGTGGCTGCCAACCTGTTGAAGTTCACGATTCAGCGTCCGCGGCCGCTCTGCCCCGCCGGCTTGGCGCCGGGCTGGCTGGAAGCGTTGGGCGACCCGGACTGGCTGTCATATCCCTCTGCCGACGCGGCGACAACCTTCGCCATCGCCTGGGTCCTCGGCTCGGGACTTCCTCGCGGTCGTCTGCTGCTCTGGGCTATCGCTCTTCTGGTGGGCCTGGCTCGCGTCTTTCGCCAGTGCCATTACTCGTCCGACGTTTACGTTGGGGCCCTGGTCGGAGTGCTCTCGGGCCAGCTCGCGCTCTGCGTCTCCTGGCGATCACGACCGGCTCCCGGCAAGGGCCATGCGCGACCTAGGGCGAAGTCTCGTGCTTCGCCGGAATGAGCACTACATACGGCCCGCTGCCGCCGACGTGTTGCCACTTGCTCACACCCTTCAGATCAGCCTCAACCTTCCGTCGGGTCAGCACCGCACCGTATTCTCCCGTGGCCAGCAGCCTGGCGACCCGCTCAACCATCAACTTCTCCGCGAGTTCAGCGGCTTGCTGCGACGTCAGCTCGGGCCGACGGTCAGCAATCTCCCGCATGAGGGCTCTTTTCTTGACCTCCGTCCGGGCGCGATGTGAGTAGTACACGGCATCCGAGCTGGAGACGCGGTACAGGATCAGCTTCTTGCCTTCCGGGGTGTGCTCGCCGGCGATCTTGGAGGCCTCCACGATAGGCACTTGGCTGTACGAGGCGACTAGCGGTCCGGTGGGATAGACCAGCAGAATCCCGAACACCCACAAGGTCAGCACCCAGAGCCAGTATGCCCGCCAGCGCGCGCCGCGCGCCCAAGCAATGGTCGCTGCCACTGTGCCACCCAGGAGGACCGCAGTCAGCGCCCAGGAGGTCGGCACAATCGCCGGCGGCACCTCGGCGTCGAACTGCCGGGCGTGGAAGCGGAGCAGCCAGGGCAGAGCCGCAAAGATGCCGCTGAACAGTACTCCAACCACCAGACAGGCCGCGATGGTCAACTTCTCTACGCGCTGCAGTCGCTTCCACCGGCGGATTCCGTGCTCGAACAAAGCTGCCACCAAGAGACAAAGGGCCGGGTAGGTCGCTTGAATATACTGCGGATTCTTCGTCTTCGACAGGCTAAACCCCAGGAAGATGGCTCCGAACCAGACTGCGAGGAATCGCCCGAGGTCCTGCCCCGCGGGCTTCCAGACTCGGAAGGCCCGGGACCTGAATTGCCCCAGGGCGGCGGGGATCATCGCGCCCCACGGGTAGCAGAGGGTCAGCAGGATGGCAACATAGTACAAGTAGTTGAGCGGACTTGTCCGATGGTGAGAGAAGCCGCGCAGGAATCGCTCCGCGTGCTCGTGCCAGAAGAAGGCCCGAATGAAGACCATGCCGTCAATCCGGTACATGATCATGTACCAGGGGAGGCCAATCACCGCGAACAGCAGTAGCGGCTGCCACCAGCGAATGTGCGTGACCTGCTGCCACAACTGCCTTGTCCAGAGCAGATAGACCAGGGCAATAAAGCCGGGCAACACGATGCCCATCAGCCCCTTGGTCAGGAAGGCGAGTCCCATGGCGGCTCCGGCAGCCGCAAAGGCCAGGTCGCGTTGGCGGCCCTCGGCGCGGAAGCCCAGGAACAGGCACATTAGCGCGCTCATGATAAAGAAGGTCAGCGTGGCGTCAGTGATGGCCGCGCGAGCCCATATCGTCGTCTGGATCATGCACAACCAGGCAGCAGCAGCCATGATCCCCAGGCGCCGGCGGCCCAGTGCGCGCGCGAAACAGTACAGTGCCAGCGCAGTGAGCACACTAAAGACGGTGGACGGTAGCCGAGGAGCCATGTCGCGGAAGCCGAAGACCCTGTAACAACCCGCCATTAGCCAGTAGATCAGCACGGGCTTGGCATATCGGGGCTGGTCATTGAACCAGGGCTTGATGTAGTCCCCCGTCTCGACCATCGTCCGCGCGGCAGTCGAAAAGCGCGGCTCATCCTCGTCCATGAGTGGGATGTTCTCCAGTCCCACAAACAAAGAGCCGGCCATTATCGCCAACAGAATGATTGGCCACCGGAAGCGGTGGCGCCGAGTAGTCGCCGGGGCGTCAGTCATCTGTGCTTCCCAGTCGGTCCATGCCGTCAGTTAGGCCATCCGAGGCAGGATCGCCCTCCATTCGCTCGGTCCGCTTCAGTGCTTCATTCCCCCTGCTCCCGAGGCTCGCCTTCTCAGGGCCGAGGGCTTGAGTCCGCCTGCGCGGGCCTCGCCGGCTCCGGAGAGGACCGTGAGCACTGCGCCGGCGGCTTCGTTGACAAAGCAGCGGCGTGAGCCTTATACTCGTGGCGTGGCCGGCGAGATCGCGTTCGCCGGCTGCGATATACTGACTGCCCGGCAGCGGGCGCTCAGACGGGGAGGCCAAGATGAAGCCGGAGGTCACAAACGAGATCCTCGACATTCTAGCCGCGGACGCCAGATGTCCCGTTGATGAGATCGCCACGCGCACAGGGGAAAGCGTGGCAGAAGTGGAGGCGGAAGTCAAGCGTTTGGAGGACGAGAAGATCATTCTCAAGTATACCGTCCTCGTGGACTGGGAGAAGGCCGCGCATGACCACGTGTTCGCGTTCATTGACGTGCGGGCCACGCCGGAACACGGGGTGGGCTTTGACCGCGTGGCCGAGTACATCGCCAGATTCGACGAGGTCCACTCGCTGTACCTTATGTCGGGGAACTACGACTTGCTCGTCGTCGTGCAGGGGCACGATTTCCGCGATATTGCGGAGTTCGTGGCGGAGAAGCTGGCGCCGATACCCCAGGTGAGCTCGACCTCGACAAGCTTTGTGCTGAAGAACTACAAACGGGACGGTATCTTTGTGGGGCCAAAGAGGCGGGATGAGCGACTGGCGGTGACGCCGTGAGCGCACGAACGGACCAACAGCGTATCTCCCGGGCCGTGGCGGAGATGCCGCGATCGGGCATTCGGGAGTTCTTCGAGTACGTCTCGGAGATGGCCGACGTCATCAGCCTTGGGGTGGGCGAGCCGGATTTCCCAACGCCGTGGCACATCTGCGATCATGCACTGCACGCGCTGCGCGAGGGCGAAACGTCGTACACCAGCAACTACGGCCTCCTGGAGTTGCGGCGCGAGATCAGCGCCATGGTGGCGCGCGATTGGGGGCCCGAGTATGACCCGGAAGGCCAGATTCTGATCACCAATGGCGTGAGCGAGGGCATGGACCTGGCCCTACGGGCGATCTTGAACCCCGGCGACGAGGTCATTATCCCCGAACCGTGCTACGTGTCATACCGCCCCTGTGTCACGCTGGCGGACGGCGTCGTGAAGACGGTCGCTGCGGATCCGGAACGAGATTTCAAGGTCTTCGCCCCGGACGTGGAGGCGCAGGTCACGTCGCGCACCAAGGCAATGATCGTTTCCTTTCCGTGCAACCCGACCGGGGCGGTGCTCGCGCGAGAGGAGTTGCTGGCGCTGGCCGACGTGGCCCAGCGGCACGATCTTATCGTGATTTCCGACGAGATCTACGACCGTCTCACGTACGACGGAGAACACACTTGCTTTGCCTCTCTGCCCGGCATGTTCGACCGGACGATCTATCTGAACGGGTTTTCAAAGGCCTACGCGATGACCGGGTGGCGGGTGGGGTATGCGTGCGCTCCGGCCGACATTCTGGAGGGAATGATGAAGGTCCATCAGTATGCAGCCCTCTGCGCCTCGGTGGTGAGCCAGAACGCAGCGATTGAGGCGCTGCGACGGGGTGAGCGGGCGATGCGCAGCATGGTGCGCGAGTACAATCAGCGGCGGCGCGTGTTCGTCAAAGGGCTGCGAGACATTGGTCTTCCCTGTTTCGAGCCGCGCGGGGCCTTCTACGCCTTTCCCTCGATCCGACACACAGGGATGGATTCGGCAACCTTTGCACGGGAACTGCTCAACGATCAGAAGGTAGCAGTGGTGCCGGGATCGGCCTTCGGCCCCACAGGCGAAGGCTATGTCCGATGCACGTACGCGAACAGCATGGAGAACCTCAGGGAAGCGCTGCGTCGCATCGAAGCCTTCCTGCACAAGCGTGGCCTGCACTAGCGGAGAGATCGCCCACGAGAAGAGCATGCGTCAGGCGGCGCGCTCGGCACTGCCCTGTGCTGTCGCGGCCGTCTCATCGGGCGCTCTGTTGTCTGTTTGCTTCCCCCCAGCGGATCTGGGCTGGCTGAGCTGGGTAGCTCTGGTCCCGCTACTGGCGGCGCTCCAGCGGGTCCAACGGGCCCGTGACGGCTTCTTCCTCGGCTCGCTTGCAGGGGGCGTGTTCTTTGCATTGCTGCTGTTGTTCATCGGGCAGTATGGAATGCTCCCGTGGCTGGCGCTGGCGGCATACCAGGGCCTGTATGTGGCCGTTTTCGGCACAGTCGCGGTCCCGCTACTGCGCGTCAAGCGCCCGGTCCTGCGAGTGATCGCAGTCGGGGGGCTCTGGGCCCTGGTGGAGCTGGCGCGTGGTCGTGCAGGGGCCCTCGCCTTTACCTTCGGAGGGCTCGGGCTGGCCCAGCACGGGTTCCTGCCCTTGTTGCAAGCCGCCAGTCTGATTGGCAGCTACGGCCTGTCCTTCGTCGTGGCAACCACAAACGCTGCGTTGGCCGCGACGCTTGTCTGGGGCGCACGATCACGCGCGGAACGTTACGGTCCCTTAATAGTCTGCGCGGCAGCAGTGGCCTTGCTGGTCGGCTGGGGAGGCTGGGAGCTGCACAGACGGCCGGTGCCGGTGAGCGGCCAGGGGTTCTCGGTCGTGGCGGTCCAGAACAACGAGCACACGGTTCCAGGTGTGCACGAGGCGGACAGTTGGCAGCAGTTGAGCCTGAATGCAACACTCAGCAAACGGGCCGCTTCGGAAGACACGAACCTCGTCATCTGGTCCGAGACGGCAGTGACAGCAGTAATCGGGCCGGGCACTGCCTATCATGAGGACATCGGCGCAGTAGCTCGCCGGCTCGGAACGTGGCTGCTGGCCGGCGGTTTGGACCTGGCACCGCCCAACCGCCTCTATAACGCAGCGTATCTGTTTGGACCGGATGGCAGGTCCTGGGCCCGGTACTACAAGGCGCGGTTGGTGCTGTATGGCGAGTACGTGCCCTTGCGCAAGCAGTTGAAGTTCCTGGAACGCTATCCCATTCGACAGCAGGACCTCAGCGCCGGGCCAGGGCCAAGCGTGATGGACATCGGCGGAGTACGCTGCGGTCCGATGATCTGCTTCGAATCGATCTTCCCGGAGATCTCGCGTGAGACCGTGCGGCGCGGGGCGGAGGTGCTATTGATCCTGACCAGTGACGCCTGGGCCGGCGACACGCCCGAAGTCTGGCAGCACGCCTATTGCTCCGTGCTGCGTGCGGTGGAGACCAGGCGGCCCGTCGTGCGCTGTGCCTCGACCGGCGTCACTTGCGCGATCAATGCCTACGGCGAGATCGTAGCGGCCTTGCCGGCCTTCGAACAGGGAGCGCTGACGGCGGAGGTCCAGCCGGGTAGCAAAGTGACGCTATACCAACGCCTGGGCGATGCGCCCCTCGGCGTGGTGTGGCTGCTGCTGGTTGTGGCGGGGCTATGGAGCATTCGCAGAGATCCGGCACGCCATCGGGCCGCTGGCAGCAAGAAGGTGGTACCGGAGTGAAACCTGTGGTCGCCATCGTGTCGCGTAAGATGGAGCAGGATGGTCAGAGCCGCTACGTGACGCCGGAGGCCTATGTAGCTGCGGTGATGGCTGCTGGGGGATGTCCGATGCTGATCCCCACGGTCACCGAGGCCGACAGCCTGCTGGCCTTGCTGGATCTGGCGGATGCTCTGCTGGTCACAGGGGGCGGCGACGTGGACCCGCGGCACTATGGACAGCAGCCCTTCAGGGAGCTGGGCCAGATCAACCCCTCCAGCGATGAAGCCGACCGCGTCCTGATCGAGGCGGCGCTGAACCGACCGCAACTCCCGCTGCTGGGGATCTGTCGCGGCATTCAAGCGATTAACGTTTTCGCCGGCGGTAGTCTGGTCCAGGACATCGGGCGCGAAGTCAAGAGTGCACTGAAACATCAGCAACAGGCGCCAGTATGGTATGGAACACACGAGATCAGCATCGAAGCCAACAGCAAGCTCAGGTCACTCGTGGGGCGCGAGCGGCACCGGGTTAACTCGTTTCACCATCAGGCGGTCCGGGAGGTCGCCGAGGGCTGGCGCGTCACGGCCCGAACGGCCGATGGGGTGGTAGAAGCCATCGAATGTGAGGAGGGGCTGTTCCGGCTGGGTGTGCAGTATCATCCGGAACACATGGTGGCGCGGGACCCGCGGATGAAGGCCATATTCGAAGGTTTTGTCGCCGCGGCCAGGCACGCAGCGGGCAAAACGTAACAATTTATTGAAACATTTTGTTTGGCTGCTGTTTGGATGTACGTGCCTGGTCTTGGTATAATATCTACGGGTATAAAGCAGTTCTCAGTCGCTGGGTCGGGGGGGGCGAGCCTTGGCGACCATTCTGGTCGCTGACGACTACGCAGAGGTGCGAGCCATACTCGGACTGACGCTCCAGCGCCGAGGGTGGCGTGTGTTGGCGGCTGAGAGCGGCGCCGACGCACTACGTACGGCAGAGGAGGTGATGCCGGACCTCGTGATTTTGGACATTCACATGCCGGACATGAGCGGCTTGGACGTATGCCGCAAGCTGCGGGAACAGGAGGCGACCAGATCAACCCCGATCCTGCTGATCACGGCACATACGGCGACAGTGGCGCCCGAAAGCGCCAAGGAAGCAGGCGCAACCGGCTTCATCAAGAAACCCTTTTCGCCACGGGACTTGATCGAGCAGGTGGACAGCCTTCTGAGTTCCGACGGGGGGTGTGATGATGGGGGGAACCTTGGTCAGCCAGCACGAGATTGAAGAGCGCCTGGCTCTGAACACGCAGCAGCTCATGATCTACGCCCAAGAGCTGCGCGACACTTACTGGCGGGAACGACAACGCAGTGCGGAACTGGAGCAGGCGCTGGAACGTGAACGGCGATACGGGCAGGCGCTGAAAGAGGCGCAAGCGGAATTGAGCGCGACGCTCGCCCGGCTCCGCATGGCTGCCAGCGGCGTGGTCACGGCTCTGGCCATGGCGTTGGAGCAGCGCGATCCGTACACCGAGGGCCACTCCCAGCGCGTAGCCACATACTGTCTGTGGATGGGCCAAGAACTGAAGCTTGAATCGGCAGAGCTGGAATCAGTGGCCTATGCGGCCAAAGCGCACGACATCGGCAAGATTGGCATTCCCGATTCCCTACTTCGCAAACCGGGAAAACTAACCGAATCCGAATGGGCACTAATGCGCCAGCATCCGGCGCGCAGTGCCAGTATCGTCGAGCAACTCGAGTTCGTGCCCAAGGCGAGTTTGAACTCGATCCGGCAGCATCACGAACGGTTGGACGGAAGCGGCTATCCCGTGGGCATCAGCGGAGACGCCATCTGCCTCGGGGCTCGGATGATTGCCGTTGCGGACGCGTTTGACGCCATGACCACACATCGCCCTTATAACAGCATTCGTACGCCTCTACAAGCGTTTCAGGAGCTGCGCGATAGTGCCCCGGCGCAGTACGACAGCCGCGTTCTGGAGGCCTTTGAAATCGGGTGGCGCCGGCACAGCGGCGTTCCGCTCACCTAGCTGGCATTTCGGCCCGGTGAAGAGAGTACTGTGGGGCGGCGTAGCTTGCGCCGCCCCACGAACGGTTCAGGAAAGAGGTTGCCTCGATGGTCTACGACTTCCACATGCACACATTTCTCAGCGACGGCGTCCTGCTACCGTGTGAGCTGATTCGGCGGGCAATTGTGCGGGGGTACACGGCCCTGGCGATCACCGACCATGCCGGGCGCTCGATGATGCAGCAGGTCATTGAGGAGACGGCGCGCGACTGCGCGCTGGTGCGGAAGCACTGGGGCTTCCCCGCGCTGCCGGGCGTGGAACTGACGCACATACCAGCCAGCTCGGTGGCCGAGCTGGCAACCGAGGCCAAGGAGCTGGGGGCGGTGGTGATCGTGGTACACGGCGAAACGCCCGTAGAGCCCGTAGAGCCGGGCACGAACCTGGCTGCGGTGCAGTGCCCTGATGTGGACATCCTGGGCCATCCGGGGCTCCTGACAGAGGAAGAGGCGCGACAGGCGGCCGCGAACGAGGTGTGCCTCGAGCTTACGGCGCGCAAAGGGCACAACCTGGGCAATGGGCGCGTTGCGAGGATCGCTCGAGACTGCGGCGCCCGTCTGATCGTGGACAGCGACACCCATGAGCCCGGCGACCTGTTGACGGAGGAACGCGCTCGCCTCGTCGCTCTCGGAGCAGGGCTGAGCGAAGCAGAAGCCCACGAGGCACTGGTCACCAACCCTCAATGGCTGCTGGCGATTGCAGAGGAAAGGTACCGTGCCCGCTGGGGGTAGCGGAGCGTAATATCACTGGCGCGGCGCCGTGCAGGCCTGGACGCTCTCACGGAACTGCCTCCGTCCGCACGAACTTACACTTGCCGGTCGTCAGCGTACGAATTACCTCGCGCGTTTTCTCCCGGTAGTTCCCGTAATCCACGCACTCCAGACTGATGCCGTCGGCGCCCTCCTCCCAGGCCATTTCGACCAGGCGGCGCGCAATCTCCTCGTCCGGCAGTTTGGTGGCTTTGCGGTATGAAGGAATGCCGAACCCCGAGAAATCATACTGGCGCACCGGCCACAGGACGCGGCAGCGGCCGTGAACGAGCTTCATCACCTGCCGGCAGAGGTTGCGCGTGCTGCCCATCGGGTCCTCGGCGTCCCAGCGCACGGAGTTGATGACCAGCCCGTCTATCAGGCCCTGATCTATCCAAGTCGGCCAATCCGCGCCATGGGCCACTATGCTCCGGACGCCCATGGGATCGCCGACCGGCGCGATCTCCGGGATCCCCACATACAGGTCTATCTTACGCCCCGAGGCGTCCAGCGTCTCGCGCACGCGCCGTAGGTAGCCCGTGACGTAGCCGGCCACGTGCCGACACCACCGCAGGTCTTGAGGGTCCACCGGGGGTTCCTCACCGTGAGCCTCGCGGTAGCTGCGTGCCACCGGCTCAACGTATTCGTACGCCGGCGACCAGCCGCCGGTGCGGTAGAAGTCAATGAACAGCACCTCAATGCCGCGGTCCACCAGCTCAGTGACCAGGGCGAGCTTGTGCCGGACAACCTCCTCCCAGCCCAGGCTGCAGCGACCCCACCAGGCGTGGCCATCTACGGTTCGGCCCCAGTACTGGGGATGCTCGAGGTTCCATCCGCCGATGGTCCAGCCGGACCAGTGGGTCTCCTCGTACGGCCAGTGGACGCCCGGTCTCAGCCCGCGTTCCCGACAGATCCGCAGCGCACTGCGCAGAATGTCGGGCTGCGCTTCGCCATAGCGGACCCACCCATATATCGGGCGCGTGTCGGGCACCCGCCGCTTGTCGAGCTTGCTCTCGTGATGATGGGCCTCCACGGCGCTCTGGTAGCGCATCGTCGCGCCGCCGCAGTTCCGCCATAGGATCGTGGTGGCGCCGACTTCCTGCACATGATCGAGAATCGCGGCGCAGCCTTCGACGGTCTCGGTGTCGAACAGGTACTTGCCCTCTCGTCTGATCCCTGCAAAGTCGAAGTGATCCACCCAGGCTGCCACCTCAAAGCGGGCCTTCTCTTGGCTCACCGCCTGCGGAACGCCGTAGAGCATCGCAGCCACGCACGCAGCGACCAGGAGCGGAAGTCCAGAAGACGCCATCGTTGTCACAGAAGCCTCCCAATCTACCGTCGCAGGAACTGGGTCAGGGAATCGCTCCGCGCTTCCTGAGCGCTCAAAGCGCGGCCGTAGACGGACACCTCGTAGAGCCTGGCGCCCACGAACGGCGCGGTGCCGTCGAATTGCGCGCCGATGCGGAGTTGAGTGGGCGTGCCGTACTCGACGGTCGCGCCGCCCGAGCTGCGGGCCTGCGGCAAGCCGGCGACGTAGAGCCGAACGAAGCCCTTGTCCGTGCGCATACCGACCAGAGTGAGTTGGCGGCCGGTGGGAAGAGGAGCGTCGGAGACCGCCCCGCGGTACTTGAGGTCCCGGTCTCGCGAATTGAAGTGGGCGTGGTTATCCTTGCCGATGAAGAGCTGCCACCCGCGTCTGTTACCGGGGTAGTCGCCGATAGCGATCATGCGCAGGTCATCGGTATGCTGCTCGACGAGAATAGTGGCCTGGATGGAGAACGGCCCGGAGCCGAAGGCCAGGTCTTGGGGCTCCGCGACGGTGATGTAGCTCTCGGGGCCGAAGCTGAGGGCGCCGTTTTGCCAGGTTGGCGTGCCCACGATGCGGCCCTCGTTGCCTCGGCCACTCAGGTCGGTGGCCTGGTTCTTGGGCTGCTGTTGGAACGAGAAATGGACGACCGGGGGCTTAGCCGCTGCCTCCGCCGCGGTTCGAGCGGTTGGGAGCTCGGGGACCGGCACGCGGAAGAGCTTGTACTGCCCCGACCCGTTGTTCTCGAACACTATGTCTTGGCCGTCCGGCGACCAGGCCGGGCTGCGGGAGTTCCCCGGACCGGTATCTAGTGCGAAGCGCCGGCCGCTGGTTAGCTCCACCAGGTATACCCGCCATCCTTGATCGCCGTTCTGATACCCCGTGCAAGCCAGCAGGCGCCCGTCCGGCGACCAGCGCGGCCCATAATAGGGAGTATCGAGTTCAGTGAGAGGGTACACGTCGCTGATGTTCGTCCACTTGGCCAGACGAAGGCCCCAATTACTGCGAAAGCCGGCAATGTATCCGAAGGCCAGCAGGCGACCATCGGGCGATAGGTCGGGCTGGACCGCGGCGACGTCGGTGGCATCGTGTTGCATGACCGGCTGGGGCTCGCCGCCCTCGAACGGGACGGAGTACAGGCTCACGGCGCTCTTCTCAGTGCCGCGGGTGGAGGAGAACAGAATCCTCCGGCCGTCGCGGGTGAAGGTGGGGCAATAGTCGCGCTCGAGGCCACTGGTAAGTTGTCTGGGAGTGCCTCCGGCGGCCGGCACGATGTAGATATTGTACCCGTTCTCCAGGCCCTGGACGGCGGTCCGGGTGAAGTGGGCGAAGGAGTACGCGATCCACCGGCCGTCGGGCGACCATGCCGGAAAGCAGGCATGGCCGGGGCCCGACACGAGCAGAGCGGTCCCGCCGGTTTGCAGGTCGAGCAGAGCGATGTCGAGATCACCGTTGCGGTCCGTTTGGAAGGCGATGCGCTTGCCGTCCGGCGACCAGGCGGCCTCGGTGTCGTTGCCGGACCCTCGAGTGAGCTGAGTAGAAGCGCCGGAGGTGAGCGCGGCGACCATCGGCATCACCACCAGAGGTGACATGGCGGCGGTTGAGCGGGCAAATATCATTTTCCCCCACACTGATTTGTCGAGGGTTGAGAGGGCTGAACAGACGCAAAGCTTGTTCCCGATCCCGTCCGGGATGTCCTGCCCGGAGAAGAACGAGCGCCCGCAGATGCAAGTTGTCGCACTCCGAAGCTGACCAGCGGGCGGTAAACACTGTACCGACAAAAGGCCTGCCTCTTTGCGTCACGGCCTGTCTTGCGTCGCATTGACACCGAGAGGGACGCCGGGCTATAATCCCGTCAACGTGGAGCAAATGCCTGTTTCAGTCGGCACGGTCGTGGCCGTCATGGTCGCGGCAATTGCTGCGATCGTGGCAGTGATAGTGGCCGTGAGCGTTCGCCTACGGCGGCCCCCGCCGTTGCCTCCGAGTCTCGAAGAGACGCTTCAGGGGCTCTTCGAAGGCGACGAGCTGGCGCGACTGCGGGAAGTTCTGCCCCGCTACAGCGAGGCGACGATCTGGGTTCAGCAGGCCAGGGGCGCTACGGAGAGTCTCGACTATCGAGGGTATTGCCGGGGGGTGCTGGAGGGGGCGATACGAGGTGGTACACAGATCCGCCTCGGCCCTGACCCCGGACCGCCGTGGCAGCGGGCCGAACAGGACGAGCTTTTCGGGGTACTCCAGCGACTTCGAGACTTCGAGAAGCACCTGGAGGCGCAGTTTACGGACGTTCAGAAGCTGACGCAGTCCCTGGAGCAGTACGTCGGCGTCAAGCGGAGTGTGAACCGAGTAACTGCGGCTGCAGTCCTGCTGGTGTTGTTGCTGGTCTTCTGTATCGCTCTATTGGCGTACTACGCCCTGACGCTGTGGGCGGCAAAGTAGCCTTCGGAAGACTCCAAAACGATGCGCGTCTTGCTGGTACATCCCCGTCAAGTG
This sequence comes from Candidatus Zipacnadia bacterium, assembly GCA_029820995.1. Classification (GTDB taxonomy): domain Bacteria; phylum Armatimonadota; class Zipacnadia; order JALGUG01; family JALGUG01; genus JALGUG01. The sequence goes on from JALGUG010000031.1 coordinate 12,486, forward strand.
GGCTTGCTGGGCCTGCAGAACTTCTCGTTAGTCGAGCCCTTGGCGCTCGAGGTCGTCGGTGCCTGCCTGGAGGACCACGATGTCCGGCTGCTTGATCTGCGAGTGGTGGATGAGCTGGAGGGCACCTTGGAGGAGTTCCAGCCCGATGTGGTGGCGCTGGCATGCTGCCTGACCACCGAGGTCAAGGAGACCTTGCGCGTTGCCGGCCGAGTGAAGACCTGGCGGGCAGACGTTGTCGTGCTGGTCGGGGGGCATCACCCCAGCTTGATGCCGGGCGACTTCGATCGGCCCGAGGTGGACGTGGTCGTCATCGGCGAGGGCGACAACATCATCGGCGAGCTGATGGGCGTGCTGCAGAATGAGCAGGACCCGCGGCGTTTGCCGGGCCTGGCAGTCAACGGACCGGACGGCCAGGTGCTGACGGAGCCGCGGCCCCTGCCGCCGGACCTCGACGCTCTGCCCCTGCCGGCTCGCCACCTGACGGCCAAGCAGCGAGGGGAGTATTTCTGGTGGACACAGCGGCCACACGCGCTTGTGGAGACCGCACGAGGCTGTCCGCACCGCTGTAAGTTCTGCAGCGTATGGCGCTTCTATCGCGGCAAGGTACGCATGAAGTCGGCTCCCCGGGCTGTGGAGGAGATTGCGGCCGCGGCGGAGGATGACATTTTCATCACGGACGACAACTTCCTGCTCAACGTCCCGCGAGCGCGCGAGATCGGGCGACTGCTCCGAGAGCGCGGCATCAAGAAGCGCTACACGATCCAGGCCCGCACCGATACGATTGCCTTGTACCCGGACGTGCTGGCGGAGCTGAAGGAGGCCGGCCTAATCAGCGTGTTCCTGGGTCTGGAAAGCGCGGCCGAGGAGGGCTTGGAGGCACTCAACAAACAGAACACAGTCGCGAACAATGAGCGAGCGCTGGCGATCCTTCAGGACCTCGGCATCGGCTTCACCGGCAACTTCATCGTTGACCCGCAGTTTGACCGCCGGCAGTTCCGCGGACTGGCGCGATATGTGCGGGAGCGGGGGCTGTTCAATGCCGCCTTCTCGGTTCTGACGCCTTTACCCGGCACCGACCTTTGGGATGAGGTCAAGGATAAGCTGACTACGGACGATTACGAGCGATTCGACTTGTGGCATGCGGTCCTGCCGACACGCTTGCCGCTACCACAGTTCTATGCCGAGTTTGCGCAACTCTGGCGTGTCGCCGGCGAAGCGGCTTCGGGACGGCCGCGGCGCCGTCGGATCTGGCGGGGATTCAAGCAACTGATCAGCGGAAAGCTGCGAGTCAGTCACCTGCGGCAACTTCGGGCGGCGGTACGCGCCCTGGAGACCCCGCAGAGCTACCTGCGCTAGCAGATTGCGCGGACCGGGGGAAGAGGGGAACGAGCTGCGGCCGCTAGTGACACTGGTGTGTGGGGCTGGTATAATCTTGTGACCGGTCTCGGGACAACACCGGCAAGCCGGGTCAGAGGCCCTGGCCGAGCGGGATCGGCAGGGGCATTTGCGATGCGGAGGCATGCTGTGACGCTGCGAAGCGTGGCTGCTCTCGAAATCGAGGAGGACGGCAAGCCAGGCGAACGTTGGGAGTTGCCCCGCCGCGTGATTCTGGGGCGCGGTCGGGCAGCGGAGATCCGCCTCGAAAACCCGACTGTTTCGCGCCGTCACGCAGAGGTCGAGCGGCAGGGCGATGTATATGTGCTGCGCGACCTGGGGAGCACAAACGGCACCTGGTGCAACGATGAGCCTGTAAGCGAGCCCGTCGTCCTACACGACGGGGACAAGGTGACCGTAGGAGACGTGGTTCTGAGATTCCACCAGCGCTAGCAGATGGCCCACTCCGATAATGCCCCGGGGTGTCCTTGGCGATGGAGGACCGCGGATTTCTCGTCCCCGCGCTACAGTCGCTGTTCGAGAACATTAGCCGTGGCACTGGTTGCATGTTTCCGTTCGGAACACCATTGTGTTGCGCCAGATGAACGGTTGACCGCCTATGACGTTGTCGTTGGATTTGATTCTGCTAATCGCCAAATACGTGCTGTTGGCGGCTCTCTACGGCTTCGTGTACATCGTCTTTCGCACGATGTTCGCACAGCTCCGGACCGCGGCCGAGCCGCAATCAGCCTCGGAGCGCCGTGGTGCTGAGACAGACCGGATCCCGGTCAAGACCACGGCTGACACAACCGCGGCGGCTCACCCACCGCGTCGGCGGAGCCGGTCATCGCCGGTCTTGCTCGTCGTGGCAAGCGCGGACCCGGAACGGCTTCCACCGGGCACGGAGTTGCCACTGGATGGCGAGCGTTCACTAGGGCGAGCTCCCGACAACAACGTCGTGCTGCCGGACCGGTTTGCCTCGCAGCACCATGCACTGATCCTGGCGCGGGGCACACAACGGATTCTGTGCGACCGTGGGAGCACCAACGGTATCTATGTCAACGGCCGCCGCACTGTAGCTGATACGACGCTCCACGACGGCGATCATCTGGTCTTGGGCCGCAGCGAATTCATCTATCAGGCCGCGGGGTCAAACCACAGCTCAACCGGCAGCGGCACCTAATCGCGCCCCGTCAGGGCGGACCGAAGCCGTCCGAGGGACCTGTTCCAATGGCTTGCAGGGCAGCGCTTCCAACTCGGTGTGCCCTCGAAGGCGCAGGGCGGATGGATCTCTTCCAGATGTCAACATGGCGTTTTTGCAGGGGCCTGTTGAGGGCAGGAGGCGAATGAACGCCCGTCGGCTGCTTCGATGGCAAGAACAAGAGCTTCTGGTTAGAGCTTGCCGGCTGGAGCGCTTACTGCTACTCGGCGCAGCCGGCGTAACCGCAATTGGGTTCTTGACTGTGTGTGCCGCCCGGGGCGATGCCGTGGCCCGCGTAACACGAGTGAGCGCCATCTTCGGCGGTCTTCTGGTGGCGGCCTTTGCCCTGGACGCTCGCTCACGGCGGCGGGACCATTTGATTCTGCCGCTGGTGGCTATGCTCTGTGGGCTGGGCATCGTCATGCTGTGGCGCTTGAACCCGTTCAACGCCACAAAGCAGGTCATCTGGGTGCTCATTGGCGCTTGTCTCATGGTGGCGGTGTATCTGATCGTGGAGGACATGGAGAGGCTGGGGCGCTACAAGTACCTCTGTGCGGCAGTGGGAGCGGGGCTGATCGGGGTGACGATGCTGTGGGGGGTCAAGTCCGGAGGCGCTCGCCTCTGGGTACGGCTGGTGCCGGGGATCTACTTCCAGGCCTCTGAGGTGGCGAAGATCCTGTTCTGCATCTTCCTCGCCGGCTATATTGCCGACCGCGGCGCTCTGCTGACGACGCCGTGGAAACGCCTGGGGCGATGGAGTGTCCCACCTCTGCGCCATGTGGGCCCGCTGGCTGTGGTCGTAGTAGGCACCCTGGCGGTTTTTGTGCTGCAACGCGACCTCGGGGCGGCGGTGCTGCTTCTGGGATTGTTCCTGTCGGTGCTTTACGTGGCGACTGGGCGACTTGACTACCCGCTGGGTGTGTTGCTGCTGTTCGTGATTGGCGGAGTGCTGGCGACGCAGACCTTTCCGCATGTCCACACGCGGGTATCATCGTGGATCAACCCGTGGGCCGCACCGGCGCGAGGGGGCTATCAGGCGATCCAGGCGCTGTTGTGTCTTGGTGAGGGAGGAGTCACGGGCACCGGCCTGGGGCGTGGGCTGCCCAATCCGGCGGACCTGCCCGCGCACGATACGGACACCATCTTTGCGGTGTTTGGCGAGGAGCTCGGTCTGGCCGGCTGCATCGCCCTGTTGACGCTGTACGCGCTTCTGGCCTACCGCTGTTATCAAATTGCGTGGACGGCTGGAACACCGTTCAAGCAGCTTCTCGGGACCGGTCTGGCCACGGTGCTCGCCCTGCAGACGGTGGTCATTGTGGGCGGTGTAATCAAGCTCATCCCGCTCACGGGCGTGACTCTGCCCTTCGTGAGCTATGGTGGAAGCTCCATGGCCGCCAACTTTGTCCTGGTCGGGTTGCTGCTGGCGATCTCGCGGGGGCAAAGCGGCGCCGGAGCGGAGGCAAGCTGAGTTGGATCTGGCGCAACGAATCAAGAAGCTGGCGAGGCTGCAGCTCGTGGCAATGTTGGGGATCGTGGCCTGCCTGTCGTACTGGCAGGTGATTCGTGCGGCGCACCTGCGCGCCAGCCCCTACAATCAGCGTCTGGCCGAACGGGCACGGCTGGTCCCGCGCGGCTCGATCCTGACGCGAGACGGACAGGTCCTGGCGACGGATACCACCGAAGGTCGCTTCTACCCGCTGGGTGAGAGCTGCGCGCACCTAACCGGGTACGGCGCCGCCCTGGGCCAAACCTCGAAGGCAGGGCTCGAGTCGGAATTGGAACTGGCGCTGGCGGCTGTAGGCCCCTACGAGGACCGGTGGCGCGATCTGATCCGGGGCAAGCCACGCGGCCATGACGTCATTCTCACCATTGACAGTCGGGTACAGGAGGTGGCGTGGGAAGGCCTCCGGGAGCTGACAGGCGCGGCCCTCGCGATTGACCCACGGAACGGTGCAGTCCTCGCGTTGGCCAGTTCGCCCAGCTTCGACCCGAACCGGATTAGAGAGTCCGACGTCTGGAAAGCAGTCAGCGCACGAACGGACGCCCCGTTGCTGGCCCGGCCGCTCCGGGGCCTGTACCGACCTGGCGCGGTCTTCAAGATCGTGACCCTCGCAGCCGGTCTGGAAGCGGGCGTCATTAGACCAGACGAGCGGCTGGTGTGTCGAGGCACCTGGGTCAATCACGGCCACAAAGTGACCTGCTGGAAGCAGGAGGGGCACGGCGACCTGACGCCGGCCGATGCGCTGGCGCAGTCGTGCGACATTGTATTCGCCAAGATTGCCCAGCGTCTGGGGCGGGAGAGGCTAAGGGACTGGCTGGGACGCCTGCCACAGCCTGCAGAGTCGCTGCATCTGCCCCAGGAGGCCCCCCGGGTGCCCCTGCTCGACGAAGACGCCGAGGCCTCACAGGAGCTGGTGCAGGTGTCCTGTGGTGAAGACGACCTCCTGGTCACACCGATGTGTGTGGCGCTGCTGGCCTGCGCGTTTGCCGAGCAGGGGCGGTGGCATGAGCCGTACCTGGTTCATCAGGTGATTGACGCTTGGGGCGAGTTGGTGGCGGACCATCCGGAGACGCGGCAGCACAGACTGACCACTGCGGCGGTTGCTCAGGAGGTTTTGGAGGCCATGGAGCAGGCGGTGGACCGAGGGACCGCCGGCCGGGGACGAATTAGAGGGGTCCGAGTGGCAGGGAAAACGGGCAGCGCCGAGAACCCTGAAGGGAAGGCGCATGCTTGGTTCGTGGGCCTCGCGCCCGTGCAGGAGCCGCGGGTGGTCGTGGTGGTGCTGGTGGAAAACGTCGGTACGGGGCGGGGATACGCAGCGCCGATTGGCCGAGAGATCATACGGGCCGCACTGAATGTGCCGCGGGTGGCAGCAGGGAGTGGAGATCGGATGGGGGCATTGGCAGGATGATCGGCACGGTTCTGGCCGAACGCTATCGTCTGGAGGAGAAGCTCGGCGAAGGCGGAATGGGCGTCGTCTACCGCGCAGAAGACCAGCACCTCCGGCGCCAGGTAGCCGTCAAGATCCTCGACCCCCACCTCGCCGAAGACGAGGCGGTCGTGCGGCGATTCCAGGCAGAAGCGCAGGCCGCAGCCCGCCTGAACCACCCGCACATCTGTCAAGTCTACGACAGCGGCGAGGACGCCGGGGTGCACTACATCGTCATGGAGTACCTGCCGGAACCGGACCTGAAGGCGATCATCCGGGGTTACGCGCCACTGCCGCTGCGAAAGGTGCTGGAAGTCGGCATTCAGACCTGTGAAGCCCTGGACTACGCTCATCGGCATGGTGTCGTCCACCGAGACATCAAGCCGCAGAACCTGTTGTTCACCGACGAAGGCGTCCTGAAGGTCGCCGACTTTGGCCTCGCGCGGGCACTCGAGGAACAGCGGGCCGAGCCGGAAATGCCACTAGGCACAGTGCCGTATGCGCCCCCCGAACAGGTGCGTGGCCTGGAAGCTGCCCCGACGGCCGACCTGTACTCACTGGGCGCGGTTCTATATGAGTGCATGACACGGCAGGTGCCCTTTCGGGGTTCGACCCCGGCCGAGGTGTTGGCCAACCAGATGCGCTCCCGACCGAGCTCGCCGCGCGCGGTGAACCCCGGTGTCAGTCCCTCGGCCGAATTCATCGTGAACAAGGCGCTCGACAAGGAGCCGTCGCGCCGTTACCGCAGCGCAGCCGAGATGCTGGCGGACCTGCGTACAGTACGAACGGGCGGGGACCTCGTGCGTACGGGCGTGCTGCCCATGGAGGTCCGCGAGGCCGGCAATCGCGGCAGCCGCCGCTCCGAACCTCCGCCGGACGAGCGTCGGCGCGCCGGGGGCAAGACCGCGCGCCTGATCGGGTATGCGGTAGCGGCGATTGTCGTCCTGGCTGTGGCTTACGTCTGCTTCGCGGTTCTGCGTCAACTGTTCTTCCCCCCCAGCGCCAACCCGGTCGTCAGTGTCCCACGCGTGCTGGGCAAGACTGAGGCGGAGGCCAAGCAAATCCTGGAGGGGCAAGGTCTGCGCCTCGGAGAGGTGCGTTACGATGACAAGGAGGGCATGGAACCGGGCGTGGTAATCGAGCAAATCCCGCGACCGGAGGACCGGCTGGAGGAAAACGGCGTGGTGAACGTCACGGTCAACCGGATCAAGGAAGAGGTCATTGTGCCGGATGTTACCGGCATGACGACGAAGCAGGCCAAGCGGACGCTGGGCGATGCGGACCTGCGCTTGGGGGAGGCCAAGAAGGAGTACGACGCGAGAATCCCCGCGGGAAGAATCGTCGAACAAAAAGTCAAGCCCGGAGTCAAAGTACTGCGGGGACAGGACATTGCCGTTGTGGTCAGCAAGGGGCCGGAGCCGGAGGAGCCCGTGGTCAGCCCGCCGGAGCCGGCTTCCGACAGGAGCGGCGCGGGCGCAAGCGGCGATGTGGACCTGGTCATTGACCTGCCGCCGAACGTGTCCGTGACTGAGGACACTTCGGCGCGGCTCGACCCCGGCGTGCGTCAATTCATTGTGAGCATCTCCGTGCGGGGCCAGCGCGAAGGCCAGCACATTCAGGTGATCAAGAAGGACGATGACCGACCCGGCGGCGTCGCTGTGTTGGATGTCCAACTCAATCCGGGCGAGCACCGGACGAAGAGCTTCACCGGCGTGGGGAGCACGACCGTCGAGGTGTGGCACGACAATAAGCTGGTCGGCCGGCCCTGGCGTTTCGAAGCGCCACCCTCGGAAACGGGCGCGGGGCCATAGGGCCGGCCCTTGCATCTCGCCAAGTCAACGCATGCAGTGGAGGCTAAACCAGGCATGACAATGCCCAGGCTTGTAACGTGCATCGCAGGGGTTCTGCTGACAGCGACAGTCTGGCCCGCCCAGGCGGCGGACCTGCAGATCTCCGGCAGCCGGAACCTGATTGCAGCCGAAAACGGTGGACAGCTTCTCAAGTTCACCAGCCAGCACGACGATAGCCGGTGGGCCGCACGGAACGTGATTGACGGGCAACACTGGGTTCCGACGCAGGAAGCAACCGGTGAGGCGCCGCGCGGTTGGTCATCGCGCAAACGCAGGTTTCCACAGGAGTTCCTTTTTGCCTTCCAGGGCGGCCGTGCCTACCGGATTAATCAGGTGGTAGTAGACCCGGTGACCGCGGACCCATACATCCTGGGGCGTGGACCTCGTCACTGCGAGCTGCTCGTCTCCGATACCACCCCCGACGGCACCTTCCGATCGGTCGTGAAGTTCCAAGTGCGCAACATCCCGAAGGTGCAATCGTTCTACTTCCTGCCCGCGAACGCGAAGTACGTCAAGTTCCGCATCTTGTCCAATTGGGGCTCCGACAAGTTCGTGGAACTCGGCGAGATCGAGGTGCGGGAGGCGATTACGGGGGACGGCGGGGAGCTGGACCAGCTCATCATCCGCCAAGAGAAGACGATCAGTGCCCTGCGACGGTACTACCGTGCGCTGGAGGCGGCCGCAGAGGGCGGGCTGAGGCGCGAGCCACTGAACGTCGCGGCGGCGGCTAACGGCGGGCACATCATCAGCAAGACCAGCGAACAGAATGACACCACGTGGGCGGCGCACAATCTTATTGATGGTCTGCACGTGGTAGATGCCAATCAGCCCCGCGACCGCCCTCGCGGCTGGTCTGCCACCGCGGCGCCCAGCCCCAAGGCCCCTCAGGAAATCGTCATCGGCTTCGACAAGGACATTCCCCGACTGATTGACCGAGTGCGCCTCGACCCACGGACAACGGACCCGGCACTGATCGGGCGCCACGCGAAGCAATTCAATCTCTACGTGTTGGGAGCTGATGAGAACGCCCAGTGGGAACAGATCGGGAGCTACGAACTTGTGCTCGATCCGGGCAGCACGCAACCCCCGATCCCTCAGACCTTCAGTTTTGCTCCGGTCGAGGCCCGCCGCATCAAGCTGAGCATCACCTCAAACTACGGCTCAGACAAGTACTGCGAATTGGGAGAGTTCGAGGTCTACGAGGCCAACATTACCAGCTCGGAGCTCCAGCACCTGGTGGATCAACTGGAGCAGCAGCTTGCGGACCTGAAAACACTGCGTGACACGCACAAGTATGGGCCGCCCGAGGCGGCCAGGAAGGTCCAGGAGGCCGACTTGCTCTGGACACTCCGCGACCTGAGATTGGCGCTCAAGCGGTTCGCGGCGGACACGGGCTGCTTCCCCCTGAAACTAGCCGATCTGGCGGCAACGGAGGCGCCGGCCAAAGCGATGAAGCCGGGAGGAACAAAAGTAGCTCTGGTACCGGAGACCTGGAAAGGCCCTTATCTTCCTTCAGGGCGGCTCCCCGTGAACCCGATCACGCAGACCAACGACGAGAAAGCCTGGACGTACAATCCGAAGGTCGGCACCGTACAGGCGGCCAACGCGGGAATGACGACCCGCGGCATTCCGTACGCCGCGCTGTGAGCGGCTCAGAGCGACACCGGGCTACTGCAGCCGGTGCCTTGGGAGGGTGAATTGACCGTGGATTTCGGCAATGTCTTGACCGCGATGGTGACGCCCTTCGACGCTGAACTCCAAGTGGATTACGATCGCGCACAAGCTCTGGCCGTGTACCTGACTGAGCGCGGCTCGGATGGACTGGTCGTGGCGGGCACGACGGGGGAGTCGCCGACGCTGACAGCGAAGGAGAAGTTGCAGTTGTGGCGTGCCGTCAAGGAGGCCGTGGGCAACCGAGCTGCGGTGATTGCGGGCACCGGCAGCAACGCTACGGCGGACACGGTGGAACTCACGCGAGCGGCGTCAGAGACTGGTGTGGACGGTGTGATGCTGGTGGGGCCGAGCTACAACAAGCCGCCGCAGTCGGGCATTTTCGAGCACTTCAAGGCCGGAGCGACCGCTACGGACCTGCCGGTAATCATCTACAATGTTCCGGGACGCACAGGCAAGAACATCTCGGCGGCGACCACGCTCAAGTGCGCGCGGGAAGTGCCCAACATTGTCGCGGTCAAGGAAGCCAGCGGCGACCTGGAGCAGATTTCGGAGATCGCAGCCGGAAGGCCCGAGAACTTCATGATCTATTCCGGCAGCGATGAATTCACCTTGCCGATTCTCGCAGTCGGTGGGCGCGGCGTTATCAGCGTGGTCAGCCATGTGGTCGGGCCTCAGGTGCAGGAGATGGTCGCGGCCTTCCGGGCGGGCAATACCGCCCGCGCGGCGGAGCTGCACCACCAGATGCTACCGATCTACCGGGCCTGCTTTCTGCCCACGAGCTGCAATCCGTCATGTGTGAAGAGAGCCCTGGCGCTATGCGGCTTTGACACCGGCGGCGTGCGGCTGCCGCTGACCATGCCGACGGAGGACGAAACAGCACAAATCCGGGCCGCGTGTGAGAAAGTTGGGATCCTGTAGGGCGCCCGGAGATAGGGGCACAGCGATGGCCGGAGGGGTGCTCGAAGCTCTGGCGGCCGAGATCGCCGTATGCCGCAAGTGCGACCTGTGGCGAGCGCGGACCCGCACTGTGCCGGGCGAGGGGCCGGAAAGCGCCCGCGTGATGTTCATCGGAGAGGGGCCCGGGTACCATGAGGACCAGCAGGGACGTCCCTTCGTAGGCGCTGCGGGCATGTTCCTTAATGAGTTGTTGGCTCATGCGGGGCTGCGTCGGGAGGACGTCTTCATCGGCAACCTGCTCAAGTGCCGACCGCCCGACAACCGCGACCCCAAACCCGAAGAGATCGCCGCCTGCCGCGACTACCTGGTGGGACAGATCGCAGCGATCAGCCCGGAGATCATCTGCACGCTCGGCCGGTTCGCGGCGCACGAGCTCATTGACCGCAAGCTGTCCATCACCAAGGAACACGGCCAGCCGCGCCGCATCAGCGGGGTGCTATACGTACCCCTCTATCACCCTGCCGCCGCGCTGCACCGCGAAGACTTAAAGGCGCCCTGCATCGAGGATTTCCAGCGGCTGCGGGCGCTGCTGGGAACGGAGCAGGCACCGGCCTGACTGAACCCCGGCCCGGCGGCCGAACCCACGGACACGGTATCCCCGTTTGAGCCAGTGGTGCTAGAGCGAAAGCCAAGCCCCTGGGCTGACTGCTTGTCCTGGTGGCGGCCTGGTGGTATAATCCGCCATGTGCACGGAGGTCCGTGCACATGTGTTTCTGCACTGTTGCCAAGTGAGCATGAAGGAGTGTTGAGGTGTGCCGGAGCTGAGAGTGATTGCGCTGGGCGGCACGGGCGCCGTCGGCAAGAATATGATGGTGCTGGAGTACGCGGACGAGATGATCGTGGTTGACGCGGGGATGATGTTTCCCGGCGCAGATCAACCCGGCGTGGACATCGTGATCCCGGAGATGGCCTATGTGCTGGACAACCGGGAGAAGCTGCACGGAGTCGTTTTGACCCATGGACATGAAGACCACATCGGTGCGGTGCCCTTCCTGCTGGACGGCGTGCGCGTGCCGATTTGGGGCACACCGCTGACGTTGGCGCTGTTGCGGGCGAAGCTCAGCGAGTTCCACGACGAGGCGGCCCTGGATGCGCGGGTGGTCGAGGCGGGGGAGCACTTGATATTGGGCTCCTTTGACATCGAGTTCATCCGCGTGAGCCACAGCATCCCCCAGCCCGTGGCCCTGGGAATCCGCACGCCCGCGGGTACAATTGTGCACTCCGGGGACTTCAAGTTCGACCCCACGCCTCTGGACGGCCGCCCGACTGACCTACATGCCCTGGCGGCCTATGGCGGGGAGACCACGCTCCTAATTTCCGAGTGCATCAACGTGGACAAACCGGGACATACGGCGTCGGAGCGCACAGTGCAGCGGGCCTTCGAGGATTTGTTCCGCCGCGTGACCGGGCGAGTGATTGTCGCGACCTTTGCCTCCAATGTCGGGCGCATTCAGCAGGTGGTCAATGTGGCGACCGAGGCGGGCCGCTACATCGCGCTCACCGGCCGCAGCATGCAACGCGTGGTCGAAGTGGCCCGAGAGCTCGGAGCGTTGCAGATCCCGGAGGACCGATTCATCCCGATCGAGGACATTGGCAGCTACGCAGACGAGCAACTGTGCATTATCACCACGGGAACGCAGGGCGAGCCGCTGTCGGCATTGTCGCTGATGGCCGAGGGACGGCACCGACAAGTTGCGATCAAGCCGGGCGACACGGTGGTCTTCTCGGCCAGTCCGATCCCGGGCAACGAGACGACGATTTTTGAGACGGTCAATCGGCTCTGTCGGCGCGGCGCGGAGGTCATTGACGGTAGGTCGTCGGGCATGCACGTGTCGGGGCACGGCAACCTGGAGGACCTGAAACTCCTGCTCGCGCTGGTGCAGCCGCGGTATGTGATTCCAATGCATGGTGAGGACCGGCATCTGGTGCGCTACCGGGCCGTGGCTACCGAGATGGGCGTGCCGCAGGACCACGTCTTCTTGCTTGATCCGGGCGACGTGGTGGTCGTGTCGGGCGAGAAGGCGTGGCAGGATGAACCGGTTGTCGGTGGCAGCGTCATGGTGGACGGCCTGGGGGTCGGCGATGTGGGCGAGGTCGTCTTAGGCGATCGGCAGATGATGGCAAATAGCGGGGTTGTGATGCCGGTCCTGGTAGTAGATGCACAGACGTGTGAGCCGCTAAGCGAGCCGGAGGTCTACTCGCGCGGGCTGGTGTATGTGGAGGAAGCCGGAGACCTCATGGACGCAATCGAGGACGAGATGAGCACCGTGGTGGAGACGTTACGGGAGCAGGGGGGCCTGGAGGCCGAGAACTTGCGTCAGCGCCTGAAGGCACGAGTCAGGCGGCTGATATCGGAGCTGGTGGGACGCCGGCCGCTGGTGCTGCCGATCGTAATCGAATTGGATACGACACAACAGGGCGGGAAGACGCCGGATGCCCGCGCGAAGCAGGAGGAGCCTTCAGACCCATGACCGGCGCAACGGGCACTGGTCTAGAGCCGGCGGCGGTCCCCGACCACGCCGACGTGGTGATCATCGGTGGCGGTGTCTCGGGTTGCTCGGTGGCGAGGGAGCTATCGCGGTACGCGCTGCGGATCGTGCTCGTCGAGAAGGAATGGGAAGTCAACTGGGGTTCGAGCCACGCGAACAGCGCCATGATCCATTCGGGCTTGGACCCGAAGCCGGGCACGCTGAAAGCCAGGTTCAACCTGCGTGGCAACCAGTTGTACCCGGAACTGTGCCGTCAACTGGATGTCCCCTTCAGGCAGTGTGGGGCCCATGTGGTGGCCGTGACCGAAAGCGAGATTCCACAACTGCACGAGCTCCTGGAGCGCGGGCGGGCCAACGGAGTCCCCGGGCTGGAGCTCATTTCAGGCCAGACGCTACGGGAGCGAGAGCCCCTGATCGTGGGCGTCGCGGCTCTCTGGGCTCCTACGACGGGCATCGTCAGCACTCACCAGTTGGTGCCGGCGCTCGCTGAGAACGCGGCAGCCAATGGGGTCACATTCTGTTTGGAAGCTCGGGTGGAGGATATCGAGGTCGAGGATGACGCGGTGAAGGCTGTTCAGACGAGCCGGGGGCGCATCGAGGCGCGCTGGGTGGTGAATGCCGCGGGGCTCTGGGCGGATGAGGTGGCGCAGATGGCGGGCGTGGGCGACTTCTCAATCCGCCCCCGCAAAGGCGAGTACTACGTTTTCGATAAAGAGGTCCGCTACGTGGAAGCAATTGCGTTCCCGACGCCGACGAGCACCACCAAGGGGATCACGGTCGCTCCCACCGTGGACGGCAACACGCTGATCGGGCCCAGTTCTGAAGACGTAGAAAGCAAGGAGGACCTGTCCACGACCGCCGCGGGGCTGGCGCGAGTTGTGAAGCACGCTCAGCGGCTGTGCCCCAGCGTAGATACGGCTGAGGCGATCACCTCGTACGCTGGGCTCAGGGCCGTCCCCAGTACGGGGGACTTCATCGTAGGGCCAACGCGCGTCAAGGGCTTCCTGAACGTGGCGGGCATCGAATCGCCCGGGCTGACGGCAGCACCGGCCATCGCGGAATACATCGCGGGCTTGATCGTGAGCGCGGAGCAGTCCGCCCGGAGGCCGGACTTCGTGGGCGAACGACGGGCGCTCCCCCGTTTTGCCGACCTGAGCCCGGAGGAACAGGCGAAGCTGGTGGCGGAGGATGCTGCCTGGGGCCATATCGTCTGCCGTTGCGAGCAAGTGACGCGCAAGGAGGTCCTGGCCGCGGTGCGCAGCCCGGTGGGAGCACGGACTCTCGACGGGATCAAGTTCCGCACGAGGGCCGGAGCGGGGCGTTGCCAGGGCGGCTTCTGCCTCCCACGCCTACTGGAGCTGCTGTCGGAGGAACTGGGCATTCCCCCGGAGGCTGTGACCCGGCGCGGACCGGGCTCGGAAGTGCTGCGGCGGCGAGACGAAGCGTAACACCCCGACGGCCGTCGCATGAAACGGGACGCGGCGATGAGGCCGGAGCCGCTGGATGTGGGCATTATCGGCGCAGGGCCGGCCGGACTGGCCGCGGCCGTCGCCGCGCGCGAGGCCGGCGCGGCGCGGGTGAGGGTGTTTGAGCGGGATCGGCACCGAGGCGGAATCCTGCTGCAGTGCATCCATCCCGGCTTTGGGCTCCACTACTTCGGCGAAGAGCTGGCGGGCCCGGAGTACGTCGAACGCTTCATCGAGCGGGCCGGCGCCTGTGGCGTCGAATTCGCGACGCAGGCGATGGTGCTGCATCTGTCACAGGACCGTGTACTGACCGTGGTTAGTCCTCGTCAGGGGGCCAGGCAGTACCGCTGCGGGGCGGTTGTCTTAGCGATGGGTTGCCGCGAGCGGAGCCGGGGGGCGCTCAACATCCCCGGAACGCGCCCGGCAGGGATCTACACTGCCGGGGCGGTGCAGCGCCTGGTCAACATTGACGGTCTGTGGCCCGGAAACCGCTATGTGGTCATCGGCAGCGGCGACATCGGTCTGATCATGTGCCGGCGGCTGACGCTGGAGGGAGCGCGCGTGGAGGCCGTAGTCGAGATTCTGCCGTACCATGGCGGATTGACCCGTAACGTCGTGCAGTGCCTCGAAGACTTCGATATTCCGGTCTACCTGGGGCACCGGGTCACGCAAATCCTCGGAGCAAAGCGGGTTGAGGGGGTGCGGGTGGAGCCCGTGGCAGGAGGAGCCACGCGGGAGATCCCGTGTGACACGCTGCTCATCTCCGCGGGCCTTATCCCTGAAAACGAGTTGTCCAAAGAGGCCTCCGTGGAGTTGGACAAACGGACGCTCGGGCCGGTGCTTAGCTCGCAGATGGCCACCACTGTGCCTGGGATCTTCGCCGCGGGGGATGTCGCTTACGTGCACAACCTGGTGGACGACGTAACCCGGGAGGCGGAGCTGGCCGGGCGCAACGCTGCCGCCTTTGCCGCCGGAGAGCGCCCGTCGCGGCCTGCAGCTTGGGTGTCGGCGGGTGAGGGCGTGCGCATGGTCGCGCCGCAGCTCTTGGCGGCGCACGACGGGTCTGCGGAGCTGGCGGTGCGGGTGGAGCGGCCGCAGCGCGATGCGGTGCTGGAAGTACTGACGGGGGCAGGGAGCGTTATAGCTCGCAAGCGGCAGCGGATGGCCCGACCGGCGGAGATCCTCAAGCTGAAGGTGCGCGACACGGCTCTCATGCACGCCACTGATCTGCGAGTAGTCATGCGGAGCGCGGATGATGCCTCAAGGGGAACCCGATCAGGGCGTTGACGGTCCAAAGAGCAGGTCCGCAACGGCACAGTGGCTGGCGGCGGTGATCAGCGCGGCCTGGATGCTCGGGGTGCTGTGGTACTTTGTCCTGCGGGCGCTCCACTACCTGCAGATCATCTCACTGCCCTGGGTTCACGGTCGGTAGGCGCGAGCCAGTGGTACGGAGACGCCAAAGTGGCTCTTGTGGTCTGGGCGGCAGTTTCCCTGGCGGCGCTCGCGCTGGGGACGAGGGTCCTGCGGCTGATCCGGCTGTGGCCGGGCCGGCTGGCCGAGCAGGCGCTGTTTGCCCTGGGCCTGGGATATGTGCTGTTGGCCTACGCAGTTCTGGCTCTGGGCCTCGCACAAGTTCTCTACTTGTGGACCGTGGCAATTGTCGTGGGCGTCGCGCTACTGTTGCTGTGGCCGGAACGCACGTTCATTGCCGAGCTGGCCGCAGCGTTGAGGGCTCTGCCCCGGCGGTTGTTTCGACGCAACTGGTTGCTGCCGGTTAGGCTGGCCGTGCTGGCCTGGGCGGCCATGACCCTGATCGGTGCCCTGGCGCCACCGGCTGGGATTGACTGGGATGGGCTGGCCCATCATCTGGCCGTGCCCAAGATCTATGTCCGCGACCACGGCATTCACTTCATCCGCTTCACGACGCATTCCAACTTCCCGTACACGGTCAACATGCTGTTTGTCGTCGGCCTACTGGCCAAGACCGTAGCGGGCGCGAAGCTGTTTCACTGGGGCTTCGGGATTCTGAGTGTCGCCGCTCTGTACGTGCTGACCAAGCGTGCTCTTGGGGCCTGGGCCGGGCAGATCGCCGCTTTCCTGCTGGCTACTACGCCGATGACGGCCTGGCTGGCAATGGTGGGCTATGTGGACCTGGGCGCGCTGTTCTACACGTTGCTGGCGCTACTGGCCTTTCTGG
>JALGUG010000246.1 GCA_029820995.1 Candidatus Zipacnadia bacterium
GCCATGGCGATGTTCGTCCATTCGTCGAAGCGCTGGGGCTGCTGATTGCAGGTGTGAGTATCCTTCAGGATGATCTCCAGGACGCACCCGTGCTCGCGGGCGATCTCGACGGTCTCGCGGATGTCGTCTCGGACCCATTCCCCGTCAAAGTGGACCGCGGCCAGCGGCGCCGGGTTCGGCTTCCAGGAGAAGATGCATTCGCGCTCCAGCTTCTCCGCGCTGATTCGCTTGTCGGCCCAGGGACTGATGGAGATCCGCCGCAGCCGCGGCACGTGCTTCAAGAGCAGGTCCAGCTTCAGGTGCAGCGGCTCGCAGCAGCCGTAGCAGTTCAGACCGAAGCGCTTCAGAATGGGAAGCTGATAGCGCAGCACGTATTCCTCGTGCATGGCCGGCGAGACCTCGGACATGGTCTGCGCCTCGCAGAAGCCCCACAGGTCCCTGAGGCGGACCTGGCCGTCAGAACCGTCGGCCGGCAGTTCCGTGGTGAAGCCAAAGCCGCCGGAGCCGACGTAGTCGTTATTGTTGTTGAGGGACAGCACGCCCTGCGCTTCCAGGGACTCGATCCACGCCAGCTTCCCCTCCATCAGACGCCTCATGCCCGCGTGAACCATCGCCGGGAAATCGGCCATGTCCATGAACGTCTGGGTGATGCCCCGCAGCATCGTCCACTCATCAATCAGCCCCAGTGCCCACCACCATCGTCCGTGCAGCTTGACCTCCAGGATATCGCCAAACAGTTCCTGGTAGTACGCGAGCCTGCGCCGGCTCGCCTCGGGATCGTGCGTCGCCGTCGGCGTCCGGATCTTCTCGATGTCGTCCAGCGTCTTGATCGGCGGCTCCCACACATAGGCGCCACGCTGTTCTTCCGGTCGCTGAATGTCCGGCCCAACGCCCCAGCCGGTGTTCTCGACTGCGTAGGGCACCCGGAACAGGTTGTCGCACACCTGATCGTCGTTAAAGTGCTCCGCGGCGTAGATGCGCATGCGCAGTCCGCGTTCCAGGCCTCGCGCCTCGTCATCTTCACACTGCAGCGCCTCCGGCGGGACCAGCTCAACCCACGAGCCCTCGGGCGAGCAGAACACGAGCGGACGAACGGGCTCAAGGCTGTTTTGCGCGTACCAGAGCTGCCGCTTCTCCTCCTGCTCAGCCTGGGCAGCGATCTCGGCAATCTTCCAGGCCAGGTCTCTGAGGATGATTCTGTCTCGGGGTGTCATCTGCTGAACCTCACACCATCCCGGCACAGTCGGCGGGCCGGGAGCCCTGCGGACCACAATGGCCGAGAGGAGTGGCCGCATGCGCCCGAACCAGCGCGCAGCACTCGCAAGACATCCGGCCCTGCCGTCCACTCCCTTCGGCTCTTGCACTGCAAAAGGCCGTTGACTGGCAGCCCACTTCGCTGCGCGGGTGTGCTGGGCCTGCTGCGAACCCTGCCGGGCGGCTGAGTGTCGGCAACGGCCAGCGTCAACAGCGCCGAAGTGCGGTTCTGGTGCTCCTCACTCCACCCGCTGGAAAGCCCTGCTGAGCACTGGCGCAATTTGGCGGTCGGTGCTATGCTGTGCCCGACATCCTGGGCGACAGCCCGCACCCTTTCATCGAACGGTACCAGGGGACCGCCCTTGATCCGGAGAGTGCCATGCCCAAAGAGACCATGACCCCGCGCGAACGTTGGCTCGCGGTGTTGAAGCACGAGCTGCCCGACCGGACGCCGATGGACTACTGGGCCACGTCCGAGGCCACGCAGAAGCTGATGAAGCACCTCGGATGTGCGAACACCGAGGAGCTCTTCCGGCGCCTGCACATTGACTGTCCGCTGACAGTCGGGCCCCGCTACGTGGGACCGCCGCTGGCCCAAGGGACCGACGTCTTTGGATGTCGCCATCGGACCGTGGACTACGGCACCGGCGTATACAGTGAGTGTGTGTATCATCCGCTGGCGCAGTATGAGACAATTGATGAGATCGAAGCGAACTACACCTGGCCCGAGCCTGACTGGTGGGACCACTCCGGCATTCCCGAACAGGTGAAAGGCCAGGAGGACCGGCCAATCCGCGGCGGAGGCTCGGAGCCGTTCCTCACCTACTGCCACCTTCGAGGCCAGGAGCTGGGATATATGGACCTGGTACTGCGTCCGGAAATGGTACACTACTGCCTGGACAAGCTATTTGATCTCCGGTACGAAGACACGCGGCGCATCTACGAGCAAATCCCCGGCCAGGTCATGATCACCTACGTCGCCGAAGACCTGGGCTCCCAGGAAGCCCTCCTATTCTCCCCGGACCAGATCCGGGAGTTCTTCATCCCTCGGATGAAACGCATGATGGACCTGGCCCACGAGGCGGGAGCCTTCGTGTTCCACCACAGCGACGGCGCGGTTCGGCCGATCATCCCAGACATGATCGAGGCGGGCATTGACGTGCTCAACCCCGTGCAGTGGCGCTGCAAAGGTATGGATCGGGAGGGGCTCAAGCGCGACTTCGGCGATCAGCTTGTGTTTCATGGCGCGGTGGACAATCAGTACACCTTGGCCTTCGGCACCGTCGAGGAGGTGCGGCAAGAGGTCTTGGACAATCTGCGTATTCTGGGGGAAGGCGGCGGCTACATCCTCGCGCCCTGCCACAACATCCAGGCCGTCGGGCCGCCGGAGAACGTCGTGGCGATGTACGAGACCGGCTACGAGCACGGCTGGACCTGAACCGAGCGGCGGAGGGAACGGCGGGGCCTCACCCCCTTCCCCTCTCCTGACCGCAGACCGCCCAGCCACCACGGGAGAGGGGCGAAGTGCGCGGCCCGCGACAGCTACTTGCGTATCGCCCACGCCAAGGGCTGGGGCGGGCGCGATCCGGCTCGCATAGACCTGATACGCACCAACCTGTGCAGTCTAACCAAGAGCTGACACGGAGGGGATGAACATGCGTTACTGGCTCGCTGCTGCTGTGTTGCTGATGTGCAGCGTGATCGCCGTCTGGGGGCAGGAGCAGGCCCCCGTGGTTCTGGTCTGGGGCGAATACCTGGCCAGTGCCAACAAGCGCGAAGCGCCCGGAACGCGCAACTACATGAACAACATCGCCAAGGCGCTGGATGCCGTCGGCTTGGCCTATGATCAGACCAAGGATTCCGCGGTGGAGACGGGCGCGCTGCAGGGTCACAAGTTCGCGATCTTCCCGTACAACGGCAATTTGACCGATGCTGAGCACGAGCAGATCCGCCGTTTCGTCGCCGGAGGCGGAAAGCTCTGGGCGAGCTTCACCCGGGACCCGGTCCTCACCGAATTGCTGGGTGTGAAGCTGCCGGGGACCCTGGCTCCCAAGTACGAGGGCTACTACTCATTCCTGCTGTTCACGGACCAAGCGCCCGCCGGCGTGCCGCAGGCTGTGCTGGCCGGATCCTGGTACAGCCACGAGATCGCGCCCCAGGCCGGAACGCAGGTCATCGCCCATTGGGGTGATCGTGACAAGAAGGATACCGGCATACCGGCTCTGACACTGAACGAAAACGGCTGCTACCACGGCCACGTCATGCTCGGGGGCGACATTGCACTCAAGGGCCGAATGTTCCTGGCGGTCGTCGGCCATTTCTTCCCGGAAGTGTGGAAGGACGCCGTCCAGAAGGCTATCGCCGGCATTGGCGACCTCCATGGCTTCGCCTCGTGGGACGCGGTCGCGAACGCCGTCAAGCAGGCCCGGGCACAGGGCCGCGACGTGGCGGTGGCCGAACAGCGCCTCGCCGCCGCGAACGAGGCCAAGACAGCCGCCCAAGACTTGTTCAAGCAGGCCAAGTACCCCGAAGCGCTGGAGCAAGCCTCCGCTGCCAAGCAGGGGCTGCGGGCGGCCACCTATCCGCTGGCGCGCAGCCGCGAGGGCGAGTTGCGCGCCGTGTGGATAAGCGGAGGAGGCGTGGACGACTGGGACGCGGTGATGCAAGACCTCGCCGGCGCAGGCTTCAATGCCGTCTTCCCCATGCTCTGCGATGCCGGCGGCGCCTACTATGAGAGCGACGTGCTCCCAAAGGCAAAGGACTACCAAGGGGACCAGTTGGCCGCCTGCCTGGCGGCGGCACGCAAGTACAAGATTGAGGTGCACCCGTGGCGCGTGGATTGGCGGCTCTCGCGGGCGACCGAGGAATGGAAGGCCAAGCTGCGCGAAGCCGGCCGGCTCACGAAGTCCAAAGACGGGACCGAGGGCGACTGGCTCTGCCCCTCCGACGAGCGTAACTTCAAGCTCGAAGTGGACGCCATGCTCGAGATGGTCCAGAAGTACCCCGTGCAGGGCATCCATTTTGACTATATCCGCTACCATAACGCCAACTACTGCTACTGCGAGAAGTGCCACAAGAACTTCGAGCGCGACGCCAAGGTGAAAGTGGCCAAGTGGCCCCAGGATGTGCTGGCCGGCGGGCCTCAGTACGAGGCCTTCCAGGACTGGCGCCGGGAGCAGATCACGCGCGTGGTGCGCGAAGTGCACCAGCGAGCACACGCCATCCGCCCGGACATCGTCGTCTCCGCCGCGGTATTCTCCAACTGGCCCTCGTCTCGCGTCTCCATCGGTCAGGACGCGGCGGCCTGGGCTCAGGAGGGCATCATTGACCTGCTGATGCCCATGACCTACACCAACAGCAACGAGCGACTGGCCACGCTAACTAAGCAGCATGTAGCGCTGACCAAGGGCCGAGCCATTGTGGCGGAGGGCATCGGCGCCTTCAGCAGCCACTCGCAGTTCACGGGGCCCGATCAACTGATCCAGCAGATTGAAACCTCCCGCCGGCTCGGAGCTGACGGCTTCTGCATCTTCCACTACGGCACCGGCTTGCAGCAGGGATTCCTCCCGGCTCTCGCCGAGGGCTGCACGGGCCCGCAGACCTTCACACCCATGCTGCGGCCGCCGGCGACGTTCAAGGTGAATGGCGACACTGAGGGCGACTGGACCTTCGGCCCGGAGGGGAAGCAGACCGTCGAGGTCGCTGTGGAGGGCCGCGGCCCGTGGCCGCAGCCGCCGACCTCGTTGGAAGCGACGCCTTTCCTGCAGGGCCTGGACGGCCGCAACATTCGCCCCCTCGGCGACAAGCAAGTCGTCGCTGCGGGGCACAAGCGCGCGTGGACGGCCAAACTGTCGCTCAAACCGGGCCTTTACCGCCTCGCCGTGTCCGGGCAGGCAAAGTTCGCCGATGGCCGCACACGACCGTACATCTGCCGCAGCCGGCCGGTGCGAGTGCTCACCGCTGACGAGTTCAATCTCCATCAGGGCAAGCTCCCGGCCCCCGGCAAGGCTACAGGCCGGCCGCGGGTCGGCGTGTTCGTGGACGGTTACGGCGGGAAAGGCATGTTCGAGGCTTTGCGGAGGATGCCCGAGATCGAAGCGGAGCCGGTCTCCCGGCTCTCCAGCGACGTGGCCCGAAGATGCCAGGCCTTGGTGGTGACCCAGGGACGGAGCGGAGTATGGGTGGACGCCGAGACCGCCCGTGCGCTGCACAACTGGATTGCCGCGGGCGGCGCAATACTGGCGACCCATGACGCTGTGGGCTATCGCGGTTACGCGCCCATCGCGCCCGAGATCTGCAAGGGCGGTGTCAGCCACGAGAGATCAACCTCGGTCATGGTCGTCGATTCGCCGCTGGTGCCGGACCGCTACCGAGGCGAGTTCTTCGAGCACGCCTTCTACGATCACATCATTCTCGAGCCGGGCGAGAGTGGCCAGGCCCTCCTGACCGACGTCGGCGGCAAACCGGTGCTTGTTGTCGGACTACTGGGCCGGGGCCGCTTTGCCGCCTCCGGCATCGCGCTGGGGCTCAACGCCGACACGGAGGAGGAAGAACCGCTGGAGGGCGAGGCCGAGCTGCTGCGGGAGCTGATCCTGTGGCTGACCTCGGGTGACTGGTGAGGGCCGGTGACCGGCGTGGGGTCGGGAGCGCCGGTCGCGCGCAGTTCGATGACGTTTTCGTCGGAGTTGACTGCGCCCCCGGCGGCCGCCTCGTGCCGGGTGCTGTTGCGTACCGTCAGACGCTCTCCGGGCAGCCAATCACCCCCCTTGTTGGCGCTCTGCTCTCTGCTGCGCCGGCCGCTTAGGCGACAGAGGTGAAGGTGCCGGGCGGTGGCAGGAGGAAGCCCCCGTGGACACCGGAACCGGGAGTGGGCTCGGTTCCGGTGTGGGCTGCGATTTGCCGTGCTTGCTCCCGAAGGAGGCGGTTCACGGGCGTGTTCAAGAAGGAATGTCTGCCTGGTTGGCTGGCCATGCTGGTGGTGGGGGTGATTTCGCTCTACGCCTCGAAGCTGATTGTCATGGGCGGCAAGCACCCGCTGGAAGCGCCGGTGATCGCCATAGTGCTGGGCATCCTGGTGACGAACGCCGGTCTGCTGCCGAAGGCGGCGAGCGCAGGCGTCAAGGCGTACGAGACGCCCTTGATCTGGGGCGTAGTGCTCATTGGTGCGGGGCTCGACTTCCGTGAGATCGGCTCCCAGGGGCTGCAGACGCTCCTGGTCATTGTGGTGACCATGCTGGTGGGTTTCTGGGCGATCTACTTCCTGGGGAAGGCCTTCGGCCTGCCGCAGAAGCTTGCCATCCTGCTGTCCGTGGGCACTACCATCTGCGGCGGCTCGGCCATTGCGGTCTCCGCGCCGCTGATCGAGGCCAAGGAGGAAGAAACCTCCTATGCCATCGGCACCATTGGGCTCTGGGGCCTGGTCGCGATCCTCGTCTATCCCAAGATCTTCCAGCTTTTCCACTACCAGGGCATGGACCAGATCTTCGGCGTGTTCGCCGGCACCGCCATCCATTCGACCCCGCAGGTCATCGGCGCCGGCTTCATCTTCTCGGAGCTCGCGGGCAAGACCGCGACCGCCGTCAAGCTGGTGCGCAATACCTTCATCGCCCCGCTGGCCTTTGTCATCGCCCTGTGGTACAGCCGGCGCGTGGCTGCCGCGGCCGATGAGGCCGTGGACCGCTCCGCACCCCGGCGCGTCAACTGGGTCAAGGCCTTCCCGTGGTTTCTCTTCGGGTACTTTGTCATGATTGCCCTGCGCTCGTACGGCTTCTTCACCGAGCTGGGCATTCACGTGTTCGACCAGACCGGGCGTTTCCTGATCCTGGTGGGCCTCGCGGGGATCGGCTTGAACACGACG
>JALGUG010000247.1 GCA_029820995.1 Candidatus Zipacnadia bacterium
GTCCGCCGGACGGTGCTCCACTGCAAGGACAAGTACGGCGAGCAGATTCACGAGTGGTACTGGGAAGTCTGGAACGAGCCCAATGCCAGTTTGTACTTCGAGGGCACGCTGCAGGATTACCTGAAGATCTACGACCATGCAGTACAGGGAGCGGTCAGCGCCGACCCGGCCATCAGGATCGGCGGGCCCGGCGGGGCCGGCGACGCCTGGTGCGACGATCTGCTGGAGCACTGCGCCGGCGGCACGAATGCCGCCACGGGCAAGAAGGGGGCCAGGATTGACTTCCTGTCATGGCACATCTACTGCACCGGCGTCGGCACTCCGGCCCTGGAGAAAATGCGGCTCAGCCTGCAGCAGGTGCGCCAGTGGCGCAGCAAGTATCCTCGTTTCGCCAAGCTGCCGCTGTTTATCACCGAGTGGGGCGCCGCCTCCAGCCCTCAGCCCTACCTGGACACACCATACAACGCCGCCTTTACGGCCGCGGCGCTGAAGGAGATGCTCGACCAGGGCGTCGCTCTGGCGGTGCAGTTCTCCCTGGTGGACGGCGTCTATCACTCCCACGGCCCGTTCTCGGAAACCTTGGGGATGGTGACCGTGGACGGCATTCCCAAGCCGAACTATGAGGTGTTCCGGCTCCTGCACCAGATCGCCGGCACGCGCGTCGAGGCCGGCAGCAGCAACGAGCCCGTAGATGCTCTGGCCGTTCGTTCGACTGATGGGCAGAAGCTCTGGGTCCTGATCTGGAACTTCTGGGAGGACCCGCGAGAGCCGCCCTTCGGGACTAAGACCCTATTAAAGATCAAGGGATTGCCCCACCCGCCCCGGGACTGCCGGGCGCAGATCGTGGACGCGGACCACGGCAATCCCCGGGCAGCCTGGGAACGGATGGGACGCCCGGAGAAGCTGACGCAGCAACAGAGGGCCGCGCTCCTTCAGGCGGCCCAGCTCGGCGACCCGACCCCGGTCGCATTGACCACCGAGATTGAGGGCACCATCTCCGCTGAGATGGTGCTCCCGGTTTGGTCGGTACGGCTGCTGGAGTTCGATCTGGCAGCACCGAGATGATGAACGCAGACGTCATCGCGCAGGCGCCGGTATGCGCGCAAGAAAGGCGGTGAGGCATGGCACAGCAGCCCACCCAGGACGAGACTGGCAGCCGTCCTCCTCGTGCCCGACGCGTCTACTCACAGCTATGGCTGCTGCTGGCAGCCGTGATATTCGTGCTACTGATGCTCGCGGCTCACTGGCAGTACACCCCGCGCATCATCACCGACACGGAGGCCCTGGCGAACGCCGATGTGGCCCTCTGCTTGGAGCGCGGAGACGGCTTCTCCTCGCGGGTCGCTGTTCCTCTGGCTCTCTCCCGCGTCCAGCGCGCCAATCCTCAGCCCGATCTGCTGCGCCCGCCCGTGTACCCCGTTCTCTTGGCAGCCCTGGCCCTCCCCGTAAGCCATGGCGACGGCGTCTTGCGAGCCTTCTCGGCGTTGTGGTGCCTGGTTCTGCTGGTGATTGTCTATCTATGGTCCCGCCACTGGTTCGACGAACGCACCGCCCTCTTGACCGTCCTGCTCCTCGGCCTCTCCACCTTCTTACTCCGCGAGGCTGTCAGCGCCCGTCCGACCATGCTGTCGGTCACCCTGGCCACCTTGGCACTGATGCTGTGTGTGCAGCTCTCCGCCGTCGCGCAGATGTCTACCAAGGCCCTCGGCGGGCGCGACGCGCCCGGGGCGCCGGAACAGCCCCTATACGGCCGCCGCCGCGCCCTCTTCCGCCTGAGCTTGCTGATCGGCGCGGTGACCGGGTTGGCGGTGCTCTCCGACTACCTCCTCGTCATCTTGGCGCCCCTTGCCGCAGTGTGCGTGTTCTCCGCAGACCGCGACACCGCCAGGAAGAACCTCGCCGCCTTTGGTCTTGTGCTCCTGGCCATCCTGATGCCCTGGATGATCCGGAACTTCAATCTCACCGGAAATCCGTTCTTCTCTTTGTCTTGGTACCGCATGGCGATGTACACGGATTCCTACCCCGCCCAGACCTTCCTGTGCGAGTTCCCGCCGCCGCATGAGTCGCAGTGGCGTTTGCTGCTGGTGCGTCCCGCCGTGTTGGCGCGCAAGCTGTTGGCCGGATCCGGCGCGTTGCTGGGGGCTGCGACGGGCATCTTCGGTATTGTGCTTGCAGGTTTTGCCCTGACGAAGGTGGCCTGGGGCTCGCCCAACTATCTGGAGGAACGCCTCCGTCGCCTGCTGATCGCTACCTTCGCCGCCCTGTTCGTGATGGGCGTCATCTTCTTCCCCGCACCGCGTGTGCTGCTGGTCTGTGCGCCCCTTGGTGTTCTCCTCGCGGTTCGCCTGCTGCTTGCCCTGTTGGACCACCTGGATTCGGCCGAGAAGCGCCCGCGTGCGCTTGCCTTCGTCGGCTCCGCAGAGGGCGATCTGCTGACTTCCCGCCAGTTGATCGTGTGTGCGGTCCTGGCCGTGGCTGCAGCCCTTCCCAGCATCCCGGCCCTACGCGACGCTCGTCCCGCCCCGCCGTTGGAGAAGCCGTTTCTGAGCGCGATCCGACAGTTGCCGCCGGACGTCGTGATCGCGACCGATGCCCCCTGGGATGTGGCCTGGCGAGCACAGCGCGACACTGTGCTGCTGCCGGTCAACAAGCCGGCCTTCGAGAAGGTGAACAAGATCGTCCGCGTTGATGCTGTCGCGCTCAGCAAGGCGCTGTTCCGGGCCCGCAGGCCCGATCGCCTCAATGAGTGGCGAGCAATGGTCGCCAAGCGGCAGGGACCCGAGGGGTTCGTCGTGGTGGCCTTCTCGCCGCAAAGCGCAGTATTCGTCCGCTTGGAGGCTCTTCCATCCGCCTTTCGCGAGCGAGCGCGACAGCTAGACGAACGGGCGCGCCCACAACCGCCCACGCCGGAAGCTCCTACCCGCGCGCCTTGAACGGTGCCGACGCCAATCGAGGGGCCGGCCACTTTGGCCGACCCCTCTGATTGATACTTGGCCTTGCCGCAACACTACTTGATCTCGACCGTCGCACCGGTCGCTTCCAGCTTCTCCTTCATGGCCGCGGCATCGTCCTTGTTCACGCCCTCGGCCACTGCCGCCGGCACGGACTCCACCAGCGCCTTCGCTTCCTTGAGCCCCAGGCTGGTGATCTCCCGAACCGCCTTAATCACCTGGATGCGCTGGTCGCCCACCCCGGTCAGCATGACGTCGAATTCGGTCTTCTCTTCCTCGGCTTCCGCGGCGGCGGGCGCCGCAGCCGCAGCCGGACCCGCGGCCACTATCGCCTGCACGTCGAACTTCTCCTTGATGGCGTCCACCAAGCTCTTCAGCTCCAGAACCGGCATCTGGCCCACAGCCTCGACAAAGGTCTCCGCCCGCTCCTCCGCGGACAGATCCATCAATGCCTGCAACACATCATCCTTGGCCATTTTCTCCTCCTCCTGCGCTCCCGGCGTTCTCTTACTCAGGATCGCGGCGGCGCTAGGCCGCCTCGGCACTGCGTTTCTCGACCAGCGCATCCAGAACCAATGACAGCTCAGCCACGATGAGCTCCAGCGCCTGCGCCAGGGCGCTCACGGGATACTCCAGGGACCCGACAAGCTCGCCCAGCAGCATGGGTCTCGGCGGTATTGCGGCCAGGACCTTACACGCCTCGCCGTCCAGGAAGGTGCCGTCCACGAACCCTCCCTTGATCACACATAGGGGCTCGAACTCCCGCCCGAACTCCACCAGAGCCTTGGCTACGGACGGACTGTCATCCCCGCAAAAAGCCACGGCGGTGGGCCCGGTGAGCAGCGCCGTCACCTCCGCTGCCGGGCTCTCAGCCAGCGCCCGCGCAAACAGTCGATTCTTCACCACGTGGTACTCGCCGCCCGCGGCAATCACCCGCCGCCGCAGATCGCTTATCTGCCCCACAGTGAGGCCTCGATAGTCGTTGAGAATGATCGAGGGCCGCCTTGCCACCAACTCCTTCAGTGCGGCCACGGCCTGTTCCTTCGCCTCGGTGGCCATTGGTGCATCCACCTCCCTTCCTCGTTACCGGCCCCGTAGTACCTGTACCAAAACAGCGGGCGAGAGCTCACCAAGGAGGGAGCCCTCGCCCGCAATAGTTCATCGAGCGAAGCACACTAGGTCCCTGCCTCGGTGGGCGCAGCGCGGCCCGTGCTCGGACCGGCTCCCTTAGGCCGATAGTCCTTCGACACCCACTGTCTTCGGCGCTGCAATCCCCCGGCCCCGGCGACGACGCTAGGCCGCTGCGCGGGTCAGGGCCTCGTCCACGTCCAACATGATCCCCGGCCCCATCGTAGAGGACAGGGCAATGCTCACGATGTAGCGCCCCTTGGCTGCAGCCGGCCGCGCCCGTACGATCGCATCGAGCAGGACGCCCAGGTTCTCCTCCAGTTGTTGCTTGTCAAAGGAAGCTCGCCCGATGGGAACGTGAAGACCGGCCTGACGGTCCATCTTGAACTCCACACGTCCCGCCTTCAGCTCCTTGACCACCCGCTGCATCTCCTCGGGCGTCACGGCGATGGTGCCGGCCTTCTTGTTCGGCATCCGTGGGCCCAGCTTCTTGCCCAGCCTGCCGACGGTCCGCATCATATCCGCTGCCGCCACCAGGATGTCAAACTCATCCCACCCCTTGTCAATCTCCTCCACCAGCTCCTCGCCGCCCACGCGGTCCGCACCCGCCTCCTCTGCGGCCGTGGCCGCCTCTCCCTTGGCGAATACCACCACGCGACGCGTCCGGCCGGTCCCATGCGGCAGAGACACTGTGCCCCGCACGGTCTCTTCGCCCTTGCCGGGGTTGACCCCCAACTGAATCGCTACCTCGATGGTCTCGTCGAACTTGGCCGTGGCGCACTCCTTCACCAGGTCAAGCGCCCTGTCCAACGGATAGCGTTGCTCTCGGTCCAGCTTCTCCGCCAGTGCCGCGAATCGCTTGCTGCTCTTGCCCATTACATTCACCCAAAGCACGCGGACCCCTGCGCCCGCTTAGTCCACAATCTCCAGGCCCATGCTGCGCGCGGTCCCCTCAATGATCTTGACCGCCGCCTCCAAGTCTTGCGCATTCAGGTCGTCAATCTTCCGCTGAGCGATCTCTTTCACCCGCTCCCGGGTTACACGCCCGACCTTCTCCGTGTTCGGCGTCCCCGAACCCTTTTCAATGCCCGCCGCCTTGAGCAGCAGGCTGGCCGCCGGTGGCGTCTTGGTCTCGAACGTGAAGCTCCGGTCCGCGTAGACCGTGATCTCCACCGGCACGATATCGCCCATCTGCGCTGCCGTGCGATCGTTGTACTGCTTGCAGAACTCCATGATGTTGACGCCGTGCTGGCCCAGCGCCGGTCCGACGGGAGGCGCCGGATTGGCTTTCCCCGCCGGTACTTGCAGTTTGATCTTCGCCACAATCTTCTTGGCCATCGTCCTGTTGGACCTTCCTCCTCAGTTCAAACCGGCACTGGTTGGATGCTCGCCGCCTCTGACCGCCGAGCCGGCACGCCCACCCGACCTGCGGCGAACCGTCGCCCGTGCCTACAGCTTCTCGACTTGCGTGAAGTCCAACTCCACCGGTGTTTCGCGGCCAAAGATCGAGATCTCAACCGTCAGCTTCTCGGCACCGGGGTTGACCTCGGTCACCTTGCCGGAGAACTCCGCGAACGGGCCACTGATCACGCGTACCGCATCGTTGGGCGCCCAGATCGCCTTCGGCCGTGCTGCCTCTTCGCCCAGCGTCTTCAGGATGTTCTCCACCTCGTCTGCACGCAGCGGCACTGGTTTGGCCGAGGACCCGACGAAGTTGGTCACCCCCGCCGTCCGGCGCACCAAATGACGCGTGTCGTCGGTCAGCGCCATTTGGATCAAGACGTAGCCCGGGAACAGCTTCTTCTTGACCACCCGGCGTTTCCCGCCCGAGGAACGATGCTCTTCTTCGGTCGGCACCAGTATCCGGCCGATCAAGTGCCGCAGATCGGAGCTTTCCGCCATCTTCTCGATACTGGCCTTCACCTTATTCTCGTGGCCAGTCAGCGTATGAACGACGTACCACTGCTTCTCCATGCCTCACAGCTCACAGTCGTGACTACCGGGCCTTCAGTGCCCCGCCCGAATCAGTCGTAAAGGTGCGCAGCACCGGTCACATACGTGCACAGGAAGTCCAGCAGACCCATGTAGGCCGCCACGATCAGAATGGCCCAAATGACGACGGCCGTCAAAGAGTACGTCTCATCCTTGCTGGGCCACACGACACGCTTGAGCTCTGCCCAAACCTCCAGAACGAACCAGTGCATCAGGTAGTAGGCCGCCCCCGCATAGCCGCCCGCCCCCAGCCACACCGCCCACCGAACCAGCCGATTGGTCATCACGATGTTGTCCGACTTTATGGAGCCGATGACCGCGCCCAGCAAGCTGAGCGCGAACAGGTACCCCGCCAAACGCTGCCGACGATGATTGATCTCGCTTTCCAGCTCGCGCTTGGCCTTATCCGAAATGTCGCGGCGAAACACGTCCCGCAGCTCATCCTCCGCCACCAGGTTCCGCTGGCGAGCGAAATACCACGCCACGAGCGTGCCGGCAATCCAGACCGCCGATAGAGCATATGCTATGTTGACCGACAACATCGCTTTCCGTCCGATCTCGGGCCTGGCGGCCACGACCACACCGCCGGCTGGGCATTGCTGGCAGGCCCGGCCGGATTTGAACCGACAACCTGCGGTTTTGGAGACCGCTGCTCTGCCAATTGAGCTACGGGCCTGCAATCCACAGCGCTACTTCTTGACCCTGGTCTCGTTATGGACCGTATGCTTCCGGCAGACGGAACAGTACTTCTTCAGCGACAACCGATCCGGATTGGTAGTCCGGTTCTTGCTGGTGATGTAGTTAAGCTGCTTGCACTCCGAGCACTGAAGCCACAACTTCTCTGTCGCCACCGTTCAAACCTCCGAACTCTGCCCGGGCCCCAGTGTGGCCCAGCCCGCACCTCACTCAATCACTTCGGTCACGACGCCGGCGCCCACCGTGCGCCCGCCCTCCCGTATCGCAAACCGTAGACCTTGCTCCATCGCGATCGGCTGGATCAGGCTCACCTCCAG